>PAUP01000070.1 GCA_002712765.1 Cytophagaceae bacterium | reverse complement strand
CTTGTTGGGTAGTTTCAGAAAAGGTGGTGTCTTTTCTAAAGAGGTAAAGCTCGGCGCTGGCGCCCAAAGGACTCCCAAATAAATAGGGTAATTCTGTTTTTATACGCAGTTGCTGCTGGTCGTCACCGTCACTTTTATAATTTAAAAAAAGAGATTCGCCATAATTGAGATTATTGACCAGAGCCAAATCCAAATAACCGTCTAGTTGCAATTCGTTGGTTTCAGGATCACTGGCAAAACCCAAAAAGCCGTCAAAGCGATTGGCAGATTGTTTATTGAGATACAGATAGAGGTTGGTGCTGTCTCGTGTAAATTGAATCTCGGTGTCCTTTTTTATAGACACAAAGGGCAAGGCATCTAGAGCATCTTGTTGCTGTTGTACCTGTGAGCTGTTAAAAATGCGATTTTTTTTCAATCCCGCATAGCGTTTGATAAAGGCTTGAGGCATTTTGGGATATCCCTCAATAATGATAGCGTTTAAATAACGCGTGGCATCTTCGGTGATCACTAGATTGCCACTTACTGTGGTGTTCGAAATTGGGGTTAGATTTTTGAGTTGAAAGCTCGTAAAGGGTTTGCCCGAGTCTGCGGCTTGCTGGGTGAGTTTTTCTAATAACGCTTTCGCGAAAGCGGGAGTAACCACAATACTATCGTTGCGTATCGGGATCGCAAGTTGTTTTAAATAAGTGGGTAGGGAGCTGTTGGGTGAGATGTGTAATTGAATGTTTTTGTAATAGTTGCCCAAGGCTAACTCAATATTAAGGCTGTCACCCTTTTGCTCGCGTGAGGTTTCTCGGGCAGAAAAATAACCCAGGGCCCGAAAAGATTTTTTGGTCTGTGTGATGACACTATCGGCGCTTTGAAAAGATGAGTGTTTGGGGTTGTAGCCAATGCTGTCGATGCGGTGAGTAGCAACCTGGTTTTCTCCCTGAATACTAAGAGTAATTTCTTGCCCATATACCCCTTGCGTATTTGTTGTATATATAATAAGGACAAAAAGTGTTAAGAAAATACTGCGCAACCGGATCTGTTTTTTATGTAAATCTAACGGATTCTTGTCGCTTTGCGTATGATTATCTTTGTATTTGTCAAATCTCTCAGAAAATAAAGTACTTATGATTTGAATACTGTAAAAATATTTCTACCTTTGCAAGCCCTTAGAAAAGGGGTTATATAAATTTTAACAAATTTTAGGTAGAAGAAATTATGCCAACAATTTCACAATTAGTACGAAAAGGAAGAGCCAAAATAACTAAGAAGAGTAAATCGGCTGCTTTAGATTCGTGCCCACAACGCCGCGGCGTATGTACTCGTGTTTACACGACTACACCTAAGAAACCAAACTCGGCTATGCGTAAAGTTGCGCGTGTTCGTTTAACAAATGGTAAAGAGGTGAATGCATACATCGGAGGAGAAGGACACAATTTACAGGAGCACTCGATAGTATTAGTTAGAGGCGGAAGGGTGAAGGATTTGCCAGGAGTTAGATATCACATCGTTCGTGGAGCTTTAGATACCGCAGGGGTAGCTGGAAGAACACAACGTCGATCTAAGTACGGTGCAAAACGCCCTAAAAAGTAATCAACAACACTTTTAAAGAGAAGTAATGAGAAAAAGACAGGCCAAAAAAAGACCGATTTTGCCAGATCCAAGATTCAACGATCAGTTGGTGACTCGTTTTGTCAACATGATGATGTGGGATGGTAAAAAATCGACAGCTTTTAAAGTTTTTTACGATGCGATTGATATCGTAGACGAAAAAAACACCAACGAAGAAAAAACAGCTTTAGAGTTGTGGAAAGACGCCTTATCTAATGTGATGCCTCACGTAGAAGTACGTAGTCGTCGTGTGGGTGGTGCAACCTTTCAAATCCCAATGCAGATTCGTCCAGATCGCAAGATCTCAACGGCGATGAAGTGGTTGATTGGTTATGCGAGAAAACGCAATGAGAAATCTATGGCTCAGAAATTAGCTTCTGAGATTCTCGCTGCTGCAAAAGAAGAAGGTGCTGCTGTTAAAAAACGTGTGGATACACACAAAATGGCAGAAGCAAACAAAGCATTTTCACACTTTAGATTCTAAGAAATGGCAAGAAATTTAAAATTCACTAGAAATATTGGTATTGCTGCTCACATTGATGCAGGAAAAACCACTACGACAGAGCGTATCCTTTATTATACAGGGGTAAGCCATAAAATTGGAGAAGTTCACGATGGTGCTGCCACGATGGACTGGATGGAGCAAGAGCAAGAGCGCGGGATTACAATTACTTCTGCGGCAACTACTTGTACTTGGAAGTTCCCAATGGAAAATGCCCAGCCAACTCCAGAAACAAAAGATTATCACTTCAATATCATCGATACTCCGGGCCACGTTGATTTTACCGTAGAGGTAAATCGTTCATTACGTGTATTGGATGGGTTGGTATTCTTGTTTAGTGCAGTAGATGGTGTTGAGCCACAGTCTGAGACAAACTGGAGACTTGCCGACAACTACAAAGTGCCACGTATCGGGTTTGTAAACAAGATGGACCGTCAAGGTTCTAACTTCTTGGCAGTGTGCCAGCAAGTGAAAGATATGTTGAAGTCTAACGCAGTGCCTATTGTTTTGAACATTGGTGACGAGGCAGACTTTAAGGGTATCGTTGATCTTGTAAAGAACCGTGCTATTGTATGGCATGATGAAACTCAGGGCGCTACTTTTGACGTAGTAGATATCCCTGAAGATATGAAAGAGGAAGCTCGTAAATACCGTGGGTTGCTTATCGAAGAGGTGGCAGCTTATGATGAGAACTTGCTTGAAAAATACATGGAAGATGAAGATTCTATTACAGAAGAAGAAGTGCATGCTGCGCTTCGTGCCGCTGTGATGGATATGTCTATCATTCCTATGATCTGTGGATCTGCATTTAAAAACAAAGGGGTTCAATTCTTATTGGATGCTGTATGTCGTTACTTGCCTTCTCCAACAGACAAAGACGGTATCGTTGGGGTGAATCCTGATACCGAAGAAGAAGAATTACGTCGTCCAGATGTAAAGGAGCCTTTCGCTGCTTTAGCATTTAAGATTGCTACCGATCCTTTTGTAGGTCGTTTAGCATTCTTCCGTGCCTATTCTGGTCGTTTGGATGCAGGGTCATACATCTTGAATAACCGTTCAGGTAAAAAAGAGCGTATTTCTCGTATCTACCAAATGCACTCTAACAAACAAAATGCGATCGATTTTATCGAAGCGGGAGATATTGGAGCTGCAGTAGGATTTAAGGATATCAAAACTGGAGATACCATGACCGATGAGAAGCACCCGCTTATCTTGGAGAGTATGGATTTCCCAGATCCGGTAATCGGTATTGCAGTCGAGCCTAAAACAAAGGCCGATGTTGATAAATTGGGTATGGCTTTGGCTAAGTTAGCCGAAGAAGATCCAACCTTCCAAGTAAAAACAGATGAGGCTTCAGGACAGACTATTATTTCTGGAATGGGAGAGCTTCACTTGGATATCATCGTAGATCGATTGAGAAGAGAATTTAAAGTAGAGGTGAGCCAGGGTCAACCACAGGTTGAGTACAAAGAGGCAATTACACAACGCGCTCAGCACAGAGAAACTTATAAAAAGCAATCTGGTGGACGTGGTAAATTTGCCGATATCGTCTTTACACTAGAACCAGCAGAAGAAGGAAAAGTAGGTCTTGAGTTCGTTTCAGAAATCAAGGGTGGTAACGTTCCTAAAGAATTTATTCCTTCTGTAGAAAAAGGGTTTAAGATGGCAATGGTCAATGGGCCATTAGCTGGATATGAAGTAGATGCAATGAAAGTAACCTTGACAGACGGATCTTACCACGATGTGGATTCTGATCAGTTGTCATTCGAACTCGCTGCAAAACTAGGATTCAAGAATGCTGCAAAAGCTGCTAAGGCGGTGATTATGGAGCCTATCATGAAACTAGAGGTAATTACTCCTGAAGAAAATATGGGAGATATCGTAGGAGACTTGAACCGTCGTCGTGGTCAGGTAAGTGATATGGGTGATCGTGCTGGAGCCAAAACGGTAAAAGCAACGGTGCCACTTTCTGAAATGTTTGGTTATGTAACTACATTGAGAACCTTATCATCAGGTCGTGCAACGTCAACTATGGAATTTTCTCACTATGCCGAGACACCTTCTAACATATCAGAAGAAGTGATCGCAGCATCTAAAGGAACAAACGCTTAATTACTACTGAAATGAGTCAAAAAATTAGAATCAAATTAAAATCTTACGATCACAATTTGGTAGATAAGTCTGCCGAGAAAATCGTAAAGACTGTGAAGACAACAGGTGCTGTAGTAACTGGGCCAATCCCACTTCCTACTCACAAGAAAATCTTTACCGTACTTCGTTCTCCACACGTAAACAAAAAGTCACGTGAGCAATTTGAGCTTAGCTCTTACAAGCGCTTACTCGACATTTACTCTTCATCTTCAAAGACGATAGACGCCTTGATGAAGTTAGAGTTGCCATCTGGAGTAGAAGTAGAGATCAAGGTGTGATAGGTAGCGCTTTCGCGAAAGCGCAACACCAACCACTTTTAGTCTTAGGCTAAAGAGTTTCCTGTTTTCTAGGAATAAAATGTCCCGAGCTGCGAGCGAAGGAAAAACGGAAAAACACATTCAAGGTCGAAAGTGTTCGGCCTTGTTTTTTTAATAGAATTTTTTAATTAATAATTATATAAATATGTCTGGGTTAATCGGAAAGAAAGTAGGTATGACCAGCATCTTTGACGAGAATGGAAAAAACATTCCATGTACCGTGATTGAAGCAGGTCCCTGCGTAGTTACCCAAGTCAGAACCAAAGAAACTGACGGGTATGAAGCCCTTCAACTTGGTTTCGATGACGCGAAAAAGGCAAACAAAGCTGCTGATGGCCACGCCAAAAAAGCAGGAACTGTTGCCAAACGCAAAGTTGTCGAGTTCCAAGGATTTGAAGGAGAGTTTAAATTAGGTGATTCAATCACTGTAGATCACTTTGTAGAGGGTGAGTTTGTGGATGTATCTGGAACTACAAAAGGAAAAGGATTCCAAGGTGTTGTAAAACGTCATGGATTTGCTGGAGTAGGACAGGCAACTCACGGGCAACACAACCGTCTAAGAGCACCGGGATCTATCGGAGCAGCATCTTATCCTGCACGTGTATTCAAAGGAATGCGCATGGCTGGAAGAATGGGTGGTGACCAAGTTAAAGTTCAAAATTTAAAAGTGTTAAAAGTAGTGGCTGATAAGAACCTACTTGTGGTTAAGGGCTGTGTTCCTGGTCATAAAAACGCTTATGTAACTATTCAGAAGTAATGAAGGTAGCAGTAGTAGATATCAACGGAAAAGAAACAGGTAGAAAGGCAGACCTTTCTGATGCTGTTTTTGCGATTGAGCCTAATAATCATGCAGTATACCTCGATGTGAAGCAATATCTTGCTAATCAACGTCAAGGAACGCATAAGGCAAAAGAGAGAGCTGAGATTGCGGGATCAACTCGTAAGATCAAAAAACAAAAAGGAACTGGTACCGCACGTGCAGGTAGCATCAAGTCAGGTATTTTTAAAGGAGGTGGTAGAATGTTTGGTCCAAGACCTAGAAACTACTCTTTTAAACTCAACAAAGGATTAAAGCGTTTGGCACGTCGTTCTGCCCTTACAATGAAGGCAAATGACAATGCAATTACAGTAGTTGAGAACTTTGAATTTGAAGCACCAAAGACCAAAGATTTTATGAATGTTTTAAAGGCCTTAGGTCTTGAGAATAAAAAATCTTTGATAGTGTTGGGAGAGTCAAATAATAACGTATATTTGTCGTCACGCAATTTGAAGACGTCTGAAGTTGTAACTAGCTCAGAATTAAGTACTTACAAGATATTAAACGCTAATAACGTTGTATTCTTGGAAGGGTCTTTAGAAGGTGTGGAGTCAAATTTATCAAAATAAGACATCATGAGTATTTTAATAAAACCCGTTATTACAGAAAAGGCTACCGCAGATAGTGAGTTAAACAACCGCTATACCTTTGAGGTAGATCCTAGAACGAATAAGGTTGAAATTAAGAAAGCAGTTGAAGCTGCTTATGGTGTTTCAGTTGAGAAAGTTCGCACAATGAATGTTCGTCCAGATCGCAAGTCTCGTTATACGAAAACTGGGGTCGTAACTGGTAAAACAAACGCTGTTAAAAAAGCGATTGTACAGTTGGCGGAAGGTGATACAATAGATTTTTATAACAACATTTAATTCTAACAAATGTCAGTAAGAAAATTAAAACCTATCACTCCAGGGCAGCGATTTAGAGTTGTAAATGGTTTCGACCAGATTACAACTGACAAGCCGGAAAAAAGCCTATTGGCTCCGAAAAAACGCTCTGGTGGTAGAAATAACACAGGAAAAATGACCATTCGCCAAGTAGGTGGAGGGCATAAAAAAAGGTATCGTATAATCGATTTCAAGCGTAATAAGGAAGGAATTCCTGCTACGGTTGCTTCTATCGAGTACGATCCAAATAGAACAGCGTTTATCGCATTGCTTAATTACCAAGATGGTGAGAAGCGTTATGTGATCGCGCAAAATGGGCTACAGGTGGGTCAAAATATCGTTTCAGGATCGGGAGTTGCTCCAGATATCGGAAACGCTATGCCGCTTGCTGATATTCCATTGGGTACCATAATCTCTTGTATCGAACTACGTCCAGGTCAGGGCGCTGTTATGGCGCGTTCGGCTGGTGCTTTTGCACAGTTGATGGCACGTGACGGAAAGTTTGCAACGGTTAAATTACCATCTGGAGAAACTCGTTTGGTATTGGCGGCCTGTATGGCTACCATTGGAGCGGTTTCTAACAGTGATCATCAATTATTGGTGTCTGGTAAAGCCGGTCGTAGCAGATGGTTGGGTCGTCGCCCAAGAGTACGTCCAGTAGTAATGAACCCTGTCGATCACCCAATGGGAGGTGGAGAAGGTAAGTCTTCTGGAGGACATCCTCGTAATAGAAACGGTGTGCCTGCTAAAGGTTACAGAACCCGTTCTAAGACGAAAGCGAGTAACAAATATATTGTAGAACGTAGAAAGAAATAATAAGATATGGCACGTTCATTAAAAAAAGGACCTTACGTTCACTATAAGTTAGAGAGAAAAGTAACTGCTAATGTTGAAGCAAACAAAAAGACCGTTATTAAAACTTGGTCTAGAGCTTCAATGATTACCCCTGATTTTGTAGGGCAAACAATCGCAGTTCACAACGGACGTCAGTTTGTACCGGTTTATGTAACCGAAAACATGGTAGGACACAAATTAGGAGAGTTTTCTCCAACGCGTTCTTACCGTGGTCATGGCACCGATAAGAAAAATAAAGGTAAAAAATAATTGAAGCAATGGGAGTTCGTAAAAGAGAAGCAGCAGAGCAACGCAAAGCTGCAAACAAGCAAATAGCTTTCGCAAAATTGAATAACTGCCCTACTTCACCGCGTAAAATGCGTTTAGTAGCAGATATGATTCGTGGTGAGAAAGTAGAGAGAGCGCTTCATTTATTGAAATTTAGTAATAAAGAAGCATCACGTCGTGTTGAGAAATTGGTCTTGTCTGCAATTGCAAACTGGGAGTCAAAAAACGAAGACGCGAGTATAGAGGATGCCGATTTATTTATCAAAGAGATCAAAGTGGATAGTGGAGCGATGTTAAAAAGACTTCGTCCGGCACCACAAGGTCGTGCTCACAGAATAAGAAAACGCAGCAATCACGTAACAGTCGTGCTTGGTGCAAACGATAACACACAAAGCAACTAGTAAATGGGACAGAAGACAAATCCAATCGGAAATCGCCTAGGTATTATCAGAGGATGGGAATCTAACTGGTACGGTGGTAACGACTACGGTGATAAACTTGCCGAAGACGATAAGATTAGACGTTACATTCACGCTCGTTTAAGTAAAGCTAGTGTGTCACGTGTAATTATTGAGCGTACCCTTAAACTTGTAACCGTTACTATCACTACTGCTCGTCCTGGAATTATTATCGGGAAAGGTGGTCAAGAGGTAGACAAGTTAAAAGAGGAGCTTAAGAAGATTACAGATAAAGAAGTTCAATTAAATATTCACGAGATCAAGCGCCCAGAATTAGATGCCTTTCTGGTAGGCCAAAGTATCGCAAGACAGATAGAGAATCGTATCTCTTACCGTCGTGCAATTAAGATGGCTATTGCGGCTGCAATGCGTATGAACTCTGAGGGTATAAAAATCCAGATTTCTGGACGTTTGAACGGTGCTGAAATGGCGCGTTCTGAGTCTTATAAAGATGGAAGAATTCCTTTATCGACATTTAGAGCCGATATTGATTATGCGCTAGTAGAAGCTCATACTACTTATGGTAGATTGGGAATCAAAGTGTGGATCATGAAAGGTGAAGTATATGGCAAAAGAGAGCTTTCTCCTTTAGTTGGTTTGGCTAAAAACAAATCAAAAGGAGGTCCTGGTCGTAAAGACAACAGAGGTCCAAGAAGAAGAAAGTAATTTTTTAAAAGACAACAAAGAAAATGTTACAGCCTAGAAAAACAAAATTTCGCAAGCAACAAAAAGGTCGTATGAAAGGACTTTCTCACAGAGGGCACACGCTTTCTAACGGGACGTTCGGAATCAAATCACTCGACTCTAGTTTTGTTACTGCAAGACAGATAGAAGCAGCTCGTATCGCCGCAACACGTTACATGAAAAGGGAAGGAACCTTATGGATTAAAATTTTCCCAGACAAGCCTATTACTAAGAAGCCTCTAGAGGTACGTATGGGTAAAGGTAAAGGTGCGGTAGAGTATTGGGCGGCAGTAGTAAAGCCAGGAAGAATTTTATTCGAACTGGGTGGTGTGCCTGAGCCAGTGGCAAAAGAAGCACTTCGATTAGCTGCACAAAAGCTTCCTGTGAGAACTAAGTATATCGTAGCTAGAGATTTTTCAGCTGAATAAAATTGAATACAATGAAACAATCAGAGGTAAAAGGATTATCTGTAGCAGAATTACAAGAAGAGCTTGTGAAGGCTAAGAGAGCGTATACCGATCTCAAAATGGCACACACGATATCTCCATTAGAAAATCCTATTCAGTTACGCGGTTTACGACGTACTGTTGCTAGACTTGCTACTGAATTAACTAAAAGAGAATTACAATAACTCTGCGTAAGATGGAAAAAAGAAATTTAAGAAAAGAACGTATCGGTACTGTTACCAGTAGTAAAATGCAGAAGTCTATTGTGGTTTCTGAAGTAAAAAAGGTAAAGCACCCTATGTATGGAAAGTTCGTTTTGAAAACGAAGAAATACGTAGCACACGATGAAAACAATGATTGTAACGAAGGTGATACTGTGCGTATCATGGAGACGCGACCATTGAGTAAGTCAAAGTGTTGGAGACTAGTAGAAATCATAGAAAGAGCTAAGTAATATGTTACAGCAAGAATCAAGATTAAGAGTAGCAGATAATACCGGTGCAAAAGAAGTTTTGACAATTCGTGTATTAGGAGGTACTGGAAGAAGATATGCTTCTGTAGGAGACAAAATTGTCGTTTCTGTTAAAGACTGTACCCCTAACGGGCAGGTCAAAAAAGGAGCGGTGTCTACAGCAGTTGTTGTACGTACCAAAAAAGAAGTACGTCGCCCTGATGGATCTTATATCCGTTTTGATGACAATGCTTGTGTTCTTTTAAACGCTCAAGGCGAAATGCGAGGTACTCGTGTTTTTGGCCCTGTAGCGAGAGAGCTTCGTGATAAACAGTTCATGAAGATTGTATCATTAGCACCTGAAGTGCTTTAATACATTATAAGATGACAAAGCTTAGAATAAAATCAGGAGATACTGTACGCGTTGTTGCTGGAGACCATAAAGGTCAAGAGGGCAAGGTAGTTAAAGTACTTGTTGAAAAGAATAAAGCAATCGTTGAGGGTATCAACATGGTGAAGAAGCACGAAAAGCCGAGCGCCGCAAATCCTCAAGGTGGAATAAAGGAAAAAGAAGCACCTATTCAAATTTCAAACCTATCATTAATTGATGGAAATGGTAAAGCTACACGTGTAGGGTACCGCATGGAAGGAGATAAAAAGGTTCGTTTTGCAAAAACAACAAACGAAATAGTATAGTCATGGCATATATTCCAAGATTAAAACAAGAATATAAGGACCGCATCGTCGCTGCACTTTCAGAAGAGTTCGGTTACAAAAATGTAATGCAGGTTCCTAAATTGAACAAGATCGTAGTATCTCGTGGTGTTGGTGCTGCTGTTGCAGACAAGAAGTTAGTAGAAAATGCAGCCGAAGAGTTGTCTTTGATTACTGGACAACACGCTGTAACTACAATGTCAAAGAAAGATGTTGCCTCATTTAAATTGAGAAAGGGAATGCCTATCGGGGCCAAAGTTACATTACGCGGAGAGCGTATGTACGAATTCCTTGATCGTTTGGTGACTTCTGCTCTACCACGTGTAAGAGATTTCAACGGAATCGAAGCCACAGGTTTTGACGGTAGAGGTAACTACAATATGGGAGTTACTGAGCAAATCATCTTTCCTGAGATCAATATCGATCGTATTAAGAAAATTGAGGGTATGAATATTACTTTTGAAACTTCGGCAACTACAGATAAGGAAGCCAAGTCTTTATTAAGTGAGTTAGGATTACCTTTTAAAAAGAATTAATTATGGCTAAAGAATCAATGAAAGCCCGTGAGGTGAAAAGAGCAAAAACGGTTGCTAAATATGCTGAAAAGCGCAAAGCTTTAAAAGAAGCTGGCGATTATGAAGCATTACAAAAGCTACCAAAGAATGCCTCACCTATACGTCAACACAACCGTTGCAAATTGACTGGTCGTCCTAAGGGATACATGAGACAATTTGGAATTTCACGTGTGATGTTCCGTCAAATGGCAAATCAAGGATTGATACCAGGTGTCAAGAAGGCAAGCTGGTAGTCCAATTTTTAACTGGTAGAAGGTTCTACGGCAAAGGCCAAGGAAAACCATTACCGCAAATTTTAATAAATGAATACAGATCCAATTGCAGATTTTCTAACTCGTATTAGAAATGCATCAGCGGCCAATCACAGAGTTGTTGAGATCCCGGCATCTAACCTTAAAAGGGAGATGACCAAAATCTTGTTCGATCAAGGTTACATTTTAAGTTACAAATTCGAAGAGAACAAAACCCAAGGCGTAATCAAAATCGCTTTGAAGTACGATACTCTTACAAAAGAATCTGTAATAAGAGATATTCAAAGAATCAGTAAACCAGGTTTACGTAAGTATGCCTCTTCATCTGAAGTGCCAAGAATCCTTAATGGATTAGGAATTGCCATCATTTCTACCTCTAGAGGTGTAATGACAGGAAAGCAGGCGCAACAGCACAATGTAGGTGGTGAAGTACTTTGCTACGTTTACTAATTAGATAAAAAGACGAAGAGATGTCAAGAATAGGAAAAAGTCCAATTACAATTCCAGATGGCGTTACTGTTGAAGTAGCAGATGGTGTTGTAACTGCAAAAGGAAAATTAGGAGAACTGACGCAAGAGTTTTCTGATATCGATATCAAGATAGAAGATAACACAATTACTCTTGAACGTGGTTCTGATAAGAAAGACATAAGAGCAAAACACGGGTTATACCGTGCGTTGATCTTTAACATGATCGAGGGAGTATCTAAAGGATGGTCTAAAGAATTAGAGCTTGTTGGGGTAGGATACCGTGCAAGTAATCAAGGTCAAAAGTTAGATTTGGCTATCGGGTTTTCTCACAACATTGTTTTGGAGGTAGCTCCAGAGGTAAAAGTGGAAACTGTATCAGAAAAAGGGAAGAATCCAATTGTTAAGTTGACTTCACACGACAAACAACTCGTTGGTCAAGTTGCCGCAAAAATACGTGGCTTCCGCAAGCCAGAGCCTTACAAAGGAAAGGGTATTAAGTTTGTTGGTGAAATTATTAGAAGAAAAGCAGGTAAATCTGCATAATACATAGCGTTATGGCATTATCAAAAAGTGAAAAAAGAAATAGAATTCATTTGCGAATTCGTAAGACTATTTCTGGAACTGCAGAGCGCCCAAGACTCTGTGTATTTAGAAGTAATAAAGAGATATATGCTCAGTTAATCGACGATGCCTCTGGCAATACGATTACAGCAGCATCTTCTCGTGACAAGGATATCGCTGCTGCGAAAACAAGCAAAGGTGAAACTGCTAAATTAGTAGGAAAAGCTGTCGCAGAGAAAGCAACAAAAGCAGGTGTTGAAGCTGTCGTTTTTGACAGAGGAGGATACTTGTATCACGGAAGAGTTAAACAACTAGCAGAAGGCGCAAGAGAAGGCGGTCTAAAATTCTAAGAAATTATGTATCAGAATTATAAAAATGTAGAGTTGGTAAAGCCTAGTGGTCTTGATTTAAAAGATCGTTTAGTAGGTGTTCAACGTGTTACTAAAGTAACAAAAGGAGGTAGAGCCTTTGGATTTTCTGCGATCGTGGTTGTAGGTGATGAGAACGGAGTAGTAGGACAAGGTCTTGGTAAATCTAAAGAAGTAGCGTCGGCAATTGCTAAGGCGGTTGAAGATGCTAAGAAAAATTTAGTACGTATTCCATTGACCAAAGGGACTATCCCTCATGAGCAAAAAGGAAAATACGGCGGAGCCCGAGTATTATTGTTACCTGCAGCAGCGGGTACAGGAGTAATTGCTGGTGGTGCGATCCGTGCGGTACTTGAATCTGTAGGGGTGCATGATGTACTTTCTAAGAATCAAGGATCGTCTAACCCTCACAATGTTGTCAAGGCTACTTTTGATGCTTTACTTCGTTTAAGAAGTGCAGAGCAAGTAGCGAAGCAAAGAGGTATTTCTTTAAATAAATTATTCAAAGGATAAATCAAGGAAAAATGGCAAAGATTAAAGTAACAAAGGTAAAGAGCGCGATCAATCGCACTCAAAACCAAAAGAGAACCCTTGAGGCTCTTGGACTACGAAAAATAGGCCAAGTAAAAGAGCATGAAAATACGCCTAACATCCTTGGGATGATTCGTAAAGTAAGTCATTTAGTTTCTGTAGAGGAAGCTTAAACAATTAGAAAGATGAACTTAAATAACTTAAGACCTGCAAAAGGTGCTGTTAAAAAGAACGATAGTCGTAAAGGACGCGGTGAAGCAACCGGAAACGGAGGAACTGCTGGCCGTGGTCATAAAGGACAAAAGTCACGTTCTGGATATTCTAAGAAAATCGGTTTTGAAGGAGGTCAAATGCCACTTCAACGTCGCGTACCTAAGTTTGGATTTACCAACATTAACCGCAAGGAGTATGCTGGTGTAAATTTAGATACACTTCAAGAATATGTAGATGCTGGAAGACTTGAAAATGAGGTTACTCTTGACGCGTTGATTGAAAATCGTTTGGTAGGTAAAAATGATCTAGTAAAAATATTAGGTCGTGGTGAATTAAAAGCAAAGATCAAGGTCTCTGCTCATAAATTTACGGCCACTGCCAAGAAAGCGATCGAAGCTGCTGGAGGTGAAGCTGTAACTTTATAATATCAATCAAGCATGAAATTTTTAGATACTATTAGTAATATTTGGAAGATTGATGAGCTAAAGAATAGAATTATTCTCACCCTCACACTTCTTTTAGTTTACCGTTTTGGTGCACAGGTAGTACTACCTGGTATTGATGCATCACAATTGGCTGGTTTAAGAGATAGTACTGACGGGGGTCTTCTAGGCTTGCTGTCGGCCTTTACAGGAGGAGCATTTTCTAATGCCTCTGTATTTGCTTTAGGTATTATGCCCTATATATCTGCCTCGATTGTTGTGCAATTAATGGGTATAGCTATACCATACCTTCAGAAATTACAGAAGGAAGGAGAGAGTGGACGTCGTAAACTCAATCAAATTACACGTTGGTTAACCATCGGTATTTGTTTGTTGCAAGCGCCAAGTTACCTAGCAGCGCTGCCTTCATTAATGGGAGGTACTGATGCTTTTGTATTAGGGTTGACACCTGCTTTTTATATCTCGTCTGTATTAATTCTAGTAACTGGGTGTGTATTTGCCATGTGGTTAGGTGAAAAAATTACTGATAAAGGTATTGGAAACGGAATTTCATTATTAATTATGGTTGGGATCATCGCAACCTTGCCAACGTCATTCTTGCAAGAATGGACAGCTCGTGTAACCGAGTCTAACGGTGGTTTGATCCTTATCTTAATCGAAATCGTAATCTGGTTTGTGATTATTCTCTTAAGTATTCTACTTGTCATGGCTGTGCGCCAAATTCAAGTGTCTTATGCGAGAAGAACAGCATCTGGAGGATATGAGAAAAACGTATTTGGTAATCGTCAATACATTCCTTTGAAGTTAAACGCTTCAGGGGTAATGCCGATCATTTTCGCGCAAGCAATCATGTTTGTACCCGGATTGATAGGCGATACCGATATGCTTAAAGATACTGGTGTGGGTACATGGTTGGTCAATAATTTCGGAGGTAATTCTATGTTCGGGTTATGGTACAACATTGTATTTGGACTATTAATTATTGTGTTTACCTATTTCTACACTGCAATTACGGTACCTACCAATAAAATGGCAGATGACCTTAAGCGTAGTGGTGGTTTTATTGCAGGAATTAGACCTGGTACTGAAACGGCTGAATATCTAGACAAAATTATGTCTCAGATAACCTTACCTGGTTCTGTATTTCTTGCGATGATAGCGGTGTTCCCTGCTATTGCCTACAATGTTTTAGGAATGACACAAGGATGGGCATTGTTCTATGGTGGTACATCATTACTAATTATGGTAGGGGTGGCTATTGACACAATGCAACAGGTAAATTCTTACTTGTTAAACAGACACTATGATGGTCTAATGAAATCAGGTAAAAACCGTAAAGCTGTAGCATAATGGCAAAGCAACCAGCAATAGAACAAGATGGATCCATAATCGAAGCATTGTCTAACGCAATGTTTAGAGTGGAATTAGAAAACGGTCACGTAGTGACTGCACATATCTCAGGGAAGATGCGTATGCATTACATTAAGTTGTTACCTGGAGATAAAGTCAAATTAGAAATGAGTCCTTACGATTTAACGAAGGCTCGCATAACTTATAGATACTAAAAGTTAAAAAGCTTGATATGAAAGTAAGAGCGTCAATTAAGAAAAGAAGTGCCGATTGCAAGATTGTTCGTCGCAAGGGCAGATTATACGTAATTAACAAAAAGAACCCTAGGTTTAAACAAAGACAAGGTTAATAGTTATGGCTAGAATTGCAGGGATAGATATCCCAAAACAAAAGAGAGGTGTAATTGCATTAACGTACATCTTTGGAATCGGAAAGAGTAGAGCTCAGGAAATTTTGGCAACAGCCAAAGTAGATGAGTCAAAAAAAGTTTCAGATTGGGACGATGATGAAATCGGACGTATTCGTGAAGCTGTAGGATCGTATACTATCGAAGGAGAGCTTCGTAGTGAAGTTCAATTGAACATCAAACGTCTTATGGATATCGGATGTTACAGAGGTATTCGTCACCGTGTAGGTCTTCCACTTCGTGGACAGCGTACCAAGAACAACTCTCGTACCAGAAAAGGGAAGCGTAAAACTGTTGCAAACAAGAAGAAGGCAACTAAATAATAAGTAAGAATGGCAAAGCAAAGTTCAAAGAAACGTAAGGTAGTTGTAGAAGCTGTTGGAGAAGCACATATCTCTGCCTCTTTTAATAATTTACTTATTTCGTTAACCAATAAAAAAGGAGATGTAATCTCTTGGTCTTCTGCCGGTAAAATGGGTTTTAGAGGATCTAAGAAAAATACACCTTACGCTGCTCAGGTAGCTGCCGAAGATTGTGTAAAAGTTGCACATGAAGCTGGTTTGCGCAAAGTAAAAGTTTATGTAAAAGGTCCTGGTAATGGGCGTGAGTCTGCAATCAGAGCTATACATAATAACGGTGTGGAAGTAACAGAGATTATCGATGTTACGCCAATGCCACACAATGGATGTCGTCCTCCAAAAAGACGTCGCGTTTAAGTAATAATAGTATTAATATCAGAGGGGAGCTCGGTTTGCGAAGGATTGACCTTAATTCCTACCGCCCTTCATCAAACAACTAAGAAATGGCAAGATATACTGGTCCCAAAACTAGAATCGCTCGTAAATTTGGAGAAGCGATCTTTGGAGAAGATAAATCTTTTGAAAAAAGAAATTATCCTCCAGGACAACATGGTAACAACAGACGTAGAGGAAAAAAATCTGAATACGCTGTACAGTTAGCCGAAAAACAAAAAGCAAAATATACTTATGGTATTCTTGAACGTCAGTTCAGAAACCTATACGGGAAAGCAAATCGCTCTACCGGAATTACAGGTGAAGTATTACTTCAATTGTGTGAGAGCCGTCTTGATAATGTAGTTTACCGAATGGGAATTTCTCCTTCGCGTAGAGGTGCACGTCAGTTGGTTTCTCACCGTCACATCACCGTAAACGGAAGTTTGGTAAACATACCATCTTACCAAGTACAACCTGGTGATGTAGTTGCTGTAAGAGAAAAATCAAAATCGTTAGAAGCCATAAGCAATTCACTTCAAAATGCGTCGCATGTATATGAGTGGATCACTTGGAATAACGACAAAAAAGAGGGTACGTTCGTATCTGTTCCTCAACGTATTCAGATTCCTGAAAACATCAACGAGCAGTTCATCGTCGAATTATACTCTAAATAATATTAACCAAAGCTAGAAAACACGATATGGCAATATTAAATTTCCAGAAGCCGGATAAAGTCATTATGATTGACTCTACTGATTTTGAAGGCAAATTCGAATTCAGACCTTTAGAACCTGGTTATGGGTTAACTGTTGGGAACGCACTAAGACGAGTATTACTTTCGTCATTAGAAGGTTTCGCAATCACATCAGTACGTATAGAAGGTGTGGATCACGAGTTTTCTACAATGGCTGGTGTAGTTGAGGATGTAACAGAAATCATCCTAAACTTAAAGCAGATCCGTTTTAAGAGACAAATTGAAGAGATCGATAACGAAACGGTTACGATTTCTCTTTCTGGTATCGAACAATTGACTGCTGGAGATTTCCAAAAATTCATTTCTGGATTCCAAGTATTAAACCCTGACTTAGTCGTGGCTAATATGGACAAGAAAGTGAATTTGAACATGGAGATCACTATAGAAAAGGGAAGAGGTTATGTGCCTGCAGAAGAGAATAAGAAATCTAATGCACCACTAGGTACTATCTTTACTGATTCTATTTACACGCCCATAAGAAACGTAAAATACAGTATTGAGAACTACCGTGTTGAGCAAAAGACTGATTATGAAAAATTAGTTTTTGAAATCAGCACAGATGGTTCAATTCATCCTAAAGATGCGCTTACTGAAGCGGCCAAAACCTTGATTCACCACTTTATGTTGTTCTCTGACGAGCGCATCACTTTAGAGGCCGATGAGATTGCACAGACAGAAACCTATGATGAAGAGTCTCTTCACATGCGTCAGCTGTTAAAGACCAAATTGATCGATATGGATCTTTCGGTACGTGCATTAAATTGTTTAAAAGCAGCCGAGGTAGAAACATTAGGAGATCTTGTTTCATATAACAAGAACGATTTGATGAAGTTTAGAAACTTTGGTAAAAAATCACTTACCGAGTTGGAAGAGCTTGTCAATGTAAAGGGTCTAAACTTCGGGATGGATCTTGCAAAGTACAAATTAGATAAAGACTAGTACGCTTTCGCGAAAGCGTAGCACAACCCATTTAAAACACATCATAATTTGCTCTCTGCACGAGGCGGATTGAGCAAGATGATGGTAAAACACAAATGTCATGAGACACGGAAAGAAATTTAATCACTTAGGGAGAAAGACGGCACATAGAAAGTCAATGTTGGCAAATATGGCTTGTTCTCTTATCGAACATAAAAGAATCAATACCACAGTTGCTAAGGCTAAAGCTTTAAAGCAGTTTGTAGAACCGATGATTACAAAGTCAAAGGAAGATACGACGCACAACAGACGTTTGGTTTTTGCTAAACTTCGTCAAAAAGATGCAGTAACAATGCTTTTTAGAGATGTTGCCGCAAAGATTGGAGATCGTCCAGGTGGATACACGCGTATCATCAAACTTGGAAACCGATTAGGAGATAACGCTGATATGGCTATGATCGAGCTTGTAGATTACAACGAAATTTACAACGCAGGAAAACCAGCTAAGAAAAAGTCGACCCGTCGTGGAAGATCTAAGAAGTCTGAAGCTCCTGTAGCACCAGTAGCAACTAATGAGGAAGAGTAATACCTTGTTAGAAAAAGGTTAAATAGTATCGGGATTTACTGAAAGGTAAGTCCCTTTTTTTATTTTTACTATCGAGAAATAGTTTGGCAGGGTAATTGTCATTCTGTATATAAAAATATAAGAACACATATATGAAAAAGATCTTTTTATTAGCGGCCTTGAGTGTAGCCACCTTAGTAGGTGCTCAAACTCAAACAGCTGTCACTCCAACCAATAACGCTCTAGAAACTGTAGCAGCTCAAGGCGCTGGATTTAGTGGAGGTAATGGTGTTATTTACAATCCTCCTAGAGGTATAGAAGGTTCTGTTTACGTCTTTGATAATTGGCGAAATAGCGCAATTATTGAAACTTCAGAAGACAAGCGTTATAAAGTGCGTAGTGTAAATTTTAATGCCAAAACCAATGCTGTAGAAGCCCGTATTAATGGTGATTCTGTCTTTACTTTCGATTATACAAACATTGATCGTATTGTAATTAATAACAGAAGTTTTAAAAATGAATATTCTCCAGTAGAAGGGGGGTATCGTGTTTTTGAAGTAATTGCAGAAACTGATGACTTTGCAATATATAAAGATTACGTCTTGGATATAAAAGAAGGCAACCCTAATCCCATGTTAGTGCAAACAAATGATAAATATATCATGCGTGATAACTACTACATGAAAAAGGGACGTTCTTTCAAAAAGATTAAACTCAGAAAATCTAGTGTTTTGCGTCTGGCGGGTAACAAGGCTGACGAGTTGGAAGCATTTGCCAAGAAGAACAGATTGAGCTTTAAGAAAGAAGCCGATTTGCAAAAATTAGCTAGGTATTACGAGACACTGTAAAGGATTATAAAAAGGAGCATTATTGCTCCTTTTTTTTTGACATATTTTAAAGTATTTTTGCCGTAGATTTTTCGGCTTTTTAATAATCATTCAAAAGGAATCAGTACTTATGAAATATCAAACCAAACGCCCTGCTTTAATTCTTCTAGCCGATGGCACCATCTTCCACGGGAAAGCTGTTGGAGATCAAGAGGGAACTTCTTTTGGTGAAGTTTGTTTTAATACGGGGATGACGGGTTATCAAGAAATTTTTACTGATCCGTCTTACTTTGGTCAGTTAATGGTAACCACCAATGCCCATATCGGTAATTACGGAGCTACCGATGTCGAAACCGAATCAGATGGCGTTAAGATTTCTGGACTTATTTGTCGCAACTTTAGTTATACCTATTCGAGACAAGACGCCGAAGAGTCCTTAGCCTCATTTTTAGAGCGCAACAAGTTATTTGCTATTTCTGATGTCGATACTAGAGCTCTGGTAGCTTACATCAGAGATCACGGAGCTATGAATGCCGTTATTTCTACTGAGGTAAATAATATTGACGGATTAAAGAAACAATTGGCAGAGGTGCCAGATATGACTGGGTTAGAATTGGCTTCTAAAGTGTCAACCAAAGAGCCGTATTTTTTTGGTAAAGAATCAGCCGCGGTAAAAATCGCTGCACTGGATATTGGTATTAAGCGTAATATCCTACGTAATTTGGCCAAGAGAGGCGCTTATATAAAGGTATTTCCTTTTGATACATCTTATGCCGAAATGGCTGCCTGGAATCCAGATGGCTATTTCTTGTCTAATGGGCCTGGTGATCCTGAGCCTTTAGAAAACGCCATTCAAGTAGCTAAGGATGTCATGGAGGCAGATAAGCCTTTGTTTGGTATTTGTTTAGGACACCAGATCATCGCACTAGCCAAAGGCATTTCTACCTACAAAATGCACAATGGTCATAGAGGTATCAATCACCCTGTAAAAAATCTAGTGACAGGTAAGGGAGAAATTACCTCACAAAATCACGGTTTTGCTATTAATAGAGGCGAGACCGAAGCACATGACGATATCGAAATTACCCACATTCATCTCAATGACGATACGGTCATGGGGATCAAAATAAAGGATAAAAATTGTTTCTCTGTGCAGTATCACCCAGAAGCGAGTCCAGGACCTAATGATGCCACTTATTTGTTTGATCAGTTTATAGACAACATTCAAAAGGTAACTGCCTAAATTAACGCCCCCGTTCTTTCTGAATCTGGGGGCTTCTTTTTATAGCTCATAGCACTCTTGTTGATGTTTCAGGCTAAAGGCTCGCAAACGTTATCGATACTATCCCATATTTCGCGAGGAAGAAAAGTTCACAAGTATTATCTTTACATATACTTAAAAAAACAATCTCATGAGCATGATAATTGACATTCACGCAAGACAAATACTGGATTCTAGAGGTAATCCTACCGTAGAAGTAGATGTAATCACCGAAAATGGTATAATGGGAAGAGCAGCTGTTCCTTCAGGTGCTTCAACAGGAGAACACGAAGCCGTAGAATTGCGAGACGGCGGTAAGGATTATATGGGAAAAGGTGTTGCTCAGGCGGTAGATAATGTCAATAGTGTCATTGCACAAGAATTACTCGGAATTTCCGTATTAGAACAAAACTATATCGATCAAACGATGATCGATCTTGATGGTACGCCTAACAAATCAAAGTTGGGGGCCAATGCCATTTTGGGTGTTTCTCTGGCTTGCGCCAAAGCAGCAGCTGCCGAATTGCAACTTCCGCTGTATCGCTATATAGGAGGGGTTAGTGCCAATACACTGCCGGTACCTATGATGAATATTATAAATGGTGGTTCGCACAGTGATGCTCCTATTGCTTTTCAAGAGTTTATGGTGATGCCCGTCAAAGCCGAAACGTTTACCCACGCCATGAAAATGGGTACCGAAATTTTTCATCACCTTAAAAAGGTGCTTCATGATCGCGGTTTAAGCACGGCTGTAGGAGATGAAGGAGGCTTTGCGCCAACTTTGGAAGGAACAGAAGATGCATTAGATTCAATTAAGACCGCTGTAGAGAATGCTGGCTACAGTTGGGGAGATGAAATTATGATAGCACTAGATTGCGCCGCTGCCGAATTTTATGTTGACGGGGCCTATGATTATACCAAGTTCGAAGGAAGCACAGGAAAAGTGAGATCGAGCCAGCAACAGGCTGATTATCTTGCCGAGCTTGCCGAGAAATATCCAATTATCTCTATCGAGGATGGTATGGATGAAAACGATTGGGACGGTTGGAAATACTTAACCGAAAAAATAGGTGATAAGGTTCAGCTTGTAGGGGATGACCTTTTTGTGACTAATGTCACGAGGCTTTCTCGGGGTATTGAGAACAATATTGCCAATTCTATTTTGATCAAGGTAAATCAGATCGGTACTTTAACCGAAACGATAGCCGCCGTAAATATGGCGCACAATGCGGGATACACTTCTGTAATGTCTCATCGATCTGGCGAAACAGAAGACAACACTATTGCCGACTTGGCTGTAGCGCTAAACACAGGTCAAATTAAAACCGGCTCCGCTTCACGTTCAGACCGTATGGCCAAATACAATCAATTGTTGCGTATTGAAGAACAGCTTGGAGCTACCGCCTATTTTCCGCAAACAAAAGCGTTTAAGATATAATCCCTACTTAGATGAACAAAAAATCCGCCTTTATAGGGCGGTTTTTTTTTGAAATGAATACTGTTTTACTCGATGAAATACTGTTTTTAAGAGGTGATCTACTCTATTTTTATAACGATTGCCATCGAATACGTAGATAAATTTAATCAAATTTATGGTATTTCTTCCAAAGTTCACACAGCTTTATTATATTAAAAGACTGAAAATCAGTATATTAAAATAATATATATCGAAGTAGGAAAAATATTACATATATTTTTGCATGCAAGTGTTCTTTTTGTGTAATTTTCCAGTCCCAAATGCAATGAACGTCTCGAGAGAGTATACCTACTGTGTGATCTGATGTTGGTTTCAATATTTAAGTATGTGATACTTAAATACATTTCAAATCACCAAGCTCTTAAGACTTCATGCCCAGCGATTAAAATTAGCTGTTATAAGCAAGTGTAAAATGATTTTAAGTTGGGTAAAAGGGCGAGTGTCTATGGTATTGTACTATTTGCTCGCTCTTTTTTTAGACACACTCTGGGTAACCAGAGTTTATTTTTGAAGTTGGGTAAAGGGTTTGTGCTATGGTGCAAGCCCTTTTTTAATATTCTTTTCTTCCCAGAGTGTTACTATCAATTTTAGGGTTTATTTAACCCTTATAGCAGGCTCAAATGTTAAAAAAATCGTTGCTTTTTTCGTATTTTAGCCTTCCTTTAAAAAAAGAATTAATAGCAGAAAATTACATATAACCAATGGCAGATAAAGCAACCCTCACAATAGACGGAAATAATTATGAATTTCCAATAGTAACTGGTACCGAAAAGGAAAGAGCGATTGATATTAAGACATTGCGCGCTTCAACAGGTGGAGTGACAACTATCGATCCTGGATACAAAAATACTGGCTCTTGTCAAAGTGCCATTACTTTTCTTGATGGAGAACAAGGAATATTGAGGTATCGTGGTTATGCTATTGAAGAATTGGCCGAGAAGGCAGATTTTCTTGAAGTGGCTTATTTACTCATTTTTGGTGAATTGCCTTCTAAGGAACAGTTGTCTAAGTTTGATGCCGATATCAAATCGGAGTCACATGTAGATGAGGATATGAAAAAGATTTTGGATGGATTTCCAAAATCGGCCCATCCTATGGGAGTATTGAGTGCGTTAACCTCGGCGCTGATTGCTTTTAATCCTTCTTCGGTCAATGTTGACTCAGAAGAAGATATGTATAAGTCAATTGTAAAGTTGCTCGCTAAGTTTCCAGTACTAGCAGCTTGGGCAATGCGCAAGAAAAAAAGCCAGCCTTTAGACTATGGAGACAATTCTCTTGGCTATGTAGAGAACTTGCATCAGATGATGTTTGCAAAGCCCAACGAAGAATATAAGGTCGATAAGGCTGTAATTGCAGCGCTTGATAAATTGTTAATTCTTCATGCAGACCATGAGCAAAATTGCTCAACGAGCACAGTGCGTATTGTGGGATCTTCCCATGCTGGTCTTTTTGCCTCTATCTCTGCGGGTATTTCTGCACTTTGGGGTCCTTTGCACGGGGGCGCCAATCAAGCTGTAATAGAAATGCTGGAAGGAATTAAAGAAGATGGTGGAGATACCAAAAAGTATATGGCTAAAGCCAAAGATAAACAGGATCCATTTAGATTGATGGGCTTTGGGCATCGTGTATATAAAAACTTTGATCCTCGTGCCAAGATTATAAAAGTTGCAGCCGATGATGTCTTAGGTCAATTGGGTATAGAAGACCCTGTCCTTGATATTGCAAAAGGATTAGAGAAAGAAGCTCTAGAAGATAAATACTTTGTAGATCGTAAGCTTTATCCCAATGTCGATTTCTATTCTGGAATTATCTACCGTGCCCTTGATATACCTGTAGAAATGTTTACCGTAATGTTTGCCTTAGGACGATTACCAGGGTGGATCGCACAATGGAAGGAAATGCGTGAAAATAAAGAACCAATCGGAAGACCACGTCAGGTATACGTTGGAGAAAATCTTCGTTCATTTGTTCCAATTGATAAGAGATAAGTGTTCCATTTATAAACTATACAAAAGGGGTTTGTCTTATGGCGAGCTCCTTTTTTTGATGTATGCGGGCAAAACTTAACCTAACACCAGAAATAGTAAGGCGTCAGGCCATTACCATCGTTGGGCTTTCTAAGGCGACCTCGGTTGGTACAAATGATACGGCGCAGCTCTGGTCAAGTTTGGGTCCGCTGCGCAAGACAATACCCTATAGGCGTGATACAGGTAGTTATAGTGTGCAATGTTATGGCGATACTTTTCTGACCACAGCTTTTACATCTCCAACGTCTTATGAGTATTGGGCTGGAGTAGCTGTAGACCGTCTACAGCCTTTAGAATCGCCTTTGCAAGCCCTTCACATACCCTCGGCTACTTGGGCTGTATTTACCTATATAGGTATGGCCAAAGACTTTGGGGCTTTTGTAGGGGTAATTATGCATAATTGGTTGCCGTATTCAGGGTATCAATTATTGGCTTTACCTCAATTTCAATATATGGACGAGAATTATCTTGGGCCTTGTGATCCTGAGGCGCAAGAACAGTTTTGGCTGCCAATAAAGAAAATTGGTCATTAAAAAACTACCTAAAGTAGGTTGGGTATACTTATTGGAATTTGTAATTTGCTCACATGCTAAAACTACATATCAAAGACGAAACCTCTCGTCTTCGCGCAGTTATTTTAGGAACCGCCGAAAGTTGCGGGCCTACCCCTTCACTCGATGAGGCATATGACCCCAAGAGTGCCCAGCACATAGCGGCAGGTACTTACCCCTTAGAAAAAGACATGCTTCAAGAAATGGAGGCTGTTGCTGCCGTTTTAAAAAAATATGATGTCGAAGTCTTTAGGCCTAAAGTCATCAAGGATTACAATCAAATTTTTTCAAGGGATATTGGATTTGTAATCGATAATAAATTTATCAAGGCCAATATTCTTCCAGATAGGGAACGCGAGATTGAAGCCATACAATACATTATAGATCAGGTGCCTTCAACCCACGTTTTTAGATTGCCTGAAGATGCTCATGTAGAAGGCGGCGATGTGATGCCTTATAACGACTATCTATTTGTGGGAACCTATACGGGGAGCGATTATTCTCAATTTATCACCGCACGTACCAATAAAGAAGCTGTAGATTATCTGGCACAATTATTTCCTAAAAAGAAAGTGGTGTCATTTGAATTGCGCAAATCAAATACAGATCCCAAAGAAAACGCCTTACACTTAGATTGTTGTTTTCAGCCCGTTGGAAATGGCAAAGCCATCATACATAAAAATGGCTTTTTAATAGAAGAAGAGTATGATTGGTTGGTCAATTTATTTGGAAAAGAAAACGTATTTGAGATCACTAAAGAAGAAATGTATCAAATGAATAGTAATGTATTTAGTATTGCTCCAGATGTCGTAATTTCAGAAAAGAACTTTACGAGATTAAATACATGGCTTCGTTCTCAAGACATTACTGTAGAAGAGGTGCCTTATGGCGAAATAGCAAAGCAGGAAGGTTTATTGCGTTGTAGTACCTTACCATTAATTAGGGACTAAGGCAAGACAAAAGATATCGGCGCTACCGTATTAGGATTTAGATTAGGAAAGGTGTCAATACCAAATTCTGGATCTTTATAGTAATTGCTAAAATACGACTCACCGTAAACCAAGGCGTATACCGTAGCGCCAGGGGGAATTCCCAGTTGTCTTATTTGGTCGTATGTAAATACCGCATTAAAAGGCGTACTATTGGTGTATATTACATTGGTAAAATCGGTATGAATAGTATCACTCACATCGGCCGAAGTGTGAAAAAAGATTCGCGCAAATCTAGGCGTGGCATCACTGGCTGGTGGATTAGTGCTGTAAGAAACTTGTAAACCCGTGTCAGAAGTCTCAATTTGAATGGCGGTTATTGTTGTGGTTGATTTTTGACTCAAAAAATCCCGTTCTTCAATAAATGTAGCTTCCTCGGCATGTACTATATCTCCTCTTTTGTAAGTGCCAAAACCTTCTTTCTCATAAGTGAGGTCGTGGATGCCATAGGGTACGTTCTCAATAGTGTAAAAACCATCAGTATTGGTAAGGGCACTATAGGTTCCTTCCAGATTAGCAACACTCACCCTTAGCCCGTCACTACTAAGACCAAATCCATTTGCCGAAAATAGCTTAGCTACCCCAGAAATGCTACCGCTACCATTGAGGTCTAACGGGGCAACTTCTCCACGATCTTTATCGCAGGAAGCTAAAATGATACAACCTATCAGTGCTAAAATTGTTCGCATAAATACGGTTAATTTTTCAAGTTACGAGATCACTTTTACTTTTGAGGCTAGATGTTTAGCTCTTTTGGTAACAGCGACCACATCCTGCGTTTTATCGTCGTAAGTAACCACTACACCCATTCTTCGATAAGGGCGCGAATTGGGTTTTCCAAAGAGTCTGAAATCTGACTTGGTCGCAGCAGCAAGATCTTTGATGCCCGTAAATTGTGGTGTATTACTATGATCACTAGCCAAAATTACAGCACTGGCACCTATGCGTTCTTGAGTAATTTCGGGTATAGGTAAACCTAATATGGCTCTGAGATGAAGCTCAAATTCATTAAAATTTTGAGTATTTGCCAAGGTCACCATACCCGTGTCATGAGGTCGCGGTGATAATTCTGAAAAATAGACGCCATCTCGTGCTACAAAAAATTCGACGCCCCAAAGTCCAGCTCCTGTTAATGCCTCTGTAACTTTGGCGGCCATATCTTGAGCTGTTTGTAAATCTTGCTGTTGCATGGCTGCTGGCTGCCAGCTTTGTTGATAATCTCCACGCTGCTGTAGATGACCTATGGGAGGGCAAAATAGGGTAGGCCCCTGCTGTTGTGTGACAGTAAGTAGGGTGATTTCATATTCAAAATCGACAAAGGCTTCAACAATTACTTCTGCCACGTCGCCTCGTGACCCTTCTTGGGAGTAGGTCCAAGCTTTTTGGATATCATCTTTGGTTTTTATCGTTGACTGTCCTTTTCCGCTCGACGACATCAGAGGTTTAACCACACAGGGCATGCCTATTTCTTCTACTGCTGCTGTTAACGCTTTCGCGGAAGCGGCATAGCGATAGGCTGCGGTTTTAAGCCCTAATTCTTTACTCGCCAAATCTCTAATGGCTTTGCGATTCATTGTAAAATTGGCGGCCTTAGCCGAAGGAACTACCGTAAAACCTTGCTGCTCGTATTCATAGAATCGTTCTGTCCGAATCGCTTCAATCTCGGGAACAATATAATCTGGCTTATGCTTATTAATGACCGCATCAAGCGCCTGCCCATCTAGCATATTGATAACCTCATACTGATCGGTTACCTGCATGGCGGGAGCGTTTTCATAACTATCGACTGCGATCACACTTTGACCCAAGCGTTGCGCTGCGATTACAAATTCTTTACCTAGCTCTCCAGAGCCTAATAAGACAATTTTCTTCTTCATCAGTAATTTTTTTAAGTCTTTAATGCTGCTAGATAATTGGCTTACGTCTGCTGATCTGCAATCCAAGCTTCGATTTTATTTTCGAGTAATTCAAGCGGGATAAAGCCCGTTTCTAAAACTTCTTTATGAAACGCTTTGATATCAAATTGGTCTCCCATGGCTTTCTCTGCCTTGTTGCGCAATGCTCTTATT
>PAUP01000069.1 GCA_002712765.1 Cytophagaceae bacterium | reverse complement strand
TTCAATAGTAATGTGACCATGAGTGGGATTAGGATACATTTTAAAGGTCATAGCATTAATCTCATTAAGACTAAGCGCCGCTTCTTCATCCAAAAAATCAGGGATGCCATTGGCATTGATGTCATCATCTAAGGGGGTGCCATTGTTGTTGTAGTCTTCATCTTTGGTGAGAATTAAATCTCCATCGTCATCATCGTCCAGATAGTTTTGAATACTGTCATTGTCGGTATCGATAGGAGCTAGGCCAGCACCAATGCCAGTTATTTCGTCTTGGGTAAGTACTAGATCACCATCGTCATCGTTATCGAGATAGTCTGGAATGGTATCACCATCGGTATCGTCATCGTCTAGGTTGCCATTGCCATTGATATCTTCTTCCTCATTGGTCACTCCATCGCCATCTATATCTACATTACAGACGGTAACTTCAATGTCAAAGGTGGCTTCTGCTGAACAATTGGTCACTACGTTTTCGACCAACATAAATATAGTTTGTGGGGAGGCGGTGTTGCTAAATGCTGTAGGCGTTTGTATGGCCATACCATTATCAAGGTCGGCCTGACTCAGGTAATAACTCACGATAATAACTGAAGGGTTTTGAGAGCCGGTTACCACACTGTCATTTTGGGTAAGATCAAATACCTCAATATCGTCTCCATTGTCGTCGCATTCACTAAGGTTGTTAGGAGAAGCGGCCAAGGTTACATTAACTACAATAACAAATGAGTCAATGTCAAACATCCCTGTGACTAGATTATCAACTCGCACATAAATCGTTTGGATGTTGGCAATGATGTTCATATAGGCGGATGGAGAGGCAATTTGGAGACTGTTTTGCTCGGCATCTAGTTGAGTCTCAAAATATGAAACCAAGACATCTGATGGGTCTTGAGACCCGATAACTACGGGAGTATTTAGAGTAAGGTCAAAGCTTGCAAAGCCATCATTGTCACTATCGCACACAGACAGATCTTGCGGTGGGTTTTCTATAGTGCGTTGGGTTTGTCCAGAAGCAATAGCAGTGAATAAAAAGAAAAGAAATAGTAGATATTTTGTCATGATCTAGGTGTATTATGTGAAATTAGATATTTTACTTTGTAATTGTGGTCTAAAAGACCCTTAAATCACCCAAAATGAATCATAAATACATTACAAGTATTCAAAACCCAACGGTCAAACGCTTACTCCTTTTGCAATCAAAAGCAAAGGCGCGTCGCAAGGCAGACGGTTTTGTGGTAGAAGGGTTGCGTGAACTAGGGCTTTGCTTTTCTGGAGGCTATGTGATT
Source organism: Cytophagaceae bacterium (assembly GCA_002712765.1). Classification (GTDB taxonomy): domain Bacteria; phylum Bacteroidota; class Bacteroidia; order Flavobacteriales; family Flavobacteriaceae; genus Dokdonia. The sequence continues at coordinate 11,855 of PAUP01000069.1, read as the reverse complement.
AAGGAAGTATATTACGTAGGGAATTTAGTTGATTTTGAAGCTGTGCAGCAACTACTTCCCAAGGCACAAGACATAGATTTTGTTCAAATTACAGAAGAGGTTTACAAAAAGCTTGCCTATCGCGATTCTACTGAGGGTGTGATCGCTTTCGCGAAAGCAAAAACAGCAACACTACAAGCCTTAGAATTACCAGAAAACCCACTTATTATGGTGGCCGAGGCCCCTGAAAAGCCTGGAAATATCGGGGCACTTTTACGCACAGCCGATGCCGCCAATGTGGATGCTTTTATTATTGCCAATCCCAAAACTGACTTGTACAATCCCAATATCATACGCTCCAGCGTGGGCTGTGTTTTTACCAATCAAATCGCAATGGCATCATCAGAAGAAGTGTTGGCTTATTTACAAAAGGCAGGCGTACAGATCTACAGCGCCATCTTACAAGAGGCCGAAATCTATACCAGACCTGATTACAAAGATGCCACCGCCATCGTTGTGGGCACTGAGGCAAAAGGCTTGACCGATATTTTTAGAGGTCCAGGTATCACTCCAATTAAAATACCAATGCAAGGTGTTATTGACAGTATGAATGTATCTGTAGCTGCAGGTATATTGATATTTGAAGCCAAGCGGCAACGCGGCTTGTCCTAGAAGAAGTATTGTCTATTCTAAGACCGTTACTTTCATAGGGATATTGTTAAGCGGCCATTCTGATTGATCTACAGGAACTTTGTTGATTTCATCTACTACATCCATCCCTTTGGTCACTCTCCCAAACACCGTATGCGCTTTGTTGAGGTGATGGGCACCTCTTTGTGGCTGGACGATATAAAATTCGAAAGGAGAGGAGGCGTTACTTATATTTTGTTCGACAAATTTGGCAGCAGCTAGCGCGCCACGCACATGACGATGGTGTGGTTTGGCTTCATTAGGTAAGAGATAATCACCCATAGCCCGTCTTTTTTTTGTCATTTTGTAAGAGTCAGAATTGCCACCCTGAATAACAAAGGCAGGCGATACTCTATAAAATTGCGTCAAATCAAAATAGCCCTCTTTGGCCATCAAAATAAAATTGGCTCTATGCAAAGGGGTGTCTTTAAATAATTCGACCTCTATATCTCCAAAACTAGTTTCTATACGTACTTTGGTTTCTGGATTTTCTTCTCCATAGGCTTTTAAAAATGGCTTTACCTCGTACTGAGTGGGCATAAATGGGTTTTTGGGTGTGCCCAAAGGGGGCTTTTCTACTTCCTCGACTACCGAAGAGGTATCAACACTCACAGTGTCTAACTCCTGTGGTGCTCTCGTCGTTTTTTGGGAAGATTTAGTATCTTCACATGCCAAACAAATGAGCGCTCCAACACAAAAATAAACGAACCTACGCATAGATGAATTTTGATAAATTTATTGATTTAGTGCCAAAAATACGCAATTTGTCGCTCCCCGGACAAGAGGCACAGTTCTTAATGGCACCTATCGAGCGCGTCAAAGAACTCTCTACCACAGCTATTGAAAAGAAAAACCCCAAACAGGCTGGGGTTATGGCTTTGTTATATCCTTATCGGGGCAAAGAGACCTATCTCGTGCTGATACTGCGCAAAACCTATAAGGGGGTGCATTCTAATCAAGTGGGATTTCCGGGGGGTAAAGTAGAGCCAGAAGACGCTCATTTAGAGGCTACCGCTTTACGCGAAACAGAAGAAGAGATTGGTGTAAATCGCAAGGATATTGCTGTGGTCAAACAAATGACCAATATTTATATTCCGCCTAGTAATTTTTGGGTGCAATCCTTTATAGGATATACCCAGCATCATCCTCAATTTACCCCTCAACCAAGTGAAGTTGAAGCCATTATTGAGGTCCCGCTACAAGAATTTCTATCAGATACCTCCCATATAGAAACAACCTTGTCTACCTCCTATGCCACAGATATTACCGTACCTGCCTTCGATCTTCAGGGACATGTAGTTTGGGGGGCAACGGCCATGATGCTTAGTGAGATGAAGCAGCTCTTCAAAAAGCTAGTTTAAGTAGGTGTTTTGTATCTTTGCAATCCTTATAAACGGTAGGTGTAAGCAAAATCTTTGGTAACATTCCGCTTAAAGAAAAAAGAAAAAGGTGCATGGGGTTATTTAAGACCAATCCATTTGGACATATATTATTTTTAAAGCGCTGGCTCATACGCTTTGCGGGTGCCATGACACACCGCAGATACCGCGGTTTTAATGAATTACAGATTGAAGGATCTGAGATTTTAAAGACTTTACCCGATACAGGGGTGTTATTTGTCTCTAATCATCAAACCTACTTTGCCGATGTAGTAGCGATGTTTCATGTCTTTAACGCAAGTCTTAGCGGTAGAGAAGATTCTATAAAAAACATTGGCTACCTCTGGAATCCAAAGCTTAACGTTTACTATGTAGCGGCAGGAGAAACCATGCGCAGTGGCTTGCTACCTCGTATTTTGGCTTATGCAGGAGCGATAACCGTGAGTCGCACTTGGCGTGAAAAAGGAAAGGAGATAGACCGCAAAGTTGATTTTTCGGATACAGAAAATATAGGAATAGCCTTAGATGACGGTTGGGTCATCACTTTCCCGCAAGGTACCACCAAACCTTGGAAACCCATTAGAAAAGGAACAGCACATATCATAAAGCAATATAAGCCCATAGTCGTTCCTATAGTTATTGACGGTTTTAGAAGAAGTTTTGACAAGAAAGGTTTACGTATCAAAAAGCGCGGCATACTACAGAGTTTTGAGATAAAACAGCCGCTAGAAATTGATTACGAAAATGACGCTATAGAAAAAATCGTAGAACAGATAGAATACGCCATAGAGCAGCATCCTTCCTTTTTAAAAGTGATACCAGCCGAAGAACTCGATATGCATGAAGAGCTAAACCAAACGCGGCGGTGGGAATATTAAGACTTCCTTAAACTTCAAGTTTTTTGAGCTCTTCATAATTGGCTTTTAAACGTCGCAAGAGTATACCATAAATTAGACGGTAGAAAAGAAGTAGTCCCCCAATAAACAGACCCATAATGGCTAGAAAGGCCAAGGCTGCGAGCAAGGGGTTATCGGTGGCAATGGTATCTGGGCTTTTGGCGGCTACCATAACAAAGGCCATAGTACTTCCTACGACCAAGAAAATCACATTAAACCAGATATAGTATTTGACGGTTTTTCTAGTGTTGAGAATATTTTTCATCAATACACGTGACGAATCTGTACTGGTTATCTTTTTGTAATTTTTATAAAACCACACCATAAAAAAGATCAAGGCCGAAAAGTGTATTATGGTTGAGATAATTTCGGTGTTTCCTAGCGCACTTTCAACATTAGAAATCGAATCGCTATCAAATTTTAACCCAAAGGCCATAAATATCCAGAAGGCAAATTCGGCCATGCTAATCAGGAAAATCCATTTAACAATAGATGATGACTTTTTTAAAAGCATCGGATAAATGTCTGCTTTGGTCAATTTGGGTAGGCCGGCTTCCTGACGTTGCCAGTCCTTTTTTAGTAATTCTAATTCGTCTACCATAGTCTTATGGATTTAATATTTTTCTGAGCTTTCCTTTGACACGATTCATTTTAACTCTGGCATTGACCTCGGTTATTCCCATCGTTTGAGAAATCTCTTTGTAATTTTTGTCTTCTAAATACAGAAAGACTAACGCCTTTTCAATATCATTTAGTTCTTTGACAGCAGCGTACATCAATTTGAGTTGTTGTTCTATAATGTCGTCATAATCTTCAGATGATATTTTAAACATTACGCCATCAATATCCTGTGTCATCACCGATCGTTTTGATTTGCGATACAGTGTGATTGCTGTGTTCAAAGCGACTCTATACATCCATGTGCTAAATTTGGCATCACCTCTAAATTTAGGGAAGGCCCGCCATAGTTGTATAGTGATCTCTTGGAAGAGGTCATTGTGCTGATCCTGATTATTGGTGTATAACCGGCAGATTTTATGTACAATGTTTTGGTTTTCTTCTAAGAGGGCAACAAATTTTTCTTGTACTGCTTTGTCCAATGATTGATCGTTAGTTATGCTATAAGTAGTGATTTGTAACGCTTTGTTACAGCTAGATGTAAAATTGATTTAATTATGAAGTGGTACTATCTCTAATGTCTTTTAAACGTCTAATTATAAAGACGTATCGCATACCCAAGGCAAGGAGTATAGGAATGAGCGTAGGAGCAAAGCGTTGTGTGCCTATCACCCAATGCAATACCAATAATACCAAAAGGATAATGGTGAGTTTCATATAGGGATATATCCATTGCGGCGGATTTTTTTTGGCCACCACAACCGCAGCAATCAAATGAAAAGGGAAAGCCCATAAAAGGTTGTAATTCCATTTGGTGGCTGTGTGATCTGTGGCAAACCACAATAAGAGTAAAAGTACGCCCAAGATTCCTAGAACGATCATAATGGCTGTATCTAATCCAGAAATAGCAGCTTTGCGTTTAAAATCTCGATAGGTTTTTATTATCAATAGTACACTAAGCAAGCCCAATATAAATAGCGGGCTTAGCAAAAAGGGAGGCCGGGTATCTATTGGGCGCTCTGGGGTGTATATTTTTTTAGTTTTTTTTACTAAAGGTAAGGTGGTCGTGGGGCTATTTGCTGTTGCACTGTCTTGTTGGGCAGGCAGAGATTGTGAATCTCCTAAGCGCGCTTTCGCGAAAGCTTGCATCACCTCATCGGGAAGAAAGAGGTATTCCTGTGGTGTGGCTGGACGGTCAATGACAGCACCTAAGGCAATATCAATACCTAGGCTACCCCAAGAATTGGTGTCGAGATATTGGTGAATGAGCTGTCGATGGGTTAGACTAGGTGTCTGATGCGCATAACTCATCTCTAGGGACCCACCTATACTTTGTTGAAAGACTTCATTGGGTCTGGTCGCACAATTATCGTAAAAGAAATCGTACAAATACTTTCTGTTCTCAGGTTTGTAGTTTTCTTCCAAATAATTGAAAACCTGCTGTTTCTGGGCGGGAGTAAGCTGTAAAACTTGTTCGGTGATGGATCGGTTTTGCGCCTTATAATTGGCCAGAAAACGCTGGTAATTTGGATTTCGAGAAAGCGTATACAATAATTTCCCTTGAGCAAATTTCAAATAAAAATTGGGCGTGTCAAAGTCAAAACCACCGTAGTTGTACACAGCGTCTATGCGATTTTCGGGGTCTTTTACCCTAATGGCTGTATGCCCAAAAGAATCGTAGAGCTCTGCCCCTTTACCAATGGTAAACAGACTGATTTCGGCTTGATCACTTAATGGTATGCTTTGCGATACAGCGGTCTGCAACAAAAACAAACAACATACTAAGAAAAGGTTTTTCATATAATGGTGCAATTGTGTTAAAGATACTACTGTTGCTGTTGTATCCCAAGAATCGGGACTAAAATGCATAAAAAAACCCGAGTGATGAGCTCGGGTTCTGGCTATTCAAATAATTTAAAGTCTTACTCTCCTGGTACGATTTGAACAGGAAGGTTAAAGGTTTTCTGACCATTAGTGTTCTCTACCTTTTTGTAGTTGAGACGTTGTTTGATGAAATTGGCAATTTCTTCATTGTCTGTGTCTACAGAAACAACGACGAGTTCAAAGTCGTTGTTGATCATTAAGGTAACATTAGCATCTACCTGGGTATCTACTTCAAACCCTGGTTTGGCAAGAAGATCTGAGATTTGAGTACTAATTGAACTTGGTTTTTCGACTTTGATCGGATTGGTACTCGCCGAAAGTACTGTGCTCATTGTAAAGGCTACAACAAGGGCAAACATTTTTAAATTTTTCATAATTGTTCGATTAAAAGATTGATATACCAAAGAGACGGAAAATATGCACAGCTGTTACAGCACTATATCATTTTTAACCGTTGTTTAACGATTGTTAACGCTTGTTAACGTAAATCAAATCAATAAGATACATTAAGGTTAACTGCTGTTAATTACAGAAATAATCTTCAGCAGATAGAGCGAAAATCTACCTGGGGTAGGGCTACTACAAAGAAAAAGCCCTTTCTGAAATTTCAGAAAGGGCTTACATATGTTATGGATATGCTCCCTATGAAAGTACGGCCTGTACTTTATCGGCAGCTTCTTGAAACTCTATAGCACTTTGTACATCTAAGCCACTACTGTCAATCAATTCTTTTGCAATATCGGCATTAGTACCTTGTAATCTAACAATAATAGGTACTTCGATATTACCCATATTTTTATACGCATCAACAATACCTTGGGCAACGCGATCGCAACGTACAATACCGCCAAAAATGTTAACAAGGATGGCTTTTACGGCAGGGTCTTTTAAGATTAGCTTAAAAGCGGCCTCAACACGTTCGGCGTCTGCGGTACCCCCTACATCTAGGAAGTTTGCTGGTTCACCACCTGCTTGTTTGATCAAATCCATAGTCGCCATAGCCAGTCCGGCTCCATTCACCATACAACCTACATTACCATCGAGATCAACATAATTAAGACCTTTTTCTCCGGCTTCTACCTCTACAGGGTTTTCTTCTCGGATATCACGCATGGCAGCATAATCTTTATGTCTAAAAAGAGCATTATCGTCAAGGGATACTTTGGCGTCTACGGCCATGATCTTATCATCACTTGTTTTTAAGACAGGGTTGATCTCAAATAACGAACTGTCAGAATTGGTATAAGCGGTATACAAAGCAAAGACAAACTTGGTCATCTCCTTAAATGCCTGCCCGCTTAGACCTAAGTTAAAAGCAATACGTCTTGCTTGAAAGCCTAAAAGCCCCGTTGCAGGATCAATTTCTTCGGTGTAGATCAAGTGTGGTGTTTTTTCGGCTACTGTCTCGATATCCATACCACCTTCTGTAGAATACATAATCATATTACGACCAGTAGCTCGGTTTAACAACACAGACATGTAATATTCTTCTGGTTCGTTATCGCCTGGATAGTAAACATCTTCTGCTATGAGTACTTGGTGTACTTTTTTTCCTTCGGCACTAGTTTGAGGAGTAACCAGATTCATTCCGATTATTTGTCCTGCGATTTCTTCTACTTGTTCAAGGTTTTTGGCCAGTTTGACACCACCACCTTTACCACGACCACCTGCGTGAACCTGAGCCTTGATGACGTGCCATCCAGTTCCTGTTTCTTCGGTCAACTTCTTGGCTGCCTCGACTGCTTCTGCCGCAGTGGTTGCCACAATACCGCGTTGAATGCGTACGCCAAAACTGTTTAAAATTTCTTTTCCTTGATATTCGTGTAAGTTCATAGTCCGGTTTTCTTAAAATGCTAAAAATGCAGCACAAAAGTAACAAAAGCGCTACGGTGTAGCAATTAAAAAACAGGATAATTTTATCGAAAAGGGGTAGAAAAGATGGTGGGCTCCTCTGTATCGCTTTTGGCGCCAAGCAGCATTAAAAGAAGCTAAGGATAATCCCGTATTTTTTAGAAAATGATTATACGATTTCGGCGCTAAGACCTGCTTGAAGTAATTTGGAACAACGGGGTTTTAAATCGTCGTAATCGCCTGTTTTTACTGTACACTTACCCTTGTAGTGCACAATTAGCGAGCATTGATGTGCTTGTTCTTCGGTGTGATCACAACTTGCCATAAGACAATTGATGACGTGATCAAAGGTATTCACTTCATCATTGTAGAGCACAATCTCATTTTGTTGGTGCTCTTGAGTAAGTATATCAAGTTCTTCTTGGTATTGTTTCTCAGTTCCCATCTCAAGCATATATAGGTGCAAAATTACGAAAAATGTGTTAGTTAGCCACGTTTTTCAAACTTACAAGCGATCCAATTGTTGCGCTCGTAGTTCTCCACAAAGTACAAATCATGGGTATTACACACATCTGTAATTTGACCTAGGTCGCTTAAATAGAAGCCACTTAGGAGTAAAATTCCACCTACTTGGAGGCATTGTGCGTAGGTAGGAATATCTTGTAGTAAGATATTTCTATTGATATTTGCAATGATGACATCATAAGTCTTGTTTTGCAGTAAAGTGACATCGCCTTCAAGTACCGTTATTTGATCACAGTTGTTTCTTTCTGCATTTTCCTTTGCGTTGAGATAACACCAGTGATCTATATCAATAGCATCGATAGGACCCGCACCGCGCATCTCTGCAAGTATCGCCAAAACTCCAGTACCACTGCCCATATCTAGAGTCTTTTTTTGAGACAGATCCATCTTTAACAAATGCTTGATCATCATGTGGGTAGTTTCGTGATGACCGGTTCCAAAAGACATTTTGGGTTCGATGATGATGTCATATTGGGTGGCTGGCTTCGCGTGAAAAGGTGCTCTTACCACACACTTACCATCTACATCTATAGGATCAAAATGCTTTTCCCATTCTTCATTCCAATTGACTTGTTCAATTTCTTTGGCGGTAAAATGGATGTCAAAAAGTGTCGAATCTAGAATGTCAACACCTTTGATCAAGTCTTCGTAGGAGGTATGTTGGTTATTGGCAAAGGCTTCTTCTTTTTGAATATACGCCGTTATACCATTGTCATTTTCAATAAAACTTTCAAAGCCTATTTCGCCAAGTTGTGCAATTAAAATATCACTACCGGGTTGGACGGGAGTTATTGTGAAAGTATATTCGAGATAGATAGGAGTCATTTTAGTCTTTTTTACAATTGTAGGCTGCTTTGTTTTTGATATTAAGAAACACCGCACCTTTTTGGGAGGGCAAAAGTAAGGTTTCTTCTTCGATTAGAATTTGTTGTCGGGCGGTAAAGTGTACGCGACTACTGTCTGTAAATCGCTGCTGTCTTATTTTGATTTTCTCTGCGGCCTCTAGCTTAAAATCCCAGCGCGAAAAATCTTGATATTGGATGGTAGTAAACACCGTTGGATCGAGCATGTCGTGTACCATTTTGACTGCGCGTCCTGTGTGCAGGGCTCCAGCACCATAGAAATTCTTATAGGGTTTATTGGCAGGAATACTGTCGATATTGGTCGCAGACAATTTGATAATACTATTGACTTCGTCTACACTCAAACAGGGGTTTAAAGAAAACATCAGTCCAATAGTTCCAGTAACTAGCGGTGCCGCAGGAGAAGTTGCCGAAAATTCATTGTAGAGCGACTCACCGTCTTCTAATTTTCCTAAACGTCCATATCTCATAATAAAATTACCTGGCGCCATGATGTCGACGGTCTGGTCCATATTGCTAGTAGAGGAGGGGTAAAGGAAAAAAGCATCAGTTGGATCATTATTTCTAAACCCGCCTGTTCGGGCTACTGTATTTTTCACATTTTTTGCATAATACTTTCCATTCTTTTTTTCGATATCTATAGATTCTTGAGGGCTGTCAAAACGATGTTGAATAGCCCCTACGCTAATAACATGCTCATAACCTCCAGGATAATAAATTTTAGTGCCTTTGGATTTACTAAACTTCGTATTATGGGGTACCGAAACGATCACAGTGCCATTATCGCGCATTTCGTTAATGACTTCTTGAGCGGTGTCGTAATAGCGTGTGCTGCCCCAACTGCAATTAATGACTTTGGCCCCCAAACGCGATAGCTCCAAGAGTTGTTTGAACGATCTAAAATCGCCATAGGTTGTGGTGTATACACTACAATCATAGCAAACTCCTGGAATTCCGTAGCCGTTATCACCCTGAGCCGCAGCGGTGGCCGCAACACTCATACCATGTCCCTTGACATCCTTACTGGGTCTAATGACTTTGGTTTTGCCCCTAAATTCAATATCATCGGGATCTATTTTGGCATCCGATATGCCAATAATGACATCACGACTTCCTGTCGTGTAATACCAGGCCTGTGGTACGCCCAAATAATCGTAGTAATCTAATAAAAAAGCTTCTTTGTTATGTGTTCTGGCCACAGTAGCAGTGAGGCCATAATCATTGGGTTCATGCACCATAAGACTTTTGGCATCTACGTTTTCTGCATATTCAAAAAGCTCGGGTCGCTGTTGTATCAATTCTTTTCTAAAAGCAGCACTGTTGGCAATGCCAAAATAGGTGCGTTTTAGTTTGTCTCTTTGGGCATATTTAAAGCCTTTGCGAAACACTTTTACCTTGTATTTGGAAAAGAGCTTTTTAAGAATGGCGTCGTCACCTAAGTAGCTCACTGTAGAGTCCTGAGCGTGTAGTTCAAGATGTACCTCCTGATGTGTGCGAATAAAAAAACGATCCTCTTGTCCAGCTGCACATACCCCAAAAAGCATGCTTAGCATGATTAACATCCTATTCATATCAGTTTTTGGTTGCTACTTGTTCTAAACGAGATAAGCGTTGTTCTAATTGGGTTAGTTTGAGTTGCAGCTGGCTGATTTGCTTTTCTTTGTCGATGAGGTGCAGGGTGAGCTCTTCTATTTTTTTTAAGAGCAGTCTATTGATTTGACCCAGATCGATTCCATTACTTCGTACCTCTTTTGCCGTGGGGATTTCTCTAAGATGACCATGGTTTTTGATGTAGTCTTCGATCTGGCTTAAACTATCCAATGGATAGGATTTGTCAAAGACGTGATCGGCCCAATTGTCTAGATCTACCTTTACAGACTTGGCGTGTATTTGACCATTAACTTCTAGTTTGTCTTTGAGGTTTTGTTGCCCCAATCCTAGATTCCCAGAAGCATCAATATACACCCCATCTTTAACAGTTCCGTTGTCAAATAGGGTTATTGATCCATCTGAGTTTTGAGCGTTTAGATTTGCAGTAGGACCGCAGCTTAGACACAAAAAGGCCCAACCTAGAAGGAGTATGATATATTTCATGGATGTACTTTGAGTCTTAAAGATACACAAAGCTCGAGTGGTAACCATAAAAAAGGCTACCCTTAAGATAGCCTCATTCGTGTTTTTATGGACGCTTATGCGAAAGCATTTACAATCGCATAGAAATCGTTGGCATTTAAGGAGGCGCCTCCAATGAGACCTCCATCTACATCAGCTTTTGAGAATATTTCTTTCGCATTGGCTGGTTTGACAGAGCCTCCATATAGGATGGTTATTTGATCGGCTAGGTCTTGATTATACCTAGAAGCAATCGTTTTTCTTATAAAAGCGTGCATTTCTTGTGCCTGTTCTGGGCTAGCAGTTTCTCCTGTACCTATGGCCCAAACAGGTTCATAAGCCAAAACAATCTGCAACCAAGGGTCTGATTCTAATTCAAATAAGGCGTTTTTTAATTGTGCTTCTACGACGCTAAAGTGATTGCCAGCCTTGCGATCTTCTAATTCTTCGCCAAAACAAAAGATAACGCGCATTTTATGTGCTAAAGCTGTTTTTACTTTGGCGGCGAGCAAGGCGTCATCTTCATGAAAATAAGCGCGTCTTTCACTATGACCTAGTATCACAGTATTTACGCCTACGGCTTTGAGCATGGCTGCAGAGATTTCACCTGTATAAGCCCCACTTTCTTGCTGATGCATATTTTGGGCGGCACAGTGAATCTCACTTCCTTCTAAGGCAGACACAGCCGCGTGAAGATTAATTGTAGTAGGCGCAATAATGACCTCGGCATCGCCTTTGTTTTCTTGAGATTTTAAATCGGCAATCAAAGACTTGGTCTCTGATAAGTCTTTGTTCATTTTCCAATTTCCAGCTACTATGTGTTTTCTCATACCTCTATTTTCTTTATTGTTTATCTGCCGGAATAACTGTGAATGTTATATGCCGTCTGAGATACAAAAATCGGTGATTGAAAGAAATTTACCAACCCAATTGAGTGTTTTAAACGAAAACGATTGCAGAGCACTACGTCTATCCATCCAATTCAAAGAAAAGGGGAAGCGTGATCCATGTACTAAGCCAGTTTTACCTTAGGATCTAACCAGACATACACAACATCT
>PAUP01000068.1 GCA_002712765.1 Cytophagaceae bacterium | reverse complement strand
GATGGATGGGTAACAGAAGGCATTAAGATCTATCTGCTACAACAATATATGGATACCTACTATCCCGATCTTAAAATTATAGGTGGACTTGATAAGTACTGGCTGGTGCGACAGTTTTATGCATCAAAACTTGAGTTTAACGATCAGTTTAGCATGTTGTATATGCATATGGCTCGTTTAAATCTGGATCAGCCCCTGACCACCCCGAGAGATTCTTTGATCAAGTTTAATGTCAATATTGCCAATGCCTACAAAAGCGGCGCAGGCTTGCATTATTTGGGCGATTTCATAGGAAAAGAAAAAATTACCAAATCGATCAAGACCTTTTATAAAGATTGGTTGCTAACCCCGGTCAAAACAGAGCAATTTGAAAAATTACTCAAAAAAAGCACTTCCAAAAATATAGACTGGTACTTTGATGAATACGTAGCCACCAGAAAAAAAATTGATTTTAAAATCTCCAAAACCAAGAAAAAAGGAGATTCTTTATATGTGACGATAAAAAATAAGCGAAAAAACAATATGCCGGCTTCGGTGTTTGGTTTTAAAAATGACAGTCTGGTTTCCAAAACTTGGGTAGAACAAATCAATAAGAAAAAAACCTTCGTCTTACCCGCCGATAGTGTAGATCGATTGGTTATCAATTATAATAAGGCCATTCCAGAATACAATCTCAGAGATAACTACAAAAACCCAAAATCTTTGTTTGGATTTGATAAGCCTTTGCAATTTAAACTCTTTCAAGATTTTGAAAACCCATCTAAGAGTCAAGTCTTCTTTATGCCTGTATTTGACTTCAACCTTTATGACGGTTTTTCTCCAGGATTAAAAATGTACAATAAAACCATACTCACCAAAGGCTTAAATTACCGCATACAACCGCAATATGGTTTACGGTCAAAAACGCTCATTGGAAGTATTGGTATTGCCTATACCCACAACCTAGAAAAATCTAATTTATACGAAATACGGTATGGCTTTTCGGCCAATCGGTTTTCGTATCAGGAAGATTTATTTTTTAGACGTTTATCACCATTTCTTAGATTTAGTTTTAGAACACCAGACTTTAGATCAGACAAAAATCAGAGTCTTACCGCCCGATTTATAAGCTTATCACGCGATCGTGACGAATCTATAATCAATCAAGAACCTGACTATAGTGTTTTTAATTTGAGATACACCAATCGCAATCCAGGTATTACCTATACCTTTAATTGGAATACCGACTTTCAAATTGCTGAGTCTTTTAGTAAAGTATCGGCTACGGCCTTTTACCGCGGCTTGTATCTCAATAATAGGCAATTAAACCTACGTGTATATGCAGGTTCCTTTTTGCGGAATAACTCCAGAGGCACAGGCGATTTTTTTAGTTTCGCCTTAGATAGACCTACCGATTATTTATTTGATTATAATTATTACGGCCGTTCTGAAGATAGTGGGCTCTTTAGCCAGCAATACATCGTGGCCGAGGGTGGTTTTAAATCGCAGCTCGAACCAGCCTTTGCCGATCAATGGATTGCAACAACCAATGCCAGTACGACACTTTGGAAGTATATCTATGCCTATGGGGATATCGGTTTTATTAAAAACCAAGGATCCAAACCCGTGTTTTTATACGATGCTGGTATCCAAATAAGCCTCCTAGACGATTATTTTGAATTGTATTTTCCGGTCTACTCCAACCTGGGGTGGGAAATTGCCCAACCCAGATATGATCAAAAAATTAGATTTACTGTCTCCTTGAGCTTTGATACAGTCATACGCCTTTTTAGCCGTAAATGGTACTAGGTATTAAAATACTATCGCATTATAATTGAGACTATTCATATTTGTAGATAATAGGCCTTTAACAGATTATAGATTTCTTAACGAAATCAAAATAAAATGCGATTTACTAAATTATACGTATTTAAAAATGTTTATTTTTAAATTATATTCAAAATATTAGCATATTTCGCAATTGTTATTCTCATCGTTTATTCTTATTTTTGCGACATAAACGAGAATAACTATGAATACCACCACTGCAGAGAAAAAGGAGCTTTCATTTGATGATTTTAAGGCATCTGTACTTGAAGATTATCGCATCGCAGTGACTAGTAGAGAGTGTAGCCTGCTGGGGCGTCGCGAAGTGCTTACAGGAAAAGCAAAGTTTGGCATTTTTGGCGATGGTAAAGAAGTCCCTCAATTGGCATGGGCACGTGCCTTTAAAAATGGAGATTTTCGTTCTGGATATTATAGAGATCAAACCTTTATGATGGCCATAGGTGAGTTGAGTATAACACAATTCTTTGCAGGGTTATACGCTCACACAGATTTGGCTCATGATCCTATGAGTGCTGGAAAACAAATGGGAGGTCATTTTGCGACGCATAGTTTGGACGAGAACGGGAATTGGGTCAATTTACTGCAACAAAAAAATTCAAGTGCAGACATCTCTCCCACCGCGGGACAAATGCCTCGTTTATTAGGTTTGGCGCAAGCCTCAAAAATATACCGCAACGTACCGACTACTGATAGCACCAATTTTTCTGACCAAGGCAATGAAGTAGCCTGGGGTACTATAGGTAATGCCAGCACAAGTGAAGGCTTATTTTTTGAAACAATTAATGCAGCCGGAGTGCTTCAAGTGCCTATGGTGATAAATGTTTGGGACGATGAGTACGGCATTTCTGTACACGCAAGACATCAAACAACTAAGGAAAACATTTCTGAAATTCTATCTGGATTTCAACGCACCGAAGAAGATAAAGGATATGAAATTATCCGTGTCAAAGGATGGGACTATCCCGCCTTAGTCGAGGCCTACGAAAAAGCTGGAAAAATTGCTAGAGAAGAACATGTCCCAGTTTTAGTACATGTAAATGAATTGACACAACCTCAAGGCCATTCTACCTCTGGCTCACATGAGCGATATAAAGACGAAGACCGGCTTAATTGGGAACGTGAACACGACTGCAATCTAAAATTTAGAAATTGGCTTATCACCCAAGGTGTTGCCACCGACGAAGAATTAAAAGAGGTTGAAAAAGCCATCAAAAAAGAAGTTAGAGATGGTAAAAAAGCGGCCTGGACTGCCTTTTTAAAACCAATCAAAACGGCACAGTCTGAAGTGATAGCGCTATTAGACCATCTCATTGAGCAAAGTGTCAATGGTGCTTTTATAAAGCCCTTACGCGCGTCACTTGCCGATAACAAAGAACCACTAAAAAGTGATATTCTAAAAGTAGCTCGTAAAACCTTACGACACCTTATTGGTGAAGACTTGCAAGCCAAAACATCTTTGCAACAATGGGTTGACACCTATATGAGCCAGCAACAGCCTTCTTATAGTGCACATCTCTATAGCGAGAGTGATTCTAAGGCAACTAATGTTGAAGAAGTACGACCGCAGTACTCAGAGGAGCAACAAGTAGATGGTCGTATAATCTTACGTGATAATTTTGACTACATTTTCGAGAATAACCCAAATACCTTAGTTTTTGGAGAAGATTCAGGAACCATAGGCGATGTAAACCAAGGATTAGAAGGACTGCAAGAAAAGTACGGAGCTCTGCGCGTTGCAGATGCTGGCATACGTGAGGCCACCATTTTAGGTCAAGGTATAGGGATGGCGATGCGTGGGTTACGCCCCATAGCCGAAATTCAATACCTCGATTATTTATTATACGCGCTTCAAATTATGAGTGATGATTTGGCTACCTTGAGATATCGCACTCATGGCCGTCAAAAAGCCCCGCTTATCGTACGTACACGAGGACATCGTCTGGAAGGGATCTGGCATAGTGGTTCGCAAATGGGGGCCATTATTTCGCTTTTACGCGGTATGTATATTTTGACACCAAGAAATATGACCAAGGCTGCTGGATTTTACAACACTTTACTTGAAAGTGACGAACCAGCCTTGATTGTGGAGTGTCTTAACGGTTATCGTTTGAAAGAAAAGCTACCTAGCAATATTGGTAGTTTTAAAACACCAATTGGTGTCGTAGAAACAGTAAAAGAAGGTAATGATATTACCGTAGTCTCTTATGGTAGTACCCTGCGCGTCGTGCAAGAAGTAGCTCAAGATTTAACGGCTGTTGGAATTGATATTGAAATTATTGATGCGCAAAGTTTACTTCCGTTTGATATAAAGCAAGATGTTGTAAAAAGTGTTCAAAAAACGAACAGACTATTAGTGATAGACGAAGATATGCCAGGGGGCGCAAGTGCCTATTTGCTACAACAAATATTGGATGAGCAAAACGCCTATCAATATCTCGATAGCAAACCTGCTTGTATGAGTGCGCAACCACACCGTCCTGCTTATGGTACCGATGGCGATTACTTCTCTAAACCTTCTGCCGAAGACATTTTCGAAAAGATCTACAGCATCATGCACGAAGTAGCACCTTTAGACTATCCGACATTGCGATAATCAAAGTAAGGCTGTCGCTGTATTTTAACTACTGATCATACCTTACTCTGGATATTCTATTCTTAGGTGGTAAATATTATTAAGTTTTCGTTTGAGCACCTTTTTGATGACTTGGATTTCTTTAAAGGTAATATCGGCGTTGAGAAATTGACCCTCATCCATCTGTTTTTTAATGATTTTTTCGACAAACTCGTCAATTAAGGTCGATGTGGGGTTTTTTAGACTCTTACTAGCCGCCTCTACACTATCTGCCATCATTAAAATAGCGGTCTCTTTACTAAAGGGCAAAGGCCCAGGATATCTAAAATCTGAAGGTGATACCGACTCGTCAAGCTCTTTGGCTTTTCTATAAAAATAATATACTGTACTGGTACCGTGATGCGTTCGAATAAAATCGATAACACGATCTGGCAAATTATTTTTTCGTGCGATTTCTATGCCATTAATTACATGACCAATTATAATCTTAGCGCTTTCGCGAGGCGAAAGATCTTCATGACTATTGATTCCTGTGGGTTGATTTTCTGTAAAATCGGTAGGATTGATCATTTTTCCGATATCGTGATAAAGGGCACCTACCCTAACCAACATGGCGTTAGCGCCAATTTCGTTTGCGGCGGCTTCACTTAAATTAGCCACATTAAGACTGTGGTGAAAAGTTCCTGGCGCTTGATCGGCGAGGCGCTTTAACAATTTTGTATTGGTATCTGAAAGTTCTAAAAGGGATACATCACTTACCAAACCAAATACTTTTTCATACACATAAATCAAGGGTTGAACAAATAAGGTGGCCAAACCTGCCAAAACAAACATCCCAAAAGTCTCCCATTTCATGGTGTCTACTTGGCCTTCGTGTATGGCGTAAAAAGCAAAATAGGCAATAATATACACCAAGGTAATTTGACCCACTGATATAAATAGATTGGCGCGTTTATACAATTCGGGCACGGTAAGAATAGTAACGATTCCTGCGATTACTTGTAAAAAGAAATACTCAAAACTATCTGGTACTATAAAACCAAGCAATAACACAGTAATGACATGGGTAAACAACCCAAGACGGGCATCAAAGAAGGCCTTGCAAATAAGCGGCAAAATACAGAGGGGTACCACATAAACATATTCGGGCCTATACTTTACAATAGCTGTCGTGAGTAATACCATCAAAACCACATTAAAAAATATAAAGGTGATTTTGGTATTGTTTGAAAAGACAGAAGGCCTATAGGTCTTTATAAACAACATGAGCATGATTAATGCAAGTACGACCAAAAGTATATACCCAAATAAGATCCAATTATATCTAGATTCTGTAAAATTCTGGGATTGATATTCTTGTTTGAGAGAAAGTAACTTTTGTAAGGTCTCCCCCTCTACTAACTCTCCTCGTGCAACGATACGACTTCCCTTAGAAACCATACCCCTTGAAGGCGAAATATCAGCAAGTCTCGCATCTATGGCTTTGGCTGTCAATTCTGGATTGTATGTCGTATTTACAGCAACTACCTCATAAAAGAGTTGCAATAGCTTTGTCTTAAGTTCACTTAGATCACTACTTTCAATTTGATTTCCTAAGTACTCAGAAATTTCTGAAATCGATTTGAGTCTACCAACCGTCGTTCTAGTTACCGCATCTCCTCGCTGAAGAAATATCAAGCGGTCCTCAGAAAAAGTGGTGCTTTCCTCTATAATACCATAGGTATACAGCTCCTCTAGTAGGTTTGAAGAAAAGGACCTTAGTCTAGATCGATTTAAATTGGCGGTCTCCACAACCGAATCTGTAAAAATCGTAGTAAATACCTGTTCAAAATCGGTATTGACCTGTTTGATTACCGCTGTATCAACGGTAAAATAAACAGGCGTTTCGTTTCTAATTTGCTCGGCTTCAGCCTCCAGCGCTTCTTCACTTTTGAGTATGGCAAAATCATCGTCGGCATACAGATTGTCATAGGACCAAGGAAAACCTTTTTGAATTTCATAGGGAAATTTGCCACTTTTGGGTAAGAAATAAACAATCAGAAAGGCACTCACCATGACAAGCATAATTTTATAAAGCAAGTCCTGATGCGTGTAAAAAGATTTTGTAATGACTTTCATGGGCTGTTTTCTTCTAGGCTAAAGTACTAAATATAATTGGGTCAAATAGGCCGTAAATTTGAGTTTGACTCACAACAAATCTTTGATTTTTCCTTACATTCGCAAAGCAATAAAATGCACTAAATTTTGAAAGATTATGAGTAAGAAAGTTGTCATCGTAGCTGCTGCCAGAACACCTATTGGAAGTTTCTTAGGTAAATTATCATCTGTGTCTGCCACGGCCTTAGGGGCTACCGCTATAAAAGGCGCCCTAGATAAAATTAATTTAGACCCGGCCTTAGTCAATGAGGTATTCATGGGCAATGTAGTACAGGCTGGAGTGGGTCAAGCACCAGCACGTCAAGCCGCCATTGCAGCAGGTATTCCTAATCAGGTACCATGTACAACGATCAATAAAGTATGTGCTTCTGGTATGAAAGCGGTTATGCAAGCTGCTCAAGCTATTGCCTTGGGTGATAGCGAGATTGTAGTTGCTGGCGGCATGGAAAATATGAGTCAGATACCCCATTATGTGCATTTGCGAAATGGACATAAGTTTGGGCCTCAGACTATGGTTGATGGTATGCAAAAAGACGGTTTGGTAGACGCTTATGACGGCAATGCAATGGGCGTTTGCGCCGATGCCTGTGCCCGAGAATACGATTTTAGTCGTGAAGATCAGGATGCTTATGCTATAGCATCGTATCAGCGTAGCGCTGCTGCCTGGGAAGCAGGTAAGTTTGACGACGAAGTGGTTCCTGTTGCTGTACCGCAGCGACGTGGAGATGACCTTATCGTAGACAAGGATGAAGAGTTTACTAATGTACGCATGGAAAAGATTCCTGCCCTTCGTCCAGCATTTACCAAAGATGGCACCGTTACTGCTGCGAACGCATCTACAATTAATGATGGTGCAGGTGCAGTTGTAATGATGAGTGAAGAAAAAGCGACAGCTTTAGGGTTGACACCTTTGTGCAGTATAAAAGGATATGCCGATGCAGCTCATGAGCCAGAATGGTTTACCACTGCCCCATCAAAGGCCTTACCTAAGGCACTAGCCAAGGCTGGAGTAACTCAAGAGGAAATTGATTATTTTGAATTTAATGAAGCCTTTGCCGTTGTAGGACTTGCCAATATGAAAATTTTGGGGCTCAACTCAGACAATGTAAATGTCAATGGAGGCGCAGTCTCACTAGGACATCCGCTGGGTTGTAGTGGCGTGCGTATACTAATCACTCTAATGCACGTCTTAAAGCAAAATAATGCCAAACTAGGTGCAGCTGCTATTTGTAATGGTGGCGGAGGAGCCTCGGCTATGGTCATAGAAAACTGCTAATTAAAGCTACACCTCTTTATTCTCTCCATGCGATACGGCATTTGTCATCTCAGTATAGTACCCATGCGATTTGAACCTTCAGATCGCAGTGAACTGGTCAATCAAATGTTGTACGGAGAATATTTTAAACTCCTAGAATACCGAAAAAATTGGAGTCGTATCCGCCTAGCGCATGATGGGTATGAGGGCTGGATTGATAACAAGCAATTTGTTGAGATCGATGAGCAGCAATACGCTTTCGCGAAAGCGCAAACAGAGCAGCTCGCCTCAGATCCTGTACAATTTGCCATAGACGAGCATCAATCACTCACTACTGTGGTCATGGGATCATCTATACATACCATCTCCTTACTCAAAAGCAGCTTTGAAGGGACTACTCGCCAAGGACAAACCGATAGGTCACAATTGATTCAAACCGCTTTATTGTATCTAAAATCGCCTTATATGTGGGGAGGCAGAACTCCTTTTGGGATTGATTGTAGCGGGTTTACCCAGATGGTGTACCGCTTAAACGGATTTGTGCTCCAAAGGGATGCATCACAACAAGCGGCACAAGGAGAGGCCTTGTCCTTTATAGAAGAAAGTGAACCTGGAGATCTTGCTTTTTTTGATAATCAAGACGGTGCTATTGTTCATGTAGGGATTATCTTAGAAGACAATTATATCATTCACGCTCATGGCGAGGTACGAATGGATCGCCTAGATCATTCGGGTATTTATAACGTGCACAAGCGTAGCCACACCCATAAATTAAGGGTTATCAAAAAGATCATTTAAAATAGATTACCCATAAAAAAAACCGATACCACTAGGTATCGGTTTTTTTGTGCTTTTGAGCTAAGAAGCTTAATTACCGCCTTCTAAGGCATCAATTTTAGCCTTGATAGTATCGGCTTTATCTTGCATGTCTAACTGCTGGTAAATTCCGTATAAAGAACGGGCTACGCTCAAGCTCTTTTCTGGCTTAGAATGCTGCATAGCTTTCTCTAGGTATGGCATGGCTTCACGATAAATGTTTTCACGCTCTAACTTCAATTCGTCGTATTTCTTAAAATCGGCGGCAGAAGTACCTAAAGCGTTCATCTCGTCAACCAAAGCTCTTTCGTTAGCCAAAATTAATACGGCTAGGTTGTTATAGGCGGCTGCATAAGACTCATTTCTCTTAATCGCCTCTCCGTAGTACTCTTTGGCCTTATCCTTGTCGCCTTGTTGATCGGCGCTTACACCTAGGTTGTAATACAACTCTGCTTTTTCACTTTCATCAGCATTGTCTAATACCTGTGCAATCACTTCTTGGTATTTGTCCATATTACCCATCTTTAAATAGATGTCTGCCTCAGAACGCAATAACAATTTATCACCAGGATTCTCTGCTCTTGCAGTCGCCATAGCCTCAAGTGCTTTGTCATTTTCACCCTTGGTGATGTAGATAAGTGCAATGTTCTTGGCAATCTCGGCTGATCTTGATTCAGAGTTTTCCTGTCTTGGCTTAATATGAGTTTTACCCATTACCAATAAATCTCTCTCTTGTTTGTTGTATGCCTTTTCTTCTCCAGATTCTGCATCGGTAGCGTAATACTTAGTCTCAATACCAGTATATTTTAAGTCACGTAGCGTTTTGTAGTGCTTTAAAGCGACATCCCAATCCTGAGCATTTACCGCATTTGAAGCAGCGAAATACAAATAGCTCGTGTCTTTTTTACTGTAGTTATAGGCTTGTTCTAATTTTTTGGCCGCATCCTTAGGACGTTGGGCATTTTGATCGTCTACAGCTGCATTTACTAGGGCTGCAACTACATTTTGCAATCCGTTTTTGGCTTCTGTATCATACTTAGAATCTTGTAATTGTTCAAAAGCGCTAGCGGCTTTTGAGAGGTCTTCTACATTTTTATTTTCTACTCCTAAATAGGCTTGTCCTTTCAAGAGTAAAAATTTAGTTTTTGTTTTCTCATCCATAGATCCGCTAAGTGCTTCGGCAGCTGGAATAGCAGACTTTGCTGCTCCATAATCTCCAGATTTAATTGCTTTCTCAATCACTTTTACTTCCTTCTTTTGTGCAAAAACAACGGTCGTTGCAGCAAATGCTATGGCAAATAAAAATTTAGTTCTCATCATGTTTGTGTTAATTATATAAAAGGGGGTTAAAATTAATCAAATTTCTAACAACCCCCTAAATACTTCTATTCTTCTTCATCGTTTTTGGGCGATGGAGGGGTTGTTGTTTGTGAATCGGTTGTTGCTGTCTGGTCTGTTAGTAGCCCATCACCTTCATCTATTTCGTCTTCATCGTGTTTTACCTTGGCCACTGCAGCAATAGAATCATTTCCCTTGAGGTTGATCAAACGCACACCTTGTGTGGCACGTCCCATAACTCTTAAATCGGCAACTGCCATTCTAATGGCGATACCCGATTTATTAATGATCATAAGATCATCTTCATCGGTCACATTCTTTATGGCTACGAGTTCTCCCGTTTTATCGGTAACAGAAATTGTTTTTACACCTTTTCCGCCTCTATTGGTTATGCGGTAATCGTCAAGACTACTACGTTTGCCATAACCCTTTTCTGAAACGACCAAAATATCACTTTCATTATCGTTTACAGACACCATTCCTACGACTTCGTCCTTGTCACTTGCAAGAGTTATGCCACGAACACCAGAAGCGTTTCTTCCCATTGGTCTAGTCTTACCTTCTTCAAAGCGAATGGCTTTGCCAGAGCGCAATGCGAGCATCACTTGGCTTTCTCCAGTGGTTAATTTGGCCTCTAGTAATTCGTCATCGTCTTTAATCGTAATCGCATTAATACCATTGGTACGAGGTCGCGAATATTGCTCAAGTGCTGTTTTCTTAACCTGACCTTTTTTGGTTGCCATGATAATAAAGTGATTGTTGATGTAGTCTTCGTCTTTGAGATCGTTGGTACATACAAAAGCTTTTACTTTATCATCCTGCTCAATGTTGATTAAGTTTTGAATGGCTCTACCTTTAGAGGTTTTGGCGCCTTCCGGAATTTCAAAGACTCGCATCCAGAAACATTTCCCTTTTTGAGTAAAAAAGAGCATATATTGATGGTTGGTGCCTACAAAGAGGTGTTCTAGAAAATCTTCATTTCTAGTCGTAGAAGCCTTCTGCCCTACACCCCCTCTATTTTGTGTTTTGTATTCGGTAAGAGAAGTACGTTTGATGTAGCCCGCATGAGAAATAGTAATCACAACTTTTTCGTCAGGAATCAAATCGGTAATACTCACATCGCCACCTGCATATTCAATACGAGATCGACGCTCGTCGCCATATTTATCTTTGACCTCAATCAATTCTTCCTTGATAATCGTCATACGACGATCCTCATTGGCAAGAATATCCTTTAAGTCTTCTATGGTTTTCATCAATTCTTCATACTCATTGCGCAACTTGTCTTGTTCCAGACCCGTAAGCTGACGCAAACGCATTTCTACAATGGCTTTGGCCTGAATTTCTGAAAGTTTAAAGCGTTCGATCAAATTAGAACGCGCCTCGTCGGCATTAGCACTGGCTCTAATAATAGCAATGACCTCATCAATATTATCTGAGGCAATGATAAGCCCTTCTAAGATATGGGCACGCTCTTCGGCTTTGCGCAATTCGTATTTGGTACGTCTTATAACTACCTCATGACGGTGCTCGACAAAGTGATGGATCATGTCTTTGAGGTTGAGCATTTGTGGACGACCTTTTACCAGTGCAATATTATTGACACTAAAAGAAGATTGTAAGGCTGTGTACTTATACAAAGTATTTAAAACGATATTAGGAATCGCATCTCTTTTTAACACATAGACAATACGCATCCCATTTCGGTCAGACTCGTCTCTAATGGCAGAAATCCCTTCGAGCTTTTTATCGTTTATCATGTCTGCCGTCTTCTTAATCATATCGGCTTTATTGACCTGATACGGTATTTCAGAAACGATAATACATTCGCGACCTTTCACTTCTTCTATACTTGCCGTACCGCGCATTACTATACGCCCACGGCCTGTTTTAAAAGCTTCGCGCACACCTTCATACCCGTAAATAATTCCACCCGTAGGAAAATCAGGAGCTTTGACATGCTCCATCAATTCTTCTACTTCAATATCACGGTTATCTACATAAGCTACAATACCATCTACCACTTCAGATAAGTTGTGCGGTGGCATATTGGTAGCCATACCTACGGCTATACCAGAGGCACCATTTATCAACAATCCTGGAACACGAGTAGGCAGTACTGTAGGTTCCTTTAAGGTATCATCAAAATTGAGCTGGTGATCTACGGTTTCTTTGTCGATATCTGCCATCATGTCTTCAGATATCTTACGCATACGTGCTTCGGTATATCGCATGGCAGCCGGACTATCTCCATCTACCGAACCAAAGTTACCTTGCCCGTCTACCAGCATATAACGCAAACTCCATTCTTGTGCCATACGCACCATAGCGTCATATACAGAAGTGTCACCATGTGGATGGTACTTACCCAACACTTCTCCTACGATTCTCGCACTTTTTTTATGAGCGCTATTGGCTCGAATACCCAGCTCATGCATCCCGTACAATACACGTCTATGAACTGGTTTTAAACCATCTCGCACATCCGGCAATGCTCGAGATACGATTACCGACATCGAATAATCGATGTAGGCTGATTTCATTTCATCTTCAATATTAATCGAGATTAATTTTTCTCCTCCGGCCATATAATAATGATTAGGTTATAGTCAAATTTTACTAGCTAGCAATGTAGGAATTTTAAAGGTTTTTTGGCTGTATTCGCTTTCGCGAAAGCGTACTATTTATTAACAAAATCTCACTGTAATTTTTAATAACTGTCAGGCAATAGACTTGGCAAACTGTCAGTTATTTTAGTAATTGGGTACGAAGTCAATCCAACGGAACGGTTTTTGCCATAGATTGCTTAAATTTACATTAAACGAAAAAGGAAGATTGAAGTATGGATGATAATTTTTCACCACGAGTCAAAGATGTGATTGCGTATAGCAAAGAAGAAGCCTTACGCCTAGGTCACGACTTTATAGGAACCGAACATCTATTATTAGGATTGCTACGTGACGGAAGCGGCAAAGCGATACATATCTTGGGCGCACTAGAGGTAGACTTAGAACACTTACGTCGTAAGGTGGAGATTTTAAGTCCTGCAAATCCCAATATATCATTACAAGGTAATGACAAGAAAAACCTGCATCTTACCCGTCAGGCCGAACGCGCGTTAAAAACGACTTTTCTCGAAGCCAAACTCTTTCAAAGTTCTTCGATAAATACCGCGCATCTTCTCCTTTGCGTTTTACGAAATGAAAACGACCCCACTACCAAGCTACTCAATAAGCTCAAGGTAGATTATGACAACGTAAAAGAACAATTTAAAGTTATGATGGCCAGCGAAGAAGACGATTATATAGAACCGATCAAATCAGAATCCTTTAGTGATGATGACACCTCTGCCGACGACGGCCAGAAAGACAATCCTTTTAACACGCCTGCAGGCAATAAGGGAAATAAAAAAAGTAAAACCCCTGTTTTAGACAATTTTGGACGTGACCTTACCGCCATGGCCGAAGAAAACAAGCTAGACCCAGTGGTAGGACGGTCTAAAGAAATCGAACGTGTCTCTCAAATTTTAAGCAGACGCAAGAAAAATAATCCGCTGCTTATCGGAGAACCCGGTGTGGGTAAATCGGCCATTGCAGAAGGGCTTGCCTTGCGTATTGTGCAACGTAAAGTCTCACGTATTCTTTTTGACAAACGTGTAGTGACGCTTGATCTGGCAAGTTTGGTCGCAGGTACCAAGTACAGAGGTCAGTTTGAAGAGCGCATGAAAGCGGTGATGAACGAACTAGAGAAGAACGATGACATCATTCTCTTTATTGACGAGATTCACACTATAGTAGGAGCTGGAGGAGCTACGGGTTCATTAGACGCATCTAATATGTTCAAACCAGCACTCGCTCGTGGCGAAATACAATGTGTAGGTGCAACTACCCTAGATGAATTTAGACAACATATCGAAAAAGATGGTGCGCTAGAACGTCGTTTCCAAAAGGTGATGGTCGAACCCACCACAGTCGAAGAAACCATCGAGATACTCGAGAATATTAAAGGAAAGTATGAGGAGCATCACAATGTAACCTATACCGATGAGGCTATTGCCGCCTGTGTACATTTGACCAATAGATATATGACAGATCGATTCTTACCAGACAAAGCCATTGATGCGTTGGATGAGGCAGGGTCGCGAGTACATATTACCAATATAGATGTGCCAAAAAAGATTTTAGAATTAGAGTCTAAACTCGAAGAAGTACGAGAGCTAAAAACTTCTGTGGTTAAAAAACAGAAATACGAAGAGGCTGCAAAGCTAAGAGATGACGAGAAAAATTTGGAACGCGAATTGGCCACGGCTCAGGAAAAGTGGGAAGAAGATGCCAAATTACATAAAGAGGAAGTCTCAGAAAGCAATGTAGCCGATGTTGTGAGTATGATGACGGGTATACCTGTTAATCGTATCGCACAAACCGAAAGTAACAAATTGGCCGAACTGCCAGATACCATTAAGCGCAAAGTTATTGGTCAAGATGAGGCAGTAGCCAAAGTAGCCAAAGCCATACAGCGTAATCGGGCTGGTTTAAAGGATCCAAATAAACCAATTGGTTCGTTTATTTTCTTAGGACAAACTGGGGTTGGTAAAACACAACTCGCCAAGGTACTCGCCACCGAATTATTTGACAATGAAGATTCGCTGATACGTATAGATATGAGTGAATACATGGAAAAATTTGCCATTAGCCGATTGGTAGGAGCTCCTCCAGGTTACGTAGGTTATGAAGAAGGCGGACAGCTCACAGAAAAAGTACGCAGAAAACCTTATTCGGTAATATTACTCGATGAGATCGAAAAGGCACACCCCGACGTCTTTAATATGCTCTTACAAGTATTAGATGATGGTTTCTTGACAGATTCTTTAGGTCGTAAAATTGATTTTAGAAATACGATCATTATTATGACTTCCAATATCGGAGCACGAAAATTAAAAGATTTTGGTCAAGGCGTTGGTTTTGGCACAAAAACAAGAGCATCCCAAATAGATGCGAATGCCAAAAGTGTGATTCAAAATGCATTAAAAAAGGCCTTTGCACCAGAATTCTTAAACCGTGTAGATGATGTAGTGGTCTTTAATGCTCTAGAGCGAGAGCACATCCATCAAATTATCGATATAGAATTGGCCAAGCTCTTTAAGCGTATTGCGAGCTTAGGCTATCAACTAAGTTTGAGCGAAGATGCCAAAGACTATATTAGTGATAAAGGATTTGACAAGGACTATGGCGCTCGCCCGCTAAAAAGAGCTATTCAGAAATATATTGAAGATGCCTTGGCAGAAGAAATTATTACTGCCAATCTAGAAGAAGGCGATGCTATATTTATGGATCTGGATAAAAAATCGGAAGAGCTTACCATTAAAATAGAAAAGAAGGAAGCCTCGGCTTCAGAATAGTCACTTTATAACACAGACCAAAGGCAGTTATTTGAAAGGTTCAAATAACTGCCTTTTTTGGTCAATACACACATGAAGAAATCGACCAAAATAAGTATGGGCATACTAGCATTTTTGCCCCTAATTTTACTGCTGAGCTATTTTGCCTTTTTTGTAGGAATTTTTATTGAGTTGTTTTCAATGGCCGAGAGTGCCAACAACAACCAGCTTACCTCAACGGCTCCTGAGCACCTTTTCTCCCGCTATATGATAGGCGTAATTGTTCTCATGGGATTGATGCTTTTATCAAGCCTTACCTTACTTATTGTGTATATCATCCATATCATGAACAACCCAAAATTGAAACAGAATACCACTCTACAACTCATATGGGCGCTTGTCGTCTTGTTTGGCAGCTTTATTGGAGCTATAGTCTACTTTATTATTGAGATCTATCCTACAGCCTCTCAAAAAGACCATATTGAAGAAAAATCACCTACAACATCAATAAGCTAACAAATTTATTGGTATCTTATATTGCATTCCCCTTATACGATCGATGCTATGAAAACGCAACAACCCATACAAAAAACACTGGATTTTTGTCAAGTGAGTATTTATTCAGACTATATCTATGTAGTAATGAATGAAGGTATCACAGTTGTCCCTGCTCATAATGATATACTAATCCATCTTGCCAATACCTATTTTCCGAAACGTGATTTTGTGTATATGACACACCGTATACATTCCTATAGCGTAGACCCTACTGTTTATTTAGAAACCTCAAAAATTAGTAATCTAAAAGCCTTTATTGTCGTTGCACAAAATTTTGACAAAGAGTCTGAAATCACTAAAATTGAAAAACTTTTTTTTGAAAAACCTTTTGTGCTTTTTGGCACCATAGAAGAAGCAATTGCCTACAAAAATAAATTACTGAACCCCTGAAGCAAGGTGCCCCCACTAGCCTCTAACATTCACGAGCACATTGCAGATACTCACCTGACAATGAATGGCTTGTGAAATCGATTTTTTTTAGTGAAAAATATGTTGTTCTTTTAGGTATAAATATGTCTTAAAACCCCTAAATGAGACCACTTCCAACCCCCGAGAGTACCGTCTTTGATTTTGGCGAGGTACAAATTATTGGCAATATTGTCATTGCAATAATGAAAGAAGGTATTGTCTTTAATCCCGAATATAATGAAGTCCTAATGGCTTACTGCAAATCCCATTTTAAGGAAGCATCCTATGGCTATATTTCTTATCGCAAAAACTCCTATGCTATAGATCCTACCGTTTATATTCAAACCGCAAACAAGACAAAAGTATGCGCCATAGCTATCGTTTCTCTCAAAACTATCGACCGCTTAAACGCCTCTGTCGAAAAGCAATTTTTTGAGCATCCGTTTGAAGTCTTTGACAATTTAACGCTAGCTACACAATGGATGGAAAATGTTCTCGCTAAGAAAACAGCTCATCGGGAGCAATCCTAAAGCTTTGTAAAAAGGCCTGTGTCTTGTGCATATCTTCAGATAGTATGCGATCATTGGCTACAAAAGTGACTTCCTCTCGATATGCTTTTAATAAACTCTCCAAAAAAGGAGCCGTCTTCAGTGGAGCCCTATAATGAATAGCCTGTGCCGCATTGAGTAATTCTATACTCAATATACGCTCTACATTCTCGACGATTTGAAGCAGCTTGGTAGCCGCATTGGCCCCCATACTTACATGATCTTCTTGACCGTTAGAAGAGACGATAGAGTCTACACTAGCAGGAGTGGCCAATTGTTTATTTTGACTTACGATACTGGCGGCGGTATATTGTGGGATCATCATGCCACTGTTGAGACCAGGATTATCTACCAAAAATGGTGGCAACCCTCTTAGCCCTCCTATGAGTTGATAGGTTCGTCTTTCACTAATACTACCTAATTCTGCCATAGCAATACCTAAAAAGTCTAAGGCCAATGCCAAGGGTTGCCCGTGAAAATTGCCACCGCTTATAATTTTATCATCGGCGGCAAAAATATTAGGGTTATCGGTTACACTGTTAATTTCAGTTTTAAAGGTCTTTGTAGCAAAGGCAATGGCGTCTTTGGTCGCTCCGTGTACCTGAGGGATACATCTAAAGGAGTACGGATCTTGCACGTTTACTTTTTCGAGTTCGGCAATTTCACTTTCGCTCAAAAATTCGCGTATGCGCTCTGCAGTTTTGATTTGACCTCTATGAGGTCGGACAAAGTGAACCAAAGCATCAAAGGGAGACAAATTGCAATTAAACGCATCTATAGAAATGGCTCCGATTACATCGGCAAGATAGGACAGTTTATGACTTTTTAATAAGGCATATACCCCATAGGCAGCCATAAATTGCGTCCCGTTAAGCAATGCCAAGCCTTCCTTAGAATGCAAGGTTATCGGCTTCCAATTGTGTTTGTCTAAGACCGCTTTCGCGAAAGCAATCTCCTGACCATCCCAGACTTTTCCCTCTCCTATTAAAGGTAGCGACAAATGAGCCAAAGGAGCCAAATCTCCACTAGCTCCTAAGGAACCTTGCGTATATACCACTGGCAAAATGTCGTGATTGTAAAAATCAATGAGCCGTGTTACGGTATCTAGGTGTACACCGCTATGGCCGTAACTCAAGGACTGAATCTTAAGCAGTAGCATGAGTTTGACGATAGGTTTAGGAACATAATCTCCAATACCACAGGCATGTGATCGTACCAAATTTTCTTGTAGTGCCGTGAGATTGTCTTCTTGAATCGCCACATTACACAGGCTACCAAAACCGGTATTGATACCATATAGCGGTGTTTTACTACTGTTGGCTTTGGTATCGAGGTAGGCCCGAGAGCTATTAATATTAACCAAACTCTCTTGACTAAGAGCTAGTTGCTTGTTTTGATCAAGAATAGCTGAAATGCTTGCTAAATCTAGAATTTCTGAACTGATATAATGCGTGTCTCGCATGGAGGAAGTCGTTGTTTTTGCGCAATTTCGGAAAAATAGATGGAAAACAATACACAAGATTGTACTTAGCCGTCTATTGTATGAGAATAGGCCAATTTAAATGGTGTTAGAAAAATAGAATTACTAACACAACTGCATTAGATTAAGCAGGGGATCAAATGACGTAGACGTGTAAAAGAGTTACTAGGTTGGAAAAAAGCTTATTTTTTTAATTCGATAACCTTTTTATCGTCTGAGGTGTTTGAGGCTGTCAACACATACGTATATAACCACATAAGAGTAAATGACGGGATAATATCTACAAAGGGGACAATCTCCTCAACAAAAGCGACAACACCGGCTACCTTACCAGCAGTACCTTTATACATTCGTGTCATCAACCAAGCCGATATGGGTGCCCAAGCGATATCCGAGAAATCTCCGATAGCTGGAATAATCCAACTTGAGGTGACCACTCCAATAGCATCAAAGAGTAATCCTAGGAATAGAAGTTTATATTTATTTGTAGGCATTTTCATGAGTGCGTCTTAAAATTACAAATAAAAGGTAAACAAAATATGTTCCAAAAACTAGGAGAGATCAGAACTGATCAATTTTAGAAATTCGGTTCTGGTTTCTATTTTTTGAAACTGCCCTCTAAAACCAGAAGTAGTGGTTGTCGAATTTTGTTTTTGAACCCCTCGCATCATCATACACATGTGAGAAGCCTCGATCACCACAGCTACCCCCTTGGGTTTTAAGGTCGTGTTAATACACTCTAAAATATCATGGGTAAGTCGCTCTTGCACTTGCAATCGTCTAGCAAATACATCAACGATTCTAG
Organism: Cytophagaceae bacterium; assembly: GCA_002712765.1. Classification (GTDB taxonomy): domain Bacteria; phylum Bacteroidota; class Bacteroidia; order Flavobacteriales; family Flavobacteriaceae; genus Dokdonia. The sequence continues at coordinate 8,541 of PAUP01000068.1, read as the reverse complement.
GAATTTTACTCAAGCCAACAATATGACCATCGGGTATATAGGCGATATGTGCTTTGCCAAAAAAGGGTAACATATGATGCTCGCACAAAGAGTACAACTCTATGTCTTTTACAATAACCATATCGTCATAAGCTTCTTTAAACATAGCACCCTTGAGAATTTCTGAAGCATCCATTTGGTAACCAGAGGTGAGAAACTGCATGGCTTTTGCAGCTCTTTCTGGAGTCTTTACTATACCTTCTCGCTGAGTGTCTTCTCCTAGACTATCAATAATATCTTCAAAACTTTTTCTGACCTGTTGAGTGGTCTCTATATGGTACTCTTCAAATTTTTTATAAGGCATATGATTCTTAGCTTGATCTCTTCTTATTTTAATACGTCTTGAAAATACGTTTTTATTTTGTCAATTTTTGGATCAATAATAATTTGACAATAGGGTTGTGATCTATAACGATTATAATAATCGTCATGCGTGGCATCAGCTAGGTAAAATATATCTAGAGGGGTTACCTCTGTCACGATGTTATTTTCAAAAACCGAGGCCTCATCCAAATTTTTGATAAAGTCCTCACTAATCTTCCGCTGTGCTTCGCTAGTATAAAATATACCCGATCGATACTGCGTCCCCCTGTCATTACCTTGCCTGTTAAGCGTAGTTGGATCATGAGTGGCAAAGAAAACTTCTAATAATTGACTGAGATCAATTACCTCAGGGTCATAAGTCACTTTTATTCCTTCGGCATGACCCGTTCTGCCACTACACACTTCTCTGTATGCGGGATTTTTGATATGTCCTCCAGTATAACCAGACTTCACCTCTTGCACACCCTTAACCCTTTGAAAAACAGCTTCTGTACACCAGAAACAACCAGCGGCAAATACTATAGTTTGCAATTTATTTTCTTTCATAATTATTCTTGACTGTTAAATATAAGTGCGTAAATCGGGGATTCCCATTACTTTATAAATGATTGTATTTTTTTTAACTTTTAATTAATAGCAAAGGTTGATTAGCAATAATAGATTTGCCCTTTCAACGTTTTTACATGCCACAACGCTTTTTCTTTTTACTACTGGTTTTATTTACTTGTTTTTCTTCTGTAGCACAAGAGCGAAAGACCTTACAAGCAACCCGAATTACTCAAGCCCCAAAAATTGATGGAATGTTAGATGATCAGGTATGGGTCGATTTGAGAAAATATTCAGAATTCTACATGCTCGAACCCAGTAATGAAGGCTTGGCTTCTGATGATATTAGAACCGAAGTTCAAATGGCTTATGACGACAAAAATGTGTATGTAGCAGCCTACATGTTTGATCCTGAGCCCGAGTTGATACCTAGACAATTTAGTCAGAGAGATAACATCAACGTGCAGGCCGATGTATTTATGATCGCGCTAAACACTTACAATGACGGTATTAATGAAACCCGATTTTGGGTCACAAGTGCTGGTACCATTGCCGACTCTCGTGTGACCCAAAACAACCAAGATTTTGGATTTGATGTTGTGTTTCAGTGTAGGGTGTCATCAGATGAACGAGGGTGGTATGCCGAATTCAAAATACCCTATAACACCCTGCGTTTTCCTGTGGTAGATATTCAAGATTGGAGTGTCAACTTTTTTAGAAGACTGATACGTCAAAACGAAACACATACCTGGAATCGCATCGACAAATCTATAGGCAGAGAGTCACAATATAATGGTTTGGTCACTGGTGTATCTAAAATAGATCCTCCTGTACGACTTACGTTTTTCCCATTTGCCCAAGGGGTATACACTGCGAGAGATGGTGATGGAGCTACCGAATTTTCAGGAGGTATGGATTTAAAATATGGTTTGAGTGATAGCTTTACCCTTGATGCCCAGCTCATTCCAGATTTTGGGCAGGTAACCTTTGACAATGTGCGCCTCAACCTGGGGCCTTTTGAACAGGTTTTTGGGGAGAACAGAGCTTTTTTTACCGAAGGCGTAGACTTGTTTAACAAAGGAGACATCTTCTTTTCCAGACGTATTGGTAACGGCCCTACAGGACGTGTCAACGACCTGGCAGACAATGAAGAGATTACTAATTTCCCTGGAAAAGTTAATTTGCTCAATTCTATAAAAATTTCTGGCCGTACCAAAGATAATCTTGGGGTTGGTTTTCTCAATTCGATCACCGAGGAGACCTTTGCCGATATCCGCAACGTAGAAACTGGTGAGCAACGACAAGTGCTCGTAGAGCCCTTGACAAACTATAACGTTTTTGTTTTAGATCAACAATTCAACCAAAACTCATCGATCTCTGTCATCAATACCAATGTTACCAGAAGTGGTAGTGATTTTAGAGATGCCAATGTTACCGCACTCGACTTTAATCTCGCCAATAAAGAAAATAGTTTTACAACGGCAGGACGCGCTGTAGTGAGCAATGTAAGTATTCCTGGCAATTTGGTAACAGGATTTAGGTCAGAGCTTGACCTGTTTAGAACAAAAGGGAATTTTAGATATGGTGCAGGTCACGATTTTTCGAATACAACCTTTAACATCAACGATCTTGGGCTCAACAATCGTAATAATTTTAACAGCTTTTATGCCCGCGCTTCCTATGAAATATTTGAACCTACCAAGACCTTCAACAAATACCGTTATAGCTTTAGAATAAGACACCGCCGCTTATACCAGCCCAATGTTCAGACAGATAACTCTGCCTCCTTTGATGTGTTTTTTGCCCTTCCAAGTCGTTTGGCTTTTGGTGCCGATGTTTTTGCAGGCGGACAACGTCGCGATTATTTTGAACCGCGTATAGATGGTCGCTTTGTCCTTTTTGAACCGCGTATCGGAACTGGAGGTTTTATCTCTACAGATTATCGCAAAAAACTCGCTTTTGATGTGCGTTTTGGATATAACAAATGGTTTGGCAATCAAGACCAAACCAATTATAGGCTCAATATCTCTCCCAGATTTAGGTTTTCTGATAACTTTCTCGTCATCCTTTCTTCGTCTTATGCTACCCAGATCAAGAACTTTGGGTGGGTAGACAATACCGACACAGAGGTCTTTTTGGGACTACGCGATATCAATACCGTAGAAAACTCTATTAATCTGAGTTATAATTTTGATTCTTATAAGGCTATAGATTTGCGATTTAGAAACTTTTGGAGTACTGCAGACTACAGCAGTAATATCTATTACATACTCAATGATGACGGGAGCAGAAGCATCACCGATTACGATCTGTCAGAACGTAGAGACCCTAACACCAATTTTAATATCTGGAATCTCGACTTGAGTTTTAGATGGCGTTTTGCCCCTGGTAGTGAAGCTTCACTTTTGTATAGAAATCAAATCTTTAACAATGATGAACTCTCTACCCTTGGCTATACCGAAAGTTTGGAAAATCTCTTTGATCAACCCATTCAGCATACGGTATCTCTTAGAGTGACCTATTTTATCGATTTCAATAATGTGCGTACCTTATTGAATAAAGCGGGATAAAGGTTGATTTCTAATTCCATTTATAGTATTTTCCACTTTAAATGAACACTATGGTAAAAGCCCAAAACATCACAAAATTTTACGGCGAACTCGAAGTTCTCAAATCGGTTTCTCTTGAGGTGGCCAAAGGAGAAGTCGTGTCTATTGTAGGGCCTAGTGGTGCTGGTAAGACGACGCTTTTACAAATATTGGGAACCCTAGATCGTCCAGAACAAAGGGAGGCTTCTTTACAAATTAATGGTACAGAAGTATCGCATTTAAAACAAAAAGCACTGAGTAAATTTAGAAATAAGCACATTGGGTTTATCTTTCAGTTTCACCAATTACTCCCAGAATTTACTGCGTTAGAAAATGTCTGTATCCCTGCATTTATTGCCAAAACTCCCAAAGCTGAGGCCGAAAAACGCGCCTTAGAGCTACTGCACTTTTTGGGACTCGAAAATCGCAGCCATCACAAACCTAACGAGCTATCAGGAGGAGAGCAACAGCGTGTAGCCGTGGCTCGTGCTTTAATTAATAATCCTGCACTTATTCTCGCCGACGAGCCCTCTGGAAATTTGGACACCGAGAGTGCCGAACATCTACACAAGCTGTTTTTTCAGCTCAGAGATCAATTTGGACAAACCTTTATTATTGTCACCCACAATGAAGAGCTTGCCGATATGGCAGATCGTAAGTTACTGATGAAAGACGGTGCCTTTGTAGACCACTTGTAATCCAAAATGGCAATGACAAAGGCCCAGCTCAAAGAATTTTTGGATCAAAAAGCGCTTGCTTATGAAACCAATGCCTTTATCCCTCACGATCCCATTCAAATCCCTCATCAGTTTTCACAAAAAGAGGATATTGAAATTTCTGGGTTTCTCACCGCTATAATTGCTTGGGGCAACCGAAAGAGTATTATTACCAATGCCAATAAAATGATGCACATCATGGGCCAGTCCCCCTATGATTTTATTATGGATTATAGCCCTAGCCAAGCGCATTTGTTTGACGGTTTTGTGCATCGCACTTTTAACAGCTGTGATTTAGAAACCTTTGTAAGGGCATTGCAACATATTTATAAACATCACGGCGGATTAGAGCAGCTCTTCGCCAAAGGCATGACTCCCACCTCCATGCAAATGGCTATCGCCCAGTTTAAATCGGTGTTTTTTGAAATCCCACATCAACAGCGCAGCCAGAAGCACATCAGTGACCCTAGTCGAAACTCGGCGGCAAAGCGGATAAATATGTTTTTACGTTGGATGGTAAGAGATGCGAGTGCCGGAGTCGATTTTGGTCTTTGGCCATCCATTTCTCCAGCGGTATTATCCTGTCCTTTAGATGTGCATACAGGTAATGTAGCCCGCAAGTTGGGATTGCTTTCGCGAAAGCAAAATGATGCCAAAACCGTAGCTCAACTCGACGCTGCTTTGCGCAAAATGGATGCCACCGATCCTGTAAAATACGACTTTGCCCTCTTTGGATTAGGGGCTTTTGAAAAGTTTTAAAGATGTGCTAAAAATCGAATTACCGCATAGTTTTTTATTACTTTTGAGAAAACCCATGAACGAGAATGCAGTTTAGACATCCCGAACTTCTATACGCCCTTTTCTTACTGATTATTCCTATTCTTGTTCATCTTTTTCAATTGCGAAAATTTAAAAAAGAGGCTTTTACCAATGTGGCCTTTTTGGAAAAAATAAATATACAAACCCGTAAGAGTAATCAATTAAAAAAGTGGCTGACACTATTGAGTCGTATGGCAGCACTGGCCATGATCATTTTAGCCTTTGCCCAGCCTTTTTATACCAACACCACTAGCGCCACCAAAGAAAAAGAGACCGTTATATACCTCGATAATTCTTTTAGTATGCAGGCCAAGGGCAAAGCAGGCCCTTTGCTCAATCAAAGCATACAGGAACTGCTATCCCAAATTCCTGAAGATACCAGATTCACCCTATTTACGAATACCGACACCTATCGCGATATTACCGTCAAAAGCGCGCGAAACACCCTCTTACAAATTCCCTATGTCGCACCGCAATTACCCCCTGTAGCTATTTCGCTTAAAGCGAAAAAAATATTTTCCAAGAATCCTACCACCGAAAAACGATTGATTATCGTCTCAGACGTTCAAGAAAAAGGCCAGCCCGATTTTGAACCCTTGACCGATGTGAGTACCTACATCGTACAACCTGAAGTGGCAACTTTAAAAAACATAAGTGTCGATAGTTTGTATATAAGCGGCAGCAGTGTAAATAGTCTAAAATTAACCGCCCTACTCTCTTCTAATGAGCGGCGAGAAACCAACGTTCCGGTCTCTATCTTTGACCGAGATCAACTCTTGGCCAAAGGTACCGCATCTTTTGAAGATCAAACCACAGCCAGTGTCGATTTTGAAGTACCAGCTCCAGCCAATATTGTAGGTAGGATTGCTATAGAAGATCCTAATCTGAGTTTTGACAATGCGCTCTATTTCTCTTTAAATTCCGGCATACCAGTTAATGTGCTGAGTATTAATGAGGCCGATGATCGCTTTTTGTCCAAAATTTTTACAGCCCCAGAATTTACCTATACAGGCGTTAGGTTATCCAATTTTGATTATAGCCAGATCAATCAATACAATCTGATTATTCTAAACGAATTAGTGCAACCCTCTGCCGCCTTGGCCAATGCCTTACGCAATTTTAGCAGCAATGGTGGGGTGGTTGTCATTATTCCCTCGGTAAGCGAAGATGCCTTAGCGGCTTATAATGCCCTACTCACAACCCTTGGCAATCTCCAATTTACAGCGATGCAAGATGGGCAGCGCCTAGTCACCACAATTAATTACGATCATCCTATCTACAACAACGTTTTTGACAAGGCAATACGCAATTTTCAATACCCCTCCGTTCAGAAAAGTTATCGACTAAGTGGTGGTCAACATATTTTAAACTATGAAGACGCAGGAGTCTTTTTAACGACTACAGCTTCTGTATATGTTTTCGCCGCAGGGCTCAATAGTCAAAACACCAACTTTAAAAATGCGCCACTTATCGTCCCGACCCTGTACAATATTGGCAAATCAAGCCTGCAGTTACCTCAACTCTATTTACTGACCAACCGCTCCAATACCTTTGATGTTAAGGTCACATTACCGCAAGATCAAATTGTGACAATGAGTCAAACTAGCGACGAGCAACCATTAATCCCTCTGCAACAACAGTTTAGCAATAAGGTTTCTATTACCACAGAGGCCTTCCCAAAAAAAGCGGCAAACTATAGTATTGCTTATAAAGACAGTCTACTGCAACAGATTAGTTATAACTACGACCGTTCAGAAAGTAGCCTGCGCTATAAAACATTAGAACCACGAGAGAATATGACCTATACCAGCTCGCTAAGTTTGCTTTTTGATACACTCAAAGATGCAGACGAAGTAGCGGCTCTTTGGAAATGGTTTGTTATTTTTGCCCTGCTCTTCCTTCTTGTGGAGATGGCTATTCTAAAATTCTTCAAATGAATCTACTGATAAAAGCAGCTACCCTAATTGACTCGCAAAGCAACTATCATGGGCAAACTGTTGATCTCCGTATTAAAAATGGCATTATTGTCGATATAGACAATGATCTTCCCTCCCACAAAGACGAACAGACCATAAAATACGACGGTTTACATCTCTCTCAAGGCTGGTTTGATAGCAGCGTTTCTATGGGTGAACCAGGTTTTGAACAGCGTGAAACCATAAAAAATGGCTTGGAAGTTGCTGCGGCCAGTGGTTTTACTGCAGTGGCACTCAACCCCAATACTTTACCCGTGCTCGACAGCAGTTCTGATATTGCCTTTGTCCTACAAAAAGCACAAAACAGTTGTAGTGCAGTCTATCCTATAGGTGCGCTTACGCGAAATAGCGAAAGTGTAGATTTAGCCGAGCTTTACGATATGCAACAGGCGGGAGCTGTTGCCTTTGGAGACTATCAAATACCCGTAAGTAATCCCAATCTATTAAAGATCGCTTTGCAATACACTCAGGGCTTTGACGGATTGGTACTATCGTTTCCGCATCAATCTCAAATCGCTGGTAAAGGAATTGTACACGAAGGAGTGACCAGCACCAATCTAGGACTAAAAGGAATACCAGGCATTGCCGAGAGTCTTCAGGTTGCAAGAGATTTGCACATATTAGAGTATGTGGGAGGAAAATTACACATTCCTACTATATCTACCGCAGCGTCTGTAGCCTTAATTCGAGAGGCCAAAGCCAAAGGACTTAATGTGAGTTGTAGCGTTGCCATACATCATCTCTTTTTTACCGATGCGGTATTGAGTGATTTTGACACCTCTTACAAAGTACTACCCCCGTTGCGTCCAGATACAGACAGACAAGCGCTTATCGAAGGTATAAAAGACGGAACCATAGACATGGTAACTAGTGATCACAATCCAATCGACATAGAAGGTAAGCAAGTCGAATTTGACAATGCGGGCTTTGGAACTATTGCTCAAGAAGTCACATTTAGTGCTTTAAACACCTTAGTAAGTGTCAAAAAAGCAGTTCAACTATTAACGGCAGGACGCTCTCGTTTTGTCGCTGCGCTTCCTCCAATCGATAAAGGCGTACAGGCCAATCTCACTTTGTTTGATCCTAGAGGAAGTTGGACTTTTTCTAAAGAAAACATCCTATCAAAATCTCATAATGCTGCATTTATAGATGCCAAAGTAAAGGGCAGCGTATTTGGTGTTCTGGCCAATAATAAAAAGCACTTATCCCTCTCATGAATGAAGAAACGATATACTTAGGCAAACCAGCAGCAGCCTTAAGCTATTTTACCTTTATTGGGCTAATTATTGCATATTTTATGAATAATGAGTCCAAGAATCCCTTTGCGGCTTTTCATATCAGACAGTCGTTGGGTCTTATTTTAGGGTATTTCCTAATCATGCTTCCTTTAGGCTTTTTTGATTCTTGGATGATCTCTGGTCCTTTTATTTTTGCTTTTTTTGCGCTTTGGTTGTTTGGTTTAATTTCGGCCTTTCAAGGTAAAATGACTCCTGTACCATTAATTGGCTCCTTGATTCAAAAAGTGTTTACTAG
>PAUP01000067.1 GCA_002712765.1 Cytophagaceae bacterium | reverse complement strand
TACTGCGGCTCCGGCTGTTATAGCGTTACCTAATGTAGAGGTTAACGTTGATTGTGTTACTCCTACATTTGCATCAGCCGTTACTGTTTCTGCACCTAAAGCAGAAGTTCCAGCTACACCTGTTACGCCAAATATAGCGGAGGTAACTCCCCACTTGTCGTCACCCCATGTACTTCTACCCCAACCGGTAGCCATCTATCTTCCTATGCAATACGAATTATAGCGTTACTAGCATCAGCGGCAGGAAACTGTACTGTAAAATCTCCTGCAGTTGATGTTTTGTCTCCGCCAAAATCTAAAACTGCAACGGCTCTACCTGCTGTTCCTGCTGCTGCAGAAGAATTGTAAATTAAAGCTCCTCTAGCAGTTATAGTAGCTGTAGACCATGTTGTATCTGCAAAATCTGTTAAAGCAGTAGTACCACTTGTAGTTGGATCAACATTAGTTAATGTATTTCCGGCGGCGGTGTAGTTTGTACCTGAAATTTCATTTGTTGTAGCATAAGCGGTTGTAGAAGCCGACATAGTTGCACTACTTGTATAAAGTGCAATTTTATAGGTATTACCACTACCTGTAGTAGTTGTAGTCCCACCACCCGAACCGTTGTGAAAATTGTGTATGCCTTGAAGCAGTTCGCTCTTAAACGAGGTACACATAGCTTGCGTTATAGCCATTATAGACTCCTTAAAATATCAGCCATATCTTTATGACCTTGTTGTGAAAAAAGATTACACATAGTGGTTCTGTCGCTATTTATTGCATCTTTACACGCTAATACAATAACATGATAAACTTTACTTTTGAAAGCTTCGGCTTGAGCTTTTACCATTGGATCAACTTCGTCAGAAATTGAAACTATTTTTTCTACTGCTCTAGCCGCAATTTCTTCAGGTGTAAACCCTCTGTTTTCAGTAGTATGAACATTTACACCATTTACATTTGCTTTTACTTCAACACTAAACATTAACTAACCTTTATCCTTCGTTGTCCTGTTCTATAGGCATCAGTTCTATCGTAACCATCACCTTCTAATTTTAACGTTCCTATAGCAATTTCAAATTGCTGAGTATAGTTTTTAATTATATCAGGCTCACCTTTCATAAAAATATAAGCTTCTATCAAAGATCCATATAATAAAGTATTTTCAGCATTTGTACCAAGCCAGCTAGTGCCATCACTAGATGTTGTTATAGATTCAGGTTCATAAAAATAATGTAATTCAGTAGTAAAATCAGCATTAGGTGTAGGCCCCATAATAAAAGAATTTTGATTAAACGTACCATAATATTTAGGTACACCTGTTGTTGCAGTAACAGGATATAATTCTCTTATATAGTTTACATCTTTATTAATTAGATATTCATAAGAACTACCATTTACTAAAGCCAAAGAATAAGGTCTTAAAAAATCACTTGGAACATTTAAATATTGATTATCGCTTGTTATTGTTCCGGTAGCATTTTTTCTAAAAGCTGGAAGTTCAATACTTCTTAATATTTTTTCTTCTGTATTTCTAATAAATAAAGATATATTGTTAGAAAATGTAGTTTCATTATTTTCTGTATAGTCTTTAATAGCTTGAGTTAGTGTTGTATTTGTCCATGCCATTAGCTTGTACTCACTTTTACTGCGCCTATTTTGCCATGTATATTAAGACCTACAGTACGACTACCTAAATCAGAATTACCACCACCTACAGGATTAAATGCAAATAATCTTCTACTTGCTGATTGAGCTGTATCTGGTCTTGGATTTCTAAGTGCTTGTGGATCAAGAGTTCTTAATCTTCCTAGTTGTAATTGAGGATGATCTTTATCAATAACATCTTTACCAATCATTTTTCCAGTAGGTCTTCCATCTTCTATTTGATTAATTAAATCTTTTAAAGGATATCTAAATCCAGTTCGATCACAAAAACCAAAAGCATGTTTTCCTTTTGCATAACTTGCCATTAAGAATAACCTCCGGGAATCATGTATAAAGAAGCTTTTTCTCTATCTGCATCAGCAGCTAAATTCCATTGCTCTTCATACATTTGTTTTAAAAGAGGCGCTCTTTCTAATGATTCTGGTCTTTTAATACTAATGTAATAAGCTAATCCAGCAATCATGCAAGGTAAAAAACGAATAGGTACGTCTGTGTTATTAGAGGCTACAGAACCAGAATCTTCTATTCTTTGCATATAATAATAAATCAAACTATATGTTTCTGCATCATCAGGAACAGGCCATAAGTTGACAGAGATAGCACTAGGATCACGTTCAATCCAATACTGTAAAGGTTTGCTTGTTTCTAATTTGTTAGTTAAATGAGCATACTGACTAATAGATATTCTTGTTAGCATTTGATCTGCTTGTGTAGAAGTATCTCCAGAATTAATCCTAACAAAAGCTTCAACAATATCTAATTCATCTGAAGATAAAACATACCTTGAAGTACCAGCAGTAAGTGCTTGAGTTCCTTCTTGTATTGTCCACAAATTAAGACCACGATTTTGCCACTCTAAAAACATTAAATCTAAGCTACGTCTGGCTGTACGATAGTCATAACCAGTTCTTGCTTCTAAGCCAGCTCTTTCAAAAGCCTCTTCAACAACATCGCTTAAATCTAAATTAAAGTTGTATGTACCGCTAGTAGCCATTATTTATGTCTTTTTTGTCTTTTTTTCTGATTTTTTTGCGACCTTTGGTTTTGTAGGTGGATCTTTTGGTTTTTTAGCTTTTGACTGTTTTAGACGTTCTGGAAGTTTTTCTGTTTTACCAATTTCTTCACCAAGTTTACCGCCATCACCAAACTTTCTCATAACTCTATCTTGCTCTTGCATAATGCCTGAATTATCTCTAATCATTCCACCGGCATTATACTTAACCATTCCACCGCCCATTCTTCCCATTTTATTCTTTTTCATTTTAGCTTTATTAAAAGCTGACATTCCTGCTTTGTCGTATGAATATTCTTTTCCGTCTAATTTTGGCATTTTATGCTCCTTTACCATATTTTCTTCTTACTTTTTTTTGTTCTGTTTCTATAATACCACCATCTTTAAAACGTTTAGTAAATTGTAATCCAGCAGATTTAACTCCATTATTTGAATTTAAATATGCTTTAACACCTTTACCTAAATCTCTTTTTAAACTAGCACTTATAGCTGAAGGCATACCTTTAAATCTTGTTCTGTCTACTTCAAACTCTGTTTTGCCTTTTTTTAAATTAAATTTTGAAGTTACTTTTTTATTAGTTTGATTATGAGTGAATGAAGGTTTTGGCATGTTATCTTCCTACTATTCTTAAAAAAGGTTTTTGTTCTTTTTCTTTATCTTTTAAGATGTCTTTACTCATTGATTGACCAAGATTAATAATATCATTAGGATTTAATTTCATAAACACATCTATACTTATAGTATTAGATATAGAAACAACTTCACCAAAAACTTCAAAAACAATATTTTTGTTTTTTTCATCATAAGATAAAGCAATTGGAGATCCTTTATCTGGATCACTTAAAACAAACAAACAACCAATTATTTTTTCTTCTATCTTTTTTATAAGCTCTTTAGAATCACTGTTCATTTAATTTATCAATTTTAATTCTATTAAGTAAATGACCTTCAGCTATATCATCTTTAGATTGACCATAATATTCTACAGCATGACCTAAAGAACACATGATCTCATTAACACATTCATTATCTTTGTTCATTATTTTTCCTAAAATACGACCAAATTTACCACGATCATCTTTACAAGTTTCAACAATTAGATTGTCACCAGCTTTACTTATAAATTCTTTTAAAAAACTTTTAGCTAATAAACCATATTTTTTTTCTTCTAAATTACGAGTACGACTTTCAGGAGTATCTATTCCATAAAGTCTAATTCGTTGTTTTGATAATATAACTGAAAATCCTAAGTCAATATTTACATCAACAGTATCTCCATCAATTACTTTTACAATTTTAGCTCTGTACTGATACATTATGCGTGAAAAATTGTCATTGTAAGAAATGTAGCTGCAGTATATTGAATATATATTCCATCACTAAATAGAATACCGTCTGCTGGAACTGTAATATTTCTAGTAGAATCAGCATTACCTACTGAACTTAATTTCATAATACTTGTTCCAGTAGGAGATGTTCTTAATATATCAATAGTCCCTGCTGTAGCTGTGCTAGTTAAATACATACCTCTTAATCTTGATCTACCTGCAAAAATAATATTTGCAACAGAACCATTAATTCCTGCTGAAACATTACCTGCTGGGTTGCCCACAGCAGTTATTGAAGCAATAGTTAAAAAGTATTTAGTACCAGTAGCTGTACCAGCGTTAGCACCTGTTATGGATTCTGTTTGTGAGTCTCCATGAATGTCAGTGCCTACTACAGTAAATGATTTAGAGGAATCATTCCCAGCCGAAAGGATAGTGACTACCCTCGCAAAGCTGAGAGTAACTGAACCTCCATCAGCTAATGCACCACCTATAACAAGGGCTGCATTATTGCCAACAGAGGTTGCTGTACTAATTCCATCTGCATCTAAAGCTTGAGTGTCTGCAGTAATAGTTTTGGCGATTATATCTGAGCTAGTCATAGTTTGCTCCTAGATAATACCTGTAAGGTTGATTAATGAATAATCAGTAGTTACGTTAACAATCATAACTGTACCAATTACTTGTATCACATCTCCTGCTGCCGGCCCTACTGCTCCTGCTGCTCCGAGAGGTACTGCATGGTTGCCCACAACTAATGTACCTGAAGTTAATACAGCTTGCGGCCCTGAGACTGCAAACCAACCATAAGCACTTGCTGCCATATCGACAACAGTTACACCTAGTGTAGCGCCTGTAGTTGTAGCGGCTTGAACAATTTGCGCACTACGAGGATCAGGAATTAATGTAATTCTTGAACTGGTAGTTATTGCAGTTGCTAGATCGTCATAACAAGTTATTACGATAGATGGATCTGCTGAATGGTCATGTGCTGGGTTAGATTTTATTCTAAGTAGTTGACCTTCACCCGCTGCATCATTGACGTATAGGTATCCATTAGCGTATTGATTTAACGTAATGTCAGTACCTGCAGTTTCAACTGATATAGCTGTTTCACCTGCGGCTACACCTGCAGTAGGTGTTAAGTCAAAGTGATGTGCTATTTTAGCAGCATGAGTTACACATTTACCTGCTGTAACGGCTGTTGCTGCTAATCGACCATAAGCATAAACAGTATTACCGTAAAGTAACCTGCTGCCTAAATCAAACAATTGAGTTAATCCGGAAGTGTATGGATCTACTGTTGCAGATAAAGAACCACCTTTACCTACAATAAGTCCTGCAGGCCCGTAACCGGTAGTTGCAGTATAACGAATATCTGCACCATCTTTTACTAACAGTTGATCATCGACTGTTATATCACCGTCAGTTTGTAGATTACCACTTGAATCAATATCAAATTTATTAGTTTCTGCACCTGTTGATGAGTTTATTGAAACTACTTCAAAACCATTTTGAGATCTAACCGATCCCTTAAATGTTGTATTAGCCATTGTAATTCTCCTGTCTTGGCAATTGTCTACTACATCATATAGTAGTCAGGATTAATAAAAAAGGGGGAAATAAATTCCCCCTCATGTTTTAGCTTATGACGATCCCGGAGAACCGAATAAACCCAATGGATCTGATACACCAAAAGAATAACGCTCTCTAGCTTTATAGCGAACATTACCGGTATCAAAATCTCCATCCATACTTGTGTCAAGCGGAGTACGCTCAAAATGCTTAAGACCGTTAGGAATATCAGTTACTAAGAACCATGCATTAGTATCAGTTAAATAGTGATTAACTGAATAACCTTCTGGAATAGTTCCGTTTGCTTTAACAGCGTTAAGATCATTATCAGCAGTTCCAACTCTGCCTTCTGATTCAAGTATTCTTGTTGCTACAAACATTAAGTTTGGAGGAACAATCAACTTTTTAGGTCTTGCCGCAATTAGCAATCCTCTTTCATCAGTCCAACCAGCAATAGCAATAACAGCAGCTTCTAATGAAGTCTCATTGAGATCAGAAGCAGTTGCAGGTCTATTACTGTTTTTACCACCACCAACAAGTACATGTCCATCACCGCCAGTAACACCGTCACCATCAGCAGTAAATAGATTAACTCCATCTCCTGTTTGATAGCTGTTACTAAAACCGTTGTTAAGCGGAAATGCAGCTTTAACTTGCTTAGTGTATGCCATAGCACGAGCTAGAGCCTTAGTATAGCGACCAGATAGAGAATCATAAAGATTATCTTCCATTGCCTCTTCTGTAATTGCAAATCCCATTGCAATAGTCTCGTGATTATAACGTGCAGTAAAAGCTTCTTGTGCAGAATCATAACTGAGAGCTGAACCTTCATCTTTTACTGGAGCAGCAGCAAATCCACTTAACTTAACTTCTTCTTCGAATGAACGATCAGAAGCTTCAGTTTCATAAATTGCTTTATGCTCATCTTGGTACTTTTCATACTCCAAACCAAAAAGGGCATTAAGTCCCGGCAGGAG
The DNA here is from genome assembly GCA_002712765.1 of Cytophagaceae bacterium. Lineage (GTDB taxonomy): Bacteria > Bacteroidota > Bacteroidia > Flavobacteriales > Flavobacteriaceae > Dokdonia. The sequence continues at coordinate 10,426 of PAUP01000067.1, read as the reverse complement.
TTCTTTCAACATTTGTGCGCGTGAAATAGCCATTAATTATTCCCCTTAAATGCCGGTTGTGTTATCGAATTGATGCCCAACGTTTACTTTGTAAACTGCATCAGTAAAAGTGTCACCTACTGATGATGTTGTGCTATCGACAAACTCAACTAGCTTGAGTGGTAAAGTATTAGTGGTAGCGACTGTTGAAACGTCTGCTGCATTTTTACTTTTACCGATTGAAGTAGATCCAGCAGTTTGAACAAGTCCAAAGTTAGCACCTAGAGCAGATTGCGCTAGTGTACCGTCACCTTGCATTTGAAACAGAGCTTGCGGATCGGTTAAGACATATGCAACCGCATCTGATGCTGCTGTACTAGCAGGCCAGTATTGGTTAAATGTCATTTGGTTTGTACTAGGATCAGTATATTTGCATCCTAGAAATATTCCAACGGTTGTTACAGTAGCAGTACCTGCGTCTAATTCGACAGTACCTGCTGTTACTAATTTTACAAAGTCACCGTGGAAAATGTTTGTAGCATAAGCAGAGGCAACCTTAATCTGCATTGTTTTTCCTGTAAAGGAACCACTTGCAGAAAGAGTACCTACTGGTCTTGCTCCATACGGAGTTGCTGTAGTAGCCATTTTCTTTCCTTATAAATTAAAAAAGGTTCTCACGAACCGCCACGACCGAACGTAGTACGAGATCTACGATCTGGAGCCAATACTGGCATCCGTGGATCATTTTCTCTCATATATGCCTGATCGACACTCTCCATTTGTTGTGCAGCTTTTTGTTGGTAATGCTGTGATCTAGCTGCTGCAGTTTCTTCTGGAGCCTTACATAGTAATAATCCACCTACTTCAACACATCCCGGAAATCTTGATTCATGATCTGGTATCACGCTCAGTTCAGGATGATCAACAGCTTTTACAGGTTCCCAGCCTTCTCTAAATCTCATAGATACGTTAGTATTATCGGATTGTCCGGTCATACTGGTTCGTACCCATCGAAAAGCCCAACCTTTTTGTGGAGTTGGATCTGGTAACACTGAAGGCGGTTTCCATTCAGTAGGTCTTTTGTTATCGCTTCTTGTTTCCAATGAGCGAGGGGTGCGCTTTGTTTCTTCGTTATTATTATCAGCCACGTTTACTCTCCTTAACCATTTGTCTTGCATACTGTTCAGGGGTTATTCCCAATCTTTTAGCGAGTTTTACTTGGGTTTGTGTTAGCTGAACTTTGCGCGGATTTTTACCTTCTCTTTGTGCAGAGGCAACTACCGTGTTTTTCCTACTTGTGCTTGTTGGTTGCACGTCTTCTTCTTTATTAACATTAAAAAATTCAGGAAAAGTTTTGTGTAATCTTGAATTAATTGTGTCAAAATATTTATCTGATTTAGATGTTATATTCTTTTTTGTAAGACTTTCATGTAAACCAAAAGCAAATCCAGTCATTTCTTCATAACCGGGTTGTCCAAACCATTGATTATTATCAATCCAAGCTTGAGTTCTTGGATCAGCAGTTTGTGGTTGCTGATCAAAAGACTGAGCTGCTTCAACTTTTTTTGGTTGAGGTTGATAATTTTGTAAATAAGTTTTATCAGTTTGTGCTCTTGTTAAAGACTCTTGTGCTGTAACTAATGCTTCAGAATCACCTTCATCATAAGCTTTTTTGTAAGCTTGTTTTGCTGCTTCTATCTCAGTATCTGCTCTAGTAGAAACACTTTTTATTAATGCTTCTTCACTACGATTAACAATATCTGATAATTTTTCATTTTGTTGTTGAATATTTTGTGCGTATTGAACTGCTTCATCACGAATACGAGCATTTTCTTCTTTCTCTCTTCGTTGTTCATGATATTCGTATTTTAAACGATTAATACGTTTTTTTACTTGATCATTTACACCATCAATTTCTTCATCAATATTAAAATCGTCAGATTCTGCTTCTTGTCTAGGCGCTCTTTGATCTTCTGCAGGACGGTCATCAACAATTTCTACATCGAAATCATTAGATTGTTTCATTACATCTGCCTCATCTGGCAGAATTTGTGCTTCTTGATTATCCACGAGTTATACCTCTAGGATCGTCTACAACAGCTTCAACAGTATCATCATTAATAATTCGGAACTCTTTGCCATGAATTTTAAATCTTGTGCCACTGTAAGCTCGCATGATTATAAAATCACCTTTCTTACACCAAGCACCATCTGGAAATCGTTCTTTATCTCTATAACAATCTTGCCCCATATCAATAACAAAACCAACAATAGAAGATACATGTTCATTTTCTACAGTTGTTTGTGCTTTAAAAATTCCACCATCAGTCTTTTCTTCAACTTCAGGCAGTCCAATCAATATTCTGTATCCAGTAGGTATAGGCAGTTGTTGTGCTTTTTTACCTTCTGTAATATCAGTAGCTTCTGCTAATGCCATTTAAAACGTCCTCATTGCACCACTTAAATCGGAGAAGTGGAGAACTCCTTTGCACCCTACGGGCGAAACTAATTTTCTATCAAAACTTGATTTACAATTTCTTCTATATCTCGTTTTGCTAGTTGTATTCCTTCAAGCTTTCCTCTACTTAAACTATATTCAGTGTAATCTTTTATAACACCTGAAATTAAATTATCTTTTAAAATAGATTCTGTCTCGTTTAAACGTGACATTAGCAAATCTACAAACCTTGTGTCAACCATTATTATTGTCCTTTAAGAAGTTGATCTGCAATTTTACTTCCTATCTGAGCACCTTTAGTTTCTTGGTCTGCAGATATTTTTTGTTCTTTAACAGATAAATCAGCTTGTCGTTCTGCAATTTTGGCTCCAATTTTAGCGCCTTCAATTCTTTCATTGCTATCAATTTTAAGTTTTTCAAGATCAATACGCATCTGTTCTTTTTCTCCATCAAGCAATAATTTAGCTTGATCTATTTGTGCTTTAGTTTGATCTGTTTGTATTTTTGATTCTACTTTTTGTTTTTCTATTGCAAGCTCTTCTTGTTGCATTTGAACTACTGGATCTTGAGCTGCTGCTTCATTTTGTTCTTGTTGTTGTTCTTGTTTTTGTTTACCGAGTAATTGTTCTGCAGCTTCAGAAATTAAAGTAGAAAGACGAGATTCAACTTCTTCCGGTAACTCCATACCGATTTCTGGTAACTCAATACCTAGCTCTTCTTCAATTTCTTTACGATACTTAAATGCTAAATGTTCTGTAATATGAGCTTCAAATGCTCCTTGTATAGATTGAGCCATTGTTGAGGTCTGCATCATTTGTTGCATCTCTGGATCTTCCATCATAGACATATGAGTTTTAATATGTGCATCATGATCTTGATATTCAAAAGCTTTAACTGGTTTACTATTTAATATATCCATGTTTTCAGAAACTGGATCTTTAGGTTTGAAATTATCTTGAGCTGGTACTATTTGATCGACATCAGTAATACCTAAAACCTCTAACATCTGTCTGTGCAATGTAGGCAAATCATATAATTGTGGCGCTTGAGCTGAAAGTTGTAATGCAGATTGATATTGCATTATTCTTTGTCCCATTGTAGCTGCGTTAGGGTTTGATACTGGAATAACATCGACTCTTTGATCAAAGTCCTTTTCTATATTGTTTTCTTCTCCATCTAATTCATATGGATACTCTGGAGGCCCAAAATCTTTTATTACATTTACTAAAATAGCTAATTCTTTTTTTATTGCAGTATGCAATCTTGACTGTATAGCAGACATTACCTTCATATTTTTTTCTAATATAGCTAATGTAGTGCCAACTGGAGCCTGAGAGTTCATATCTGATGCTTTTACATCAGTAATTGCTGCAAAACGTCTACCTTCTTCAACAATATTACCTAATAATTGAAATAATGTTGGTGAAGGTTCTTTATGTGGTAAAAATGTAATGTTTTCTCGTATTGATCCACCCGGAACGTCAACATCTCTAAACTCTCCGGGCATTATAGGAGTGTCATCCCCTTTTACTCTCATACCACGAGTTTTTAAGCCACCCGGAAGGTTAGCAAGTGTACCTGCATCTACTAATTGCCGTAATAAACTTGTTGCTGACTTAACTAAACCACCAATAAGATGAATTAATCCTAATCCATAGAAACCAAGTCCCGGAAGATACTCATAATGAACGAAATGATCGCGCCTCATGTGCTCTTCATCATCTTCAAACCAATTTCTTTTGATTGATAATATTTCTGAAGACTCTCTGTCTACAGTAACAACATAAGGTAATGCAATACCTGTAGGTTCACCATCTTTTTCATCTTCAAATCCATCTAAATCTAATTCAACATGCATTTCTAATAATGTATGCACAGAATCACCGGTTAAATAGCTACTACCAGAGCTACTTCTTGATATTTTATCGCCTGTTAAGTCACCATATTTTTCTTTTACTTCATCTAGGTCTAAATCATAGTCAAGTAAATCAATATCACGATAAAATCCATTAACTTGTAGCTTACGAATTTCGTTTTTACTCTTACGCATTATGTGGGTAAGCCTAGTTACTGATGTAATATCAGTTGCACCATTAAAAACAACCATATCTTCTGAAGGAACAAACATAGCACAAGGTCTTTTCATAGATTGATCGTAATAAATCTTTTTAAATGCACTACCAGCTAAAGGTAAAGAGAATAGTAATCTTTCCATTTCGCTTCGATACTCTGTCATACGATCAGTAAGCAAGTAATTCATATAGTCTTGAACTCTAGTTGCTTGTTTTTCTTTTTCTGGTGTAATTTTGCCGACAATTTTAGTTTTAGCAGGCCCTGATGCTGGAAATATTTCTGTAATAGCTTGTGATTGGAAACGAACTACAGCCTCTGAAAGCATTGGATGATGTACTCCACAAGCTCCGGGCCATGGTGTACTACGATCTTCTGTTTTTAGACCAAGTTGCTCTAAACCATTGATGTAGGATTTTTCCCAAGCTCCACGAGAAGATTTATCATTCTGATAAGCACTAACTAATTCAGAACCTAAAGAAGATAGAATATCTTCTTCTATGTATTCAGCTAAATTTGCACCAAACTCTACTTCTTCGTCTGATGAATTTGGATCAAAGTCTATTAACATACCGCCATCTTCTGTTTCAATAGCAACTGAATCTGGATTTTCTATACTAATTTCAATCTCTTCAGAATTATCTTTCATGCGCTCTTGCATGTCGGACATTTCTAAACCTGTAAGTGCTTTATCGACAGCCATAAATTTTCCTATTGAATGTTATAGTGTAAACAACTTAATAATAGTTAGCAATAACTGGCACATCACTACCCATATCTTCATCATGATCAAGAGAAATAAATCCACCTTGCCTAAACCGTAACAAAGCTTGGGTAGAGGAGTCTACTAAATCATCATGATCACCGACAGGAAAAGCAGCAAATTGTTCCATTACTTCTTCTGCCCATCTTGTTTGAGGTGCCCAAACTACACCTGATGCAAAAAAATCTGAAATAGCATTAACTCTTGATATTTTATCATTGCCACGAGTAGGTGTGTATTCGCTAACAAGTATTCCCATGCGTCTTAGCTCTTGAACCAAAGGCGCTCCTGCTGCTTTTGCTTCAATAATACAAGCATCAGGACTCCAGTATTTATACATTTCTAATGCTCGTGATTTTAATTCTGGAAACTCTAATCGTTCTTGTAATGCATCTAATAAAATAATTTGAGGCATATTACTACCTTCTTCGTTATCTGCGTAAAATACACCCCATGTTGTGCAAGCAGAAAAGTCAGCTCGCTCATGTTTTAAAAATGCCGTATCCCAAGATTGTATAATAAATGTAACTGCTGGCGGTTCTCTTTTTTCCCATATCTTCCACCAATCTCTTTTAATGATTGCGCTTTCTTCTGAAGTAGGTTGTTGTTGATATTGCGCTTCCCATTTAGCAACAGGCAATGTAGCTCTTATTTTTTCTAGTTCTTCTACAGGCCAGAAGTCTTGCCAAAGACTCTTACCTGATGGTAAAATAGCAGGGAACTCAATGACTTCCCATTCATCTGAACCTTCGCGCATAAGGCTGTCACGCATTACATGACCACATAAGTCCTTCATGCTCCAGCGAGTCATTACGATGATGATTGCACCACCGGGTTGTAAACGTTGACGAGGGCCTGAGGTAAACCAATCATAGGTGCTGTCAAAGATTTTAGGATCAGCTTGTTGTCCCTGTTGTTCTGAGTGAGGATCGTCTATAATAAGAAGGTCAGCACCACGACCAGTTACTGCACCACCGACACCAACTGAGAAGTATTCGCCACCACCGGATACATCAAAGCGACCAGCAGCTTTTGAGTCTGCTGTAAGAGACACGTTAGGGAATAAAGATTTAAACTCTTCACTCCCAATCAAGTTTCTTACCATACGACCAAAGCGTAAAGCTAGTTCGGCAGTATGAGAAGCCATAATGATCTTCTTGTCGGGAGAACGTCCCATGATCCACGCAGGTAGCAACCAAGACGTTAACTGAGACTTACCCATACGCGGGGGCATGTTTATCATAAGTCTCTTTAAATCGCCTTTAGCGACTCTCTCAAACGCTTCAGCCATTTTCTCATGATGCCTACCCTGTATAAAAGGTGCCCATACTTCTTTAGCGAAAGCTAAAAAGGAATCATGTGTAACTTCACGCTTCATCTCCACTTCTAGTAGAGATAACATAGAGGCGACATCATTGCGTTGCTCACCAGATAGGTTAGACATCACTTCCGGTGTCAACTTCTTTTTAATTTTATTAAATTGTTCTGAAACCAACATAGTGTTTACAGTATGCTCGTTTTTTTTTGCACAAATTTTTTCATATAATATTGTCAACTCTTATTATGGAACTAAAGGGTGTCGTCTATGTAAACACCTTTGTTATACAAATCATAAATTCACATGTATCTATGTTCAAAATCATATATATATCTGTGTGTGGGACTCCTGCCTGCGTACACGGGGGTGCGGGGGTGCATAATGCGCGATGGCGAACCCATGCCTACGCTACCCATCAACCAAAGAGTTTAAACGCTCCAGAATCACCTCTGGCGCTTCACGCTTCTCACTCACTACATGCGACTGATCCACATACAGGCGTGATACCTTGCCCGCATAATGCTCGGCTTGTATCGCGCTACCATATTGTCCTGCATCTTCTGCCTTTTGCGATAGATCCTGCATCCTGCTTACATGATGCGCGAGAGACACACGTTCCTTCAACGCGATCTCATTGCTCACACGTTCAATCTCCCTTACTATGTCAGGTTTTTTCATGAGTTTATAGGCTGTATCCGATGTACTTACACTATCCGCATATCCTGCCTCAATAGCACTCATACGATTGCTCATACCTTGCGCTACATACCTACAAAACAAGCGTTGTTTGATGGTCAATATACTAACGGGTTTCAGTGATTTTTTATTCATGTTTACCTGTTTAAACGAAAATAGTTACTAAAGTAAAGCAGTCTATATCAACCTAATTTAAAAAAACATGTTGACATTGTTTAAACCTTGCTTCAATGTAGTGACCAATCGCAACCAACCAACAACAATGAGGCAGATGATTATGAATGAAATTATGAAGCAGGAACACGAGGCAATTATCGAATGGTGTCATGATGTATTAGATGACATGGTGCTCGATGGTGAGTTTTTCGGTACAGCAGATGAAGGGGATCAGGAATGAGTCAAATTAAACACGAACTAGCACAAGCCAAATCACTCGTACGAACTAAGGTACGTCATGATGACATATCTGCAACGGTGACTGATGAACAACGATCAGCTTTAGCTGATAAGTTTATTGCTCTCGAAGAGAGTATGAATCAATGGCTGATGGATGGTCACTTATCACAAAGTGATCAGGATAAACTACATAATGCATTAGACGTTATGTGGGAAGTACAGTAAATATATGGTCGTTTATAACACCTTGAACGTAGTGAAAGGTGTTTAAACTACCAATCAATCGCAACAATCCCATTGGAGGGAATTATGAGTAACTTGAAATATCAACAACGTGAAACATGGCTTGAAGCAAGTATGACCTTGTGTATTATGCATATTTGTGACAAAGCAGGAATTGATCCTTCGGAATTTGACAAGGTAAAGATTCGTATTGCTTGCTCTTGGCTTGGCGGTCAGCGTACCAAGAGAGCTATTGCTCAATGTGTCAAGGCATCATGTGCTAATGACGGTCATATTGGCATCAACATATCACCGGCTAGGGAGATACCGATTGATGTAGTCAGTGACGTTATGCATGAGTTGATCCATGCTCTTATGTTCATAAGAGGTGATGAATGTGGTCATCGTGGCTCATTTGCCAGAATAGCGAAGCTATGCGGCTTCCTAGCTCCCATGACATCAACACCAATGTCTGATGCATTACGACCTGAATTGCAAGCAATTGCAGATCAACTCGGTGACTACCCTCATGGAGCAGTCGACATTAACGCTCGGAAAAAGCAGACAACCCGAATGGTGAAAGTCGAATGTATCCCATGTAATAACATTGCAAGGCAATCACGAACGGCTTATGAGACACATGGTTTGACCTGTGGATCATGTGACCAACCCATGTTTGAAAACGCTTAATCCATCAATCAATCATAAGGAATTATACTATGTATGATCATTCAAAACAAATACCATCCAGTACACTTGCTACGCTACAAAGCGTACTAGGTAATGATCTCCGATCACCGGATGATGTGTCACCTAATCAGGTTCGACACTTACAGCAATTGGCAATCGCTTATTCGTTACCGGTCACTACGTCAATCACCCAGCTTATATCATTATGGAATAATGGCGAAGCCAACACCACAACAGTGACGGTAGATACTACCGAAGCTGAAAAGCGTTTAAACGATGCATTGCTTGAGAAAATGCGAGACATGCAACGTGGCAACCTGCAAGGTATCGAGAAAGCCAAAGCAGGCATGGAGGGATCGCTTGAAACGCTTACTATGAAGGGGATGAATGATGTCAAAAAATTCAAAGACCTTGCGAAGCAGTCCCGACCTATTGTGGTAAAGACTGACACAAGCGAAGTGAGCTTTGAAGGTGAGCTAGTGCATGAGACATTCCCTGATGTATTAGCCTGTATCGGTGCAGATGTTCAGGTCTGGTTGGTGGGTGGGGCAGGATCAGGCAAAACCACACTGGGATCACAAATTGCTAAAGCATTGACGCTGAAATTCTACACTACCAGTGCAGTACAGCAAGCGTTTGAATTGCAAGGATACATGGACGCAAATGGCAACTATGTTGAGACTGACTTTTACCGAGCGTTTAAACATGGCGGTTTGTTTTTGTTCGATGAGATAGACGCATCCAATCCCAACGCACTGACATCATTCAATCAGGCAATCGCCAATGAGCACTGCCCGTTTCCATGTGGCATGGTCACGAAGCATCCAGACTTCCGAGTCATTGCATCAGCCAACACCGTTGGACATGGACGCACACAACAGTATGTCGGACGCAATCAATTGGACGGTGCAACATTGGATCGCTTCACGCAGATCACCATGAAGTATGACGAAAACATTGAGCGTAGCGTAGCTAATAACGATTCATGGGTAGACGAAGTGAGAGCCGTACGTCAAGCAGTCGATGCGAAGGGCAAGCGTTACATCATCAGCCCAAGAGCAAGTATACAAGGTGCTCGTATGTTAGCGAATGGCATCAACATCGAGTTCGTCAGGCAATCACGATTATTTGCAGGTATGCCACCGGCTGACGTGAAGGAATTACGAGCCGAAGCAACCAAAATAATGGCAACTAAATAATAACCTGTTTAAACGGAGGAACGGGAAATGAGAAAAATTAGTCAAATCACACACGACATCGCATGGCATGAAGTGCCTGAGTGGATGGATGCACCACGCAAGAAAAATAGTATGAACGCATCGCAGGAAGAGCCTGACACAAAGTGGGCGGGTACAAAAACACTTGAGGAAGCAACCGAGTTAATGACGCATGGATGGCAGGCAGGCTTAGATATGGTCAAGCAGGGGCTTACCTATGAGCTTGCCGACACCGGTATGGATGACGCGCCACAATGGGAAATAGGCATGGCGGGGCAACGTCCGAACATTGGCGCTTATTGCTCCGGAGCACCAGAGCACATGATGTATATGCATGACACTAGCGGTCAAGAGCCAATCATTAAAATGATTGTCGATGTAGTGTGCTCACATGGTGTGAAAGGATCAGCCATGATCAACCGAGGCATCGCATTGGTGGGCTTAATTGATTACATCGAGTCAACCGGCAAGCGTGTGCATTTGATAGCGCGATGGGCAACGAGGGATCATTACAACAAACGCGATTTCACATTCAATGTGACCGTAAAAGCGCCCGAAGAGCACATGGACATGGGGCGCGTTGCTTTCGCAATCGGCAACCCTGCTTTCTCACGAAG
>PAUP01000066.1 GCA_002712765.1 Cytophagaceae bacterium | reverse complement strand
AGCAGCGTGATCTGCAATAACCTTATCTTCCAATTTGTCGATGCGCTCTTGTTGTTTTTTGACCAGCCTGTCTATTTGTTCGTCTTCCCAGGCCTTACCCATGAATTTGTGAAGAATAAAGACATTGAGGACATGTACCAGAAAAATAAAAGTCCAGACTAAAATTGCCCATACAAACCAGTCTATATTAAAAAACGTTGTCTCTTTACCTATTCCCAAGACCAAATTCATAATAATGAGCAGTATGGCTCCGGCGATAAAAAGAATCAAATGCCGGTACAATCCTTTTTTTTGACGTACTCTGGCTTGGGCATTTTCGATCAACTCTTTTTGAACTGGATCAATAGCGGGTTGCGTTTTCTTTGAGAATAAGGACATATTATGCGATCTTTAATGCGGTATATAAAAATACCTAAATATCGCGCAACAAATATTTCTTTTATGAAGAATTTTACAAAGTTATTTCCAGTTCTCAATCAATATACCTACCTCAATACGGCTGCCTCAGGCTTATTGTCATTGCCTGTTATGGAGTGGCGACAGGAGCACGATTTGGATTTTTTGGTCATGGGGAGTAAACTCAAAGAAGGCCAAGGAAAACTGCTGGAAGGTGTGCGAGAGAAGGTAGGTGCATTGTTTGGCTGCCAGCCCAATCGCGTGGCTTTAGTGCCTAATTTTTCATATGGTATCAATACCTTAATCGAAGGTTTGGATCGTACACAAACCGTTTTGTTGTTAGAAGGCGATTACCCTTCCTTGTGCTGGCCATTTGGGTCTCGAGATTTTCCTATAACACGCATATCCATTGATGCCCATCTGGAGGACAGGATTATGGACGCTTTCGCGAAAGCGCAACCCGATATATTCGCCTTTTCGGTCGTACAATGGGTAGATGGAGTCAAGCTGTCTCAAGATTTTATTAAAGCCTTAAAAACACAGTATCCAGACACGCTTTTTGTAGCCGATGGTACTCAATATGCTGGCACCGAAACCTTTGATTTTGATCATTCTGGCATTGATGTTATTGGGGCAAGCACCTATAAGTGGATGAATGCAGGTTACGGCAATGCTTTTTTTCTCTTTAAAGCTCATGTTCCAGATCGTGTGGCACCCCATACTACAGGTTTTAATTCTGTACAGGGCAAATACAAAGCTCAAGAGGGCAATTTTTTGGGACACTTTGAGCCTGGGCATCAGGACACCTTAAACTTTGGAAGTTTGGGAGCGGCTATAGATGTGATACACCAAATCGGGATGCGTCAAATCACTACAGCGATCACTGATTTGTCAAGGATGGCCCAACAGGCGTTTGTCGAGCGCGGTTTACTTTCGCCTACTGTGGCCCAACGATCGGGGCATTCGTCTATTTTTAATATAGCCGTAGACCAAGACCTAGTCGCAAGGCTTGAAGCCGAGGACATACTTACCATTGCGCGCGGAAAAGGTGTACGTGTGAGCTTCCATTATTTTAATACCCCCACAGATTTGGAACGCCTACTCGCGTTTTTGGATTAATTTGCGGTAGATTGTACCAGACAAGCCGCACTAACAGGTGGTTTTTTTTAGGTAAATATTGCTGTTTTAACAGCTATTTCAGAACAGAAAACGTTTGCGTATTTCCATTTTAAAAATAAGATAGCCTATCTATTGTCATATTCTAAAAAATAGAGGTAACCAGCTGAATTTCTGTTTTTTATTGCTGCGAAGGATTATCTTTACCTCATTATTTAAAAACGCGATTATTATGCCTGTATCAAAAAAATATCTCAAATCTAAGCCAGTGTGCAAAGTGACTTTTGCATTGCCTGCTCAAGAAGCACAAAAAGTGGCTGTTGCAGGAGATTTTAACAACTGGAATACTTCAGATGAATTAAAAAAATTAAAAAACGGAACCTTTAAAGGGACCTTTGATTTGCCTAAGAATGCCGAGGTTGAATTTCGCTATGTGGTAGACGGAGTTTGGCAAAATGACCCTGAGGCCGATCGTTACCAATGGAACGAATATGCTGCCGCCGAAAATGGCGTTTTAGAGCTATAAGAACGATTAAATTAGTTTGCTGGAGGAGCTGCTTGTCTTAACAAGCAGCTTTTCTATTTATAAAAGGGTAAACCGCTATAGATTGGGCACAACTCCTCTTGATGTGCTATCTTTGCGTCTTATGACAAAAGCAGCCGTACAAACACGAGTCGATCTAGGAGAACTTTTACCGCTTATGGAAGAGTTTTATACGATTCAAGGAGAAGGAGCCCACACGGGAAAGAGTGCCTACTTTATTAGAATTGGTGGCTGTGATGTAGGCTGTCATTGGTGTGATGTCAAAGAAAGCTGGGACGCTGCCATTCATCCACCGACAGAGGCAGATCTCATTGCCGAAAATGCCGCCAAATATAGCGATACCATAGTGGTGACAGGGGGCGAACCACTTATGTGGGACATGGCTCCGCTTACGCGAAAATTAAAAGCGAAAAACCTAACAGTACACATCGAAACCTCTGGGGCTTATCCCTTGTCGGGACAGTGGGATTGGATCTGTTTGTCTCCAAAAAAACGCATGCCGCCTAAAGCTGAAGTCTTAGAAAAGGCCGATGAACTCAAGGTAATCGTCTATAATAAAAGTGATTTTGAATTTGCCGAAAAACACGCGGCTTTGGTTGGTAAAGATTGTGTGCTTTTTCTCCAGCCCGAATGGAGCGTGCGAGAGAAAATGATTCCGCTTATTGTTGATTACGTGATGAAACACCCCAAGTGGAAAGTTTCCCTACAAACTCATAAGTACCTCAACATACCTTAAAATGTCTAGGGCTTAGTCCTAGTCTTAAGGGTAGTAATTGCCTTTTGTTTCTTATTTTCACCATATGAAACGAGCATCAAAAATTTCAATAGTTTTCTTCCTGTTGAGCCTCTTTGTTGGACTGCAACCTTGCTGGTCACAAAAGGAAGTCCCGAGCTTTATAACAGATTCTTTAGATCAATACCTGCAACAGCAACAGCAAAAATGGAAGATTCCTGCTATGGCTGTGGCTATTATCAAAGATGGAAAAGTGGTCAAACAATATGTCAATGGGGTGACAGATCTTAAAACCAACACCCCTATTGATGAGCACAGTCTTTTTATGATAGGGAGTAACACTAAGGCCTTTACTGCGATACTTACAGCCACCTTAGCGACAGAAGGTGCCTTTTCGCTCAAAGATCCAGTCAAAAAATGGTTGCCCTATTTTGAATTGGCAGACCCTTATCTCACAACGCATGTAGATATTGTCGATGTATTATCGCATCGTGTTGGATTTGAAACCTTTCAAGGTGATTTTTTAAATTTTGACAATGACCTCACCTCAGAAGAGATTATTAAAAAATTTGCACTTATCCAGCCTACCCATCAATATCGCGAAACTTGGGGCTACTTTAATACGGGATATACTATTGCTGGTCAAGTTATAGAAAAGGCGACGGGGCAAGATTGGGCGACTCATATTCAAAAACGCATTTTTGAACCATTAGCAATGACCAATTCTCTGGCCTTATCAAGACAAATGCCAGAAGCGACAAATGCCACCAAGGCGCACACGGTAATTGATGGAGAAGTCGTGGCCATAGACTATGGGGATATCGATGCTACCGCCCCAGCAGGGAGTATTGCTTCTTCTATAAGTGATATGTCGTCTTGGGTTATCATGCTACTAGGTGATGGTAACTATGGCGATACGCAGGTAATTCCAGCCAAGGCTATAGAAGAGACCATCAAACCACGCACTATAAATGGCACAGCCAATGATCCTTTTAGGTTGTATGGAATGGGTTGGGATATTGTTAATCACCACGGGCATAAGCTCATTATGCACACAGGTGGTATACATGGTTATGTCACTTCGGTAACCACGGTTCCAGAAGAGAACTTAGGCGTTGTCATACTCACCAATACTGATAGCAATTATCTTTTTGAAGGGATGAAATACGATATCATTGATCCTTTTTTAAATTTACCCCAGCGCCGCTTGAGTGATGTATATCACAATTACTACACCATGAATACGGCGAGAGATAAATCACAGCTAGATACTTATAAAGCGCAAGTAGAAAAAGCGGTAGCACCTTCACTCCCTCTTTCGGCCTTTGAAGGGCGATATATCAATACAGTATACGGTTATTTGGATATAGCCCAAGATGGTGATGCGTTAGGGATAACATTTCAACATCATAAAGATTTAACGGTTCGTTTGGAACATCTGGAAGCCGATCGCTTTCTGGCTACCTTTAGCAATTCGCTTTACGGAACCTCTGTTTTTCCATTTACGATCACCGATGGAGAGGTCGCCCAATTTACCTTAAAATTACATCCACAGGTCGAGAATACGACTTATGATTTTTATAAACAATAGCATTAAAGACGATATATGCGTGTACATTTTATTGCAATAGGCGGTAGCGCCATGCACAATTTGGCTCTGGCCCTACATGAAAAAGGAGATGAAGTAAGCGGTAGTGACGATACCATTTTTGAACCCTCCAAGTCCCGATTGGCGGCTCAAGGACTACTACCTGATGCTTTTGGATGGTATCCAGAAAAAATCAGTACAGATATAGAAGCGGTCATACTTGGGATGCATGCCAAAGAAGACAATCCCGAATTAAAACGAGCCCAAGAATTACAGATCCCGATTTTTTCCTATCCCGAGTACCTCTATGAGCAGGCCAAAGATAAGACCCGAGTGGTTATAGGAGGCTCTCATGGTAAGACAACCATTACTTCTATGATCTTGCATGTAATGCATTATTGGGAGAAAGAAGTAGACTATATGGTAGGGGCACAGCTAGAAGGATTTGATACTATGGTACGTTTGACAAACGATGCCGATTTTATGGTTTTAGAAGGCGACGAGTATTTGAGTAGCCCTATCGATAGACGTCCTAAATTTCATTTGTACAAACCTAATATAGCTTTGTTAAGTGGCATCGCCTGGGATCATATCAATGTCTTTCCCACCTTTGACAACTATGTCGAACAATTTCAAATCTTTGTCAATAGTATGACCAATGGAGGGGCTTTGGTATATAATGAAGAAGATCAAACTGTAGTTGATGTGGTAGAAAATGCCACCACACATATCAAACGTTATCCCTATCAGACGCCTTCTTATACTATTGTAGACGGAACGACCTTACTCGATACACCAGATGGTCAAATGCCTATTGAAATTTTTGGAAAGCACAATCTTAATAACCTAGCTGGTGCCAAGTGGATATGCCAGCATATGGGCGTGGTAGAGGAAGAATTTTACGAGGCTATTGCTAGCTTTAAGGGAGCGAGCAAACGTCTGGAGAAAATTGCAGAAAATGCGGAGACGGTGATTTATAAGGATTTTGCCCACAGTCCTTCAAAGGTTGCCGCAACTACCCGAGCCATGAAAGATCAATACCCCCATAGAAAAGTAATTGCCTGTCTAGAATTACATACCTATAGCAGTCTTAATCCTGAGTTTTTACAAGAGTATAAGGGAGCATTGGCTGCGGCAGATACGGCTGTGGTTTTTTATTCGCCTCATGCTGTAGAAATAAAAAAGCTTGATCCCATATCTTCCGATCAAATTGCCTCGGCCTTTGAGCGCGACGATTTACTGATTTTTACAGCGCCTGCTGCTTTTAAAGCCTATCTCTTTGAGATGTCACTCAAAAATTCAGCCCTACTGCTTATGAGTAGCGGTAATTATGGGGGCCTAGATTTTGAACAGCTCCAAGCGCTATTGTAAAACGGTGATTAGGAATTCCCGATGTAATCCAATTTTAAATTTATGAGAACAGTCGTGATCTCTTTATTACTTGTTTTGACGGTATTGCCGTTTAAAGACAAAGACTTGTGGTCTAGCCAAGACAATGAAGGGTACCGCTTTGATACGGCCGTAATTTTTGACCAGTTTATAGATGGGGAGGAAGTAGAGGTACCTACCAAGAGTAAAGTAATTTATTGGATCAACTCCAAAGAGGAAGGTTATTATGCGCAATGGACATTGAAAGAAGATGGACAGTTACTGCTACATTTTAGAGATCATCGGCATGAGATAAAGGGTACGGCAAGGTATACTTCTATAGATATACTGCAGCAAGCCAAAGTGGTACTTCCCTACCATATAAGACCCGTGGCCGCATCAAAATCTTACATCTTAGTCAAACATCTAGATAAAAAAGTAACAACCCATCCAAATTTAAGTCGCTACAGCTATACCTTAAACAATAAGCGTATCCAAAAGTCGCGACAAATCACTGGTTTTAAACATGAGGTTGCGCATCATCGCTATCAAGAATATAACAGCCCTAGTTTTGATTTTTTAAAGACCAGAGTCTATGGCAAACAACCTTATGCCGGATGGATAGTAGCTACCCATAAGTATGGGCTTGATGGTAATTTGTATTACAGCGCTACACTAGATAGTATTATAGACATCGAGCGGCAGCTACAACTAGAGTAGTGCTACCGGTTATACCCCAAATTGTGTCAAGTGATGATCGAGATGTTTGTACTGCATTTTCCCCCATTGTTCTGGTGTTAATTTTCCAAAGAATGGATGCACTTGCCATTCGGTCTGGGTTCGTTTTTCATAAAAACCGTCAATTAATGCCAATAATTTTGAACGTTCCTGATCCAAATCTCTTTGATCGGTTATTTTGGCAACCTTTATCGTGGGCAGATTTTTGCGCCAAGGTTTGTCGTTATACATCGAGGTTTTAAACAATAAAGGTAATGGGTTAAGTATCCGTTTTCTAGGTTTATCGTCTAGCGCGACTTTTAAAGGATATTGACAGTGAGTTACCATTTGCCCTACAGACATCTTACCCCATTGCGGTTGATGTTGCTGGCTTAGGGTATTGATGCGCTTTTTTACATGTTGATAGCTGTCTTCTTCAAAAAGTGATTTCATAAGGCTGCAAAATAAGTTGTTTTTATAAATCTTCAGAAGTAGATCACTTAGTCATAGACCCTGTCATCCAAACTCCCCTTAAATTTACGATCAATTCATTACTTATATGTCTCAAAATGAGAAATATTTGGCCATGCATCGTTGGCCTTTAGACGACAGGCCGCGTCAAAAGCTTATCCATAAAGGGAGGACTGCCTTAAGTGATGCCGAGTTATTAGCCATTTTGATAGGTTCAGGCTCTAAAGATGAGGACGCCGTAAGTTTGAGTAGACGCATATTAGCATCGGTGGCTTATAATCTGTTAGAACTTGGAAAGTGTTCGGTCAAATCGCTCTGTCAATTTAAAGGGATAGGACCCGCCAAGGCTGTAGTTATTGTGGCTGCCATAGAGCTTAGTAGGCGTAGGGTAGACAGTCGTGCGCTTTCGCGAAAGCGCATATCTTCAAGCGGGCAGGTATATGCCTTATTGCAACCCCTCATTGCCGATTTGCCTCATGAAGAATTTTGGATTTTATATCTCAATAATTCGAACAAGCTCATTTGTAAAGATCTCATTAGTAAGGGTGGGATTACCGCCACATTAGTTGATACGCGATTGGTCTTGAAAAAGGCTTTGGAAGTAGGCGCAGTGGCCTTGATATTGGGTCATAATCATCCATCGGGTAGCTTGCAGCCTAGCAAAGCCGATACTAGTCTTACCCGTAAATTAAAAAGAGCCTCAGAAAGTGTCGATATCAAAATACTCGATCATTTGATTGTAACCGAAAAGGCGTATTTTAGCTTTGCCGATGAAGGATTGTTATAATCGATGCTCACTTAATGCTGCTTGTTTTTACACATAAAATAACCCCTAGACTCAGCTATGTGTTTAAGCATATTTGCACGAGGATGTTGGGCATACCCGTTAGCTTTACCACCAAGGTAGAAGAGATGGTGGCCCATGTTGGGCCTAAGCTGTCTTATACGTACAAACAATTGGGTAACGAGCTACATATCAAAAGTGGAGCCTTCCTTTTTGAGCAAGGTGTATACGATGCCGAAATAAAAATGGCCAATTGGGATGGGCTTCCTGCCTTTTTTGCCACTAGCGAGAGCAGTGCGCTGCCCTATGATATTTTTGCAGCCAGTTTTTATTTACTGAGTCGATATGAAGAGTACTTACCTCATGTCAAAGATGCCTTGGGTCGTTATCCAGCCACAGAGAGTCTCGCTTATGAACATGATTTTTTACAAACACCACTGGTCGATTATTGGGTGCAGCGTTTTAAAACTACCCTACAGGAGTATTATCCAGACCTAAAAATAGCACCTCAAATCACTCAAACCCAATTAAAAATAACAGTAGCTCAGGCCTATGCTTTTCGCAAGCTTGGTTTTTTACGTACGCTTGCTGGCTTTTGGTCAGACTTTTTTAAATTTCGCTTAAAGCGAAATTTTGACAGGATTCAAGTATTGCTTGGCCTTAGAAAAGATCCGTATGACACTTTTAATTGGCTCAATAATATGCAAAAACAAAGTGCTATTCCTTTTCAATATTTTTTTGAGTTGGGAGACTTTTCTCAAGAGAGTAAAAACGTGAAGCATAGCAAGGCGACCTTTCAATCGCTTGTAAAAATGGTGGGCGATTACAGTAAGATAGGGCTGTCTGTATCAAAAGTAGCCGCACAACAACTCTCGCAATTAAAAATTGAAAAACAACGTCTAGAAGCTATTGTGAACAGGCATTTGGATGCGGTACAGGTGGCAGATAATCTCCTACAATTGCCCGATACGTATAGAAATAGTATTGATCAAGAAATCACCTCCGATTACACGATGTATTATGCCGCCCACTGTGGTTTTAGAGCCAGTACAGCAACGCCTTTTCTCTTTTATGATTTGGATTACGAAATACAAACCCCGCTCTTACTATACCCTAGTTGTATTCAGGATTATCAAATCATCGATACCAATCGTGGTGTGGTAGATAATATTACGTTTAGATCGCTATACCGTCAAGTTCAAGAAGTAGGAGGTGTATTTATTATAGGTTTTAGCAATACTTCATTTAACAATATACACAGCAAGCAATTGTTTAAAAAAATAGTTTTTGATGAAATTAACTGAGGTGCAACACGTATTTTTTGATTTGGATCATACGCTTTGGGATTTTGACAAAAATTCGGGTTTGGCGTATCAAAAGATATTTGACAAGCATCAAATCACCGCCCATTTGCCCACCTTTTTATCGGTCTATGAGCCCATCAATTTTCAGTATTGGAAATGGTATAGAGAAGAACGCGTCACCAAAAAACAATTGCGTTATGGACGCCTAAAAAAAGCCTTCGATGCCCTTAATATGCAGGTCGACGATGCACTTATTGACCGGTTGGCCCATGATTATATTGCTCATCTTCCAGACAATAATCACTTATTTGAAGGCACTCACGAATTATTGCAATACCTCGCACCCAATTACAGTTTGCATATCATCACCAACGGTTTTGAAGAGGTACAACAACAAAAGCTTACCAATGCTAAGATTCAGCCTTATTTTAAAACGGTGACCTCGAGCGAATCTGTTGGGGTAAAAAAGCCAAATCCTAAAATTTTTCACCACGCGCTAGAGATTGCAGGTGCCCGTCCTCAAAATAGTGTCATGATAGGCGATACTTACGAGGCCGATATTATGGGTGCCCATGGGGTAGATATGAAGTCAATATGTTTTAATTATCACAAGGCTCAGTTGCCCAAAGATCAATTAGTGGTAGATCATCTTATGGATATTACTAGCTACTTATAGCAATATAAGAAGAGGGTTTGGCGTTTTTAAACAAATCCCTGACTTATGAAAATTACCCTCCCCCTAAGGTTAGCTTTTCTGTGTGGTCTGGCGATCGGCTTAGTCTCTTGTGTGAGTGATGTTGATTTTGATCAAACCGATCAAATCGTGTTCACTCCTGAGGTAGACCTCGATTTGACCTTTTTTGAACTCACTACTGCTAATTTTGAAGACACTGTAAGTGGTCTGCCTATACCAGTGGTGCGCGACACCACGCGATTAGAATTTCTCGACGACGATTTTATAAGAGATAATTTGACACAGATCGAGCTCTTGTTGAGGTATGATAATAGCTTTTCTCAAGATTTTGAACATAAGACCTTATTTCTAGATGAGAATAATCAGGTGCAATTTGAGATTGCCTTTGAGGTAGCAGCAGCTATCGATGGTCAGACAGAAACCACCCTATATCAACAGACGATTATAGATCCAGAACTGGCTGCTATTAGGAATGCTATTAAGATGCTTATAGAGATTAGGATGCTTCCAGATGGGCAACCAATAGCAGGTCGTTTGAGGCATCAAAGTAAAGCGATCTATAGTTTAGAAGTGACAGATCTGTAATATGAGGTGGTTATTTATGGGAGTACTGTGCTGCACGATTACAGCCTTTGCTCAAAACAAACAACTTCTTTACGGTGTTAACGATTTGCCACAGGCGTTGCATTTAAATCCAGGTGCAGCGATTACTTTCGAAAAACATTTGGGCTTTCCTTTTTTAAATGCTTCTATTGGTGCAGGATCTTCTGGGGTGAGTGTCTATGATATATTTCAGGAAGGGGGCGATATAAATGCACGTATTTTGACCGCATTAAATAGGCTTGACCGTCGTGATCATTTTGTGGTACATCAGCAGCTCGATCTATTTTCTTATGGTTGGAAACCTAGATTTAAGGAACACTATTTTTCTTTTGGCGTCTACCAAGAATTAGATGCCATACTATATTTTCCCAAAGACTTGGCCACTTTGGCCTATCAGGGTAATGCGGGCAGCATTGGGCGATCTTTTGGTTTTGATGATCTCTCTGCAGCTGCCGAGCTCTTGACCGTTTATCATTTTGGGATAAGTAAGCCCATTTCTGAAAAATGGCGATTAGGAGCGCGTTTTAAATTGTATTCTAGCATATTTAATCTCTCGTCAATCTCAAATAAAGGGCAGTTTGTGACCCTTGAAACGCCTGAGGGACCTAACTTTTATAGCCATCAAGTACAAAATGCAGCACTGCTTGCCAATACCTCTGGGGTGATTTCGGTGGCAGAGGACGGAGCTAGCCCGCTTGGAGCGGCTATATTAAGTGGAAACCTAGGGATAGGTGTTGATATTGGGGCTACCTACTTTTATAACGACCAATGGACAGCCACAGCAAGCCTACTTGATATAGGAGCGATCTTTCATCGAACCGATCTTAGAAATTACGCTCTAGAAGGTTCGTATGAGCTGGAAGGTATAGAGTTTTTATTTCCACCTATACTCGACGGGGCGGCTGCGACCCCTTATTGGGAAAATCTGGAAGATGAGATTGAAGATCAGTTGCCATTTCAGGACAAACTGGAACAGACCTATACTACCTGGCGGCCGCTCAAGATAAATGCAGGAATAAGTTATGGCTTTGGTCAAAATTTGAATGGCGAATGTGATTGTACAAACGGTGGCGAGCAGCGCTATCAAAGTCTTGCAGGACTGCAGTTTTTTTCTGTCAATAGACCGCAGGGGCTGCATAGTGCACTTACTGCATTTTATGATCGCAGTTGGAATGAGGTTTTTAGAAGTAAACTAACCTACACCATAGACCCCTATTCCCATCGCAATATAGGACTATTGATTTCGGCCCAGTTTAACAAATTTAATGTTTATATTGCGGCCGATAATTTGCTTGAGTATCCCAATCTGGCAAAGGCCTACGCCGCCTCATTACAGTTTGGATTTCAGCTTATATTTGATACAAATCAATACAACCGATGAAGCAATTGCCAATAGTACTTTTTTTAGTGTGTGTGAGCCATACGGTCTTAGGACAAAAGATCAATAATTATGAATATGTTCTGGTGCCCGAGAAATTTGAATTTTTGCGGTATCCAGACAAATATCAACTCAACTCGCTAACGACTTTTCTCTTTAACCGCGAAGGCTTTAAAGCAGCCAAAAATTCGATTACAACTTTGCCAGCAGCCGTGGCTACCAATCGTTGTAAGGCCCTGTACGCCGATGTCAAGGACAGTTCAGGATTTATCTGGACCAAACTGCAAATCGAGCTCAAAGACTGTGAAGGTAATGTGCTTTTTGTATCAGAAGTGGGAAAGAGTAAAACCAAAGATTTTACAAGAGCGCATCACGAGGCACTAAGGATGGCCTTTGAATCTATAGAAGCACTAAAGTATAGTTATACGCCAAAAACAGAAGATACAAAGCCCAAATCTGTCGTATTACAAGAGACGGCCACTCAGGAAGGCACACCTATTACGATACCCACACAACCCCAACCCAAAGAAGCGCCGTTGACTAAAGAAATGAAATCGAGCCCTCAGATACTTGATAATCCTAAGGCGGGTCTAAAAGATCTTGTATACAGTAGTGATAATAGCGATTATCGCATTGTAAAACGGGAAGGGGCATATCTTGTTTATGAGCGAGATACGATAATAGGAAAAGCAGCGCCTACCTCTGGAGATCAATTTTTAATTACCACCGATGATTTTAGTGGTGTAGGTAGAATAGAAGGAAACCTCTTTATTATTGATCGTAAGATCAAAGGTGTTCAAGGGCTTGTACAAATGACTTTTACCAAAGAATAAAATGAAAAGGATAGTAGCTTTAATACTCATCACCTTTGCGATAAGTTGTACCGATCAATCAAAACCTGTCAAAACCAAAACCGAGACTACAGAGCAGGTAGACACGCAGCAGCCGCTTTTTGAGCAAGTGGCAGCCTCAGAGAGTGGATTGACTTTTTCCAATACGTTAAAAGAAGACGTAGGGTCGCTTGCCAATTTATTTGATTTTGATTATTTCTACAATGGTGCGGGTGTGGGCGTTGCCGATCTCAATAATGACGGCTTACCCGATTTGTTTTTTACAGGAAATCAAGTGCCCAACAAATTGTATATCAATAGAGGGAATCTGACCTTTGAAGATGTGTCAGATAAGGCAGGTATCAATCAGGGCAAGCAGTGGTCAAACGGTGTCACCTTTGCCGATGTCAACAATGACGGCTGGCTCGATATTTACGTATCACAAGGAGGACCAAAACAAGCCCCCGAGCGCAAAAATTTACTCTACATGAATGAAAAGGGAGAACGCTTTGTAGAAAGCGCCCAATCCCTTAACGTCGCCGATCAAGGAATAAGTACCCAATCGATCTTTTTTGACTTTGATAAAGACGGCGATCTAGACCTGCTGGTCTCCAATGAAAACGAATTTTACGGCTTAGATCCGCAACGCTTTATGAAGACGATGGAGCTGTCAAAAAATCTTGAAAAAAGCAGTGTACAACTCTATGAGAATAAAGGAGAGATTTTTGAACGCATCACTGCCCAAGCGGGGCTTTTAAAACCAGCTTTTGGATTAGGGCCTATCGTGAGTGATATCAATAATGACGGCTGGCTAGATGTGTATATCGCCAATGATTACTACATCCCAGATGCCATGTATATCAATCAGGGTGATGGCACCTTTTCTGATCAAATAAAAGACTATACCAAACAAGTGTCATTTTACGGTATGGGCGTTGACATTGCCGATATTAACAATGACAACTTACAAGATATTTTTGTCTTGGATATGGCGGCCAGCGATCATGTGCGTTCCAAAACGCTTATGGCTAGTATGAATACAGATCGGTTCAATATGCTCGTAGACGATTTTGGCTTTGCGCATCAATACATGTTTAATTCGCTGCAACTCAATCAAGGGAATGGCAAGTTTCACAATGTAGTCCAGCAGGCCCATATGGCCAAGACAGATTGGAGTTGGGCAGGCCTTATTGCCGATATGGACAATGATGGTTTAAGAGATGTCTATGTGACCAATGGTTACCGTCGTTATGCGCTAGATAACGACTTACAGCGACAGGTACGCGAAACACAAAAAGCCTTTCAAGGCCAAGTGCCCTTAGATGTCAAACAGAAGTTATATGACGCTATGCCTACCGAAAAGCTTAGCAATATTATGTTCCAGAATCAAGGTGATATCAATTTTGAGAATGTCGCCTATCAATGGGGCTTATCGGTGCCTTCGTATTCTAATGGAGGTGTTTACGCCGATCTTGATACCGATGGCGATCTAGAATTGGTAGTGAGTAATATCGATGACCAGGTGCTACTGTTCAAAAATACGGCTACAGAGACACAACGAGGCAACTATTTGCGCGTCGCATTAAAGGGAGAAACTTCTGAGCCATTTGCTAAGGTAACCATCGCTTATGATGGGCAAGAACAAATTTTTGAATCTAAGCGTGCCAAGGGCTATCTCTCTGCCACAGAAAACACGGCCCATTTTGGTTTGGGAGCGGTAGACAAGATCGATAAGGTAACCGTACAGTGGCTCTCTGGGGCTAGAGAAGTGCGCAGCGATGTAGCAGTCAATTCGGTGCTATTATTCGATCAGGCCGATGCTCAGGATAGCTTTCCAGCAAGGTTTGAAACGGCCGGGGTTGGGCTTGATATTGCTTTCGCGAAAGCGCAGCCAAACGGACTAGATTTTACTCATACAGAAAATACCTATAATGATTTTGCACTCGAAGTATTATTGCCCTATAAGCAATCTACTATGGGGCCTGCGCTATCAAAAGGCGATGCCAATGGTGATGGATTAGAAGATATTTATATCGGAGGGGCAGCCGGACAAGCTGGTGCTCTATTTTTACAAACAGCCAGCGGTTTTACCCAATCAAAACAAGCTGCCTTTACAGCCGACGCCAACTTTGAGGATATGGAATCCATCTTTGTGGATATAGATGGTGATCAGGATCAAGATCTCATTGTAGTAAGCGGTGGTAATGCCCAAAAAGAAGGGGCTTCTACCTACAGAAACAGATTGTATATCAATAGACAGGGGCAGTTTAGCTCGACCTTGCTAGGAGCCGATGCGGCCAGTAGTAAGGCTGTCAAAGTAATAGATTACGATAATGATGGCGATATGGATGTGCTTGTAGGGAATAGAATTAGACCCAAACATTTTCCAGTAAGTGCATCTTCGGTGCTGTTACAAAATGACGATGGCGTCTTTACCGATGTTACTGCCAAGGTGGCTCCCGGCTTGTTAGATTTTGGGATTATTAATTCATTTTTAATCACAGATTTTGACAGCGATGGCGATAACGATATTATGGCGGTAGGCGAGTGGAGTCATATAGGCATGTTCGAGAATAGTCAGGGCCGTTTTGAAGATGTATCGGCAAGTTATGGTTTAGATACTCAAAAGGGGTGGTGGTTTACCATCTCAGAAACCGATCTCAATAAAGATGGGTTTCCGGATTATGTGGTTGGGAATATTGGCGCCAATGTCAAATATAAAGCGAGTCAGAAAAAGCCGTTTAAAGTCTTTGCCAACGATTTTGACGATAATGGCACTTGGGATTTGGTGTTGAGTAGCCAATACAACGGCAATTATGTCCCGGCACGGGGTAAAGAGTGCTCTACCCAGCAAATGCCCTTTATTTCGGATAAGTTCAAAACCTATAATGAGTTTGCCAATGCTACCCTAAGTGATATTTATGGCGATAAACTCACCGACGCCTATCAAAAGGAAGTTACCACATTTAGCTCTATACTCTTACTCAATAATGCTAAAGGAGGATTTGAGATAACATCGCTACCTGCTATGTCTCAGACAGCACCTATATTGGCCATACATCCCCAAGATTACAACGCCGATGGTTTTGAAGATCTTTTGGTACTTGGTAATATTTATGAAGCCGAAGTGGAAACCCCACGATATGATACGGGATCAGGAATGCTTTTAGTATCTAATGGGAAAGACGGCTATACGGCTGTCAATCCCGCAAATAAAGGGCTTTATGTAGATGGCAATGCCAAAAGTGTGCTTCAGTTTTCTCATCAAGGACTGGGAGAAGACTATACCTTAATAGGTGTTAACAACGCTGCCGTGCAGGTTTATACCCAAGTAGAGACCCCTAATTAATAGTTGTATTTGTCTTGCCAGCGCGCCTTTAGAAATGCTCTAAGCGCATTTTCACGTGCATTTTGGCCTGGATCGTAGAGTTTGGTATTGGCGACTGCCTCGGGCAAAAATTCTTGAGCAGCAAAATTGCCAGGATAATCATGTGAGTATTTATACGCATCGCCATAGCCCAACTCTTTCATAAGCTCGGTAGGGGCATTGCGCAACGGCAGTGGCACGGGAAGATCGCCAGTTTCTCTTACGAGTTTTTGGGCCTTACCAATGGCCATGTAGGCTGCATTACTCTTGGCCGAGGCCGCGAGATAGGTGACGCATTGGCTCAAGATAATGCGAGCTTCTGGATACCCTATGGCGGTCACTGCCTGAAAACAATTGGTGGCTACGACCAAGGCAGTAGGATTGGCATTACCAATATCTTCTGAAGCCAAGATGATAAGCCGTCTTGCGATAAATTTGACGTCTTCACCACCTTCAATCATACGGGCTAACCAATAAACAGCAGCATTAGGATCACTGCCTCTAATCGATTTTATAAACGCCGAGATAATATCGTAATGTTGCTCTCCGGTTTTGTCGTAAAGTACCGTGTTTTGTTGAACCTTTGACAGTACCATGTCGTTAGTGATAGTGACTGTTTCGGAGGTTTCTGTGGTTACGATTAGTTCAAAAATATTGAGCAATTTTCTCGCATCACCACCACTTAATCTGAGCAAGGCCTCTGTTTCTTGAAGGTCTATCTGTTTTTTTGAGAGCACCTCATCAGTAGTAATGGCACGCTTTAAGAGCGCTTCTAAATCGGCTTTGTCAAAAGGTTTTAAGATATACACCTGACAGCGCGACAGTAGGGCAGGAATGACTTCAAAACTAGGGTTTTCGGTAGTGGCACCTATTAAGGTTACCCAGCCTTTTTCTACAGCTCCTAACAGTGAATCTTGTTGCGACTTACTAAAACGGTGTATCTCATCAATAAACAAGATGGGGTTTTTCTGAGTAAATAAGCCGCCGCTTTGCTTGGCTTTTTCGATCACCTCGCGTACATCTTTAACCCCACTATTAATGGCGCTTAAGGTGTAAAATGGACGTTCTGAAGTAGTCGCTATAATACTGGCTAGGGTAGTTTTTCCTATACCCGGGGGGCCCCAAAGGATAAGCGAAGGGATAACCCCAGCTTTGATGACTTGAGTCAGCGAGCCCTCAGGCCCTACCAAATGCTGTTGGCTCAGATAGTCATCTAAAGTAGTAGGACGCAAACGTTCGGCTAGAGGTGCATTCATGGTGTAAAAATAAGTATTTTGCAGGGCAACAATGACAATATTACTACTAATGTAATTTTGGAACTTCATTTGCATACAGCTGTTTTAGAAAAAAGTACGATGTCAAAAAAGCATGAGCCATTTCAGTTTAGTATAGGCGTAATTATATACCCAATGCTCTTTGTGTTATTGATTTGGTCGGTTTTCTCGGTCGAACTCAATTTTGGGCTTGACTTTACAAAATGGGGGGTAAGACCAAGAACAGGGTTGGGGCTGCGAGGTGTATTGTTTTCGCCGTTTATTCATTCGGGGATAACCCATCTTTGGCATAATACCATGCCGCTTTTGGTGCTTAGCATGGCGCTTTTTTATTTTTATAGACCCATTGCTTGGAAAGTATTGTTAGTCATCGTGCTGCTAAGCGGATTGGGTACCTGGGCCATCGGGAGACCTTCATACCATATAGGGATGAGTGGAGTAATCTACGGTTTGGTGGCTTTTTTATTTTTTAAAGGGATTATTGCCAAACACAAACGTCTTATTGCCCTATCACTGGTGGTTGTATTTTTATACGGAAGTCTTATTTGGGGTACGATGCCGTTACAAGAAGGTGTGTCTTGGGAGGGTCATCTCGCTGGATTTTTGGCAGGTGGATTGTTGGCGTTGCGCTTTCGCGAAAGCATGCCGAGACCCCAAAAATACACATGGGAAACAGCAGATTATAATGAAGAAGAAGATCCTTTTATGAGGCATTTTGATGCCGATGGTAACTTTATTGAATTTCCGGATGGCAATCCTGAAGCTGAAGAAACTCAAAGTGATGAGCCTTCCAAAACGGTGAATGTAAAGGTGAATTATGTGTTTAAACCTACTAAGGAGGATACAGAAGCCGACTCTTTATAGGCGCTGGCGTACCACTTCATATAACATAGCACCACAAGCCACAGAAACATTTAAAGAGGCAATATCACCTTGTAAAGGCAGTTTTGCCTTGTGATCGACGATTTTTAAAACACCAGAAGACACCCCACTGTCTTCTCTTCCCATAACAATAGCGGTAGGTCCAGAATAGTCCAAGTCATAGACGAGAGTTTCACTTTTTTCGGTAGCGGCTACCACCTGTACGCCCGAACCTTGAAGGTAGTAAATAGCATCTTTGATGTGGTCT
The DNA here is from genome assembly GCA_002712765.1 of Cytophagaceae bacterium. Lineage (GTDB taxonomy): Bacteria > Bacteroidota > Bacteroidia > Flavobacteriales > Flavobacteriaceae > Dokdonia. The sequence goes on along the minus strand of PAUP01000066.1, from coordinate 8,151 downwards.
ACCTTGGCAATTGGGATATTAAAGGCAGCACCAGCCGATGTTTTAACCGCCACACCATTGAGAGGAGCTCCGCCTTTTTTGGCAATAATAATACCGTGAACACCGGTACACTCTGCGGTTCTTATGATGGCTCCAAAATTTCTAACATCCGATAATTGATCTAGAATGATAAATAGCGGTTGTTTTTCTTTGGCGATTGTAGTATCGATAAGCGTTTCACAGTTGTGAAATGAAATAGGAGAGAGGTTGGCGACGGCTCCTTGGTGATTGCGTTGGGTCAATCTGTTGAGCTTTTCTACAGGGACGTAAGAAAAATTAATTCCATGTTTCTTGATAAGGGTATTTAGCTCGCTTGTAAGGGCATTATTAAGACCTCGTTGTAAAAATATCTTATCAATGTCTTCTCCGGCCTGTATGGCTTCTATAATGGCTCTGGTACCATGTATCTGCAACTTATTCTCCATGGGTGCAAGATACGAATACGATAAGAATCTTTCGCTATTTGTTTGCTGGAGTAATCCTAATAGAATCTAAAATCACCTGTCCTTTTTCTGAAATATCACGGCTGTTAAAACGCTCAAACAATTGATGCAACTCGACAGAATTTTCGGATGGCGTAAAAATGTAGTAGTCTGCAAAGACAATATCCTGAATGGTTCGAAAATTGACATATCTTCTAAACTGTTTAACTTCTCCGGTTATCAGATGATCTATGGCCATGTACTTGATAAGGTAAGTTCCTGGATCGATGTAGAGGATAAAGTGGTCATCATATACACCTTCAATCTCCTTAAACTTGATGTTTAGGCTATGGTACGTTTTTTTATTTATTGTAGCGTCTGCGAGTAAGGAAGCATTGACGTCATTGGTGTTAAATACATGTGGGATTGAAAAAGTATATAGAAATGCATCCAGTCTTGTATTTAAGATTTTGTTGTTATACGAAGTAGATGGCTGCAAACTATCATTGATGTAATACTGCATAAGACCGTTGTTATATGTTGCCATGTAGTCAATATTGTTGACCTGACGTTCTATGCTATTATTCGTTCTGCCTTCACGGCTGTAGTTTACAGTATACTTTGAGATGTCATGGTAAAATTCGATTTGAGAGTCATAAAAAGCTTCTGCTCCATGTGCTTCCATGGTTTTAGAGAGCAGTGCAGTTGCTGTTAAGTCTTTGTTTTGTGTTTGTGTGCAACTCGACAAGAGTAGGTGCACACAAAAAATGATTATAAATCAGTACATAACAATGGGTATAAAAGTAAAAAAGCTGCTTCGTAAGAAGCAGCTTTTCTATATAAATAATAGAATATTCTATTGCTTAGTTAAAGTAGCTTGAACGTTTAACGGTCCTTCACCACAATCACTACCTGTGTTATCCGTAAAACGGATAGTGAAAGTAGAATCATCACCAGTAGTGTATGAACCAAATGATCCGTCAGGAGCAGGTCCTACTGTCAAACCACTAGAACATTGTAGCCCTGTGTTTTGACCGTCTGGTACAATTACATTGTTACAAACAAACTGGATTTCGAAGTCTACAGGATCTTGTCCTACACCAGCATCTGGAAGATATTGGTAATCAAAGGCACGATCTACAGATGTAGCTTCTTCTGGAATGTATAAAGTAACAGTAGCTCCTTCTGCAAATACATTGAATCCAAGTACTCCAGTAGTATCATTTGTAATGGTGTAGTCACCAACAAACTCTTCTTCACCTACAGGACAAACTACTGGTGTGATGTATTGGAAAGGAGAATTAAAGAATCCACCTGTAATAATACCACCGGCATTGTCTGAAGAAAAAGTGCGACCATCTGTCAAGTTCAAAGCAAGACGTGTAGTAAAACTATCACCACCAAAAGTTTGGTCATCGGTTAAGTTTACTAAGGCAAGCATTTCAGCAAATGAAATAGTCAACGTAGTTCTTGGTAATCCAAAAGGACCTGGAGAGAACTCTGATGCAGGAATGTTTCTTGCGAAAACCTCATCAAAAATTCCTCCTGAAGAATCTCCTGCATCAGGAGATCCGTCTTTATAAGTGATGTATACATCAACACTCTCAAGTAAGTCACCACCTTCAACATCTTGTTCTTCAATCTCGACAGAGAAAAGAGCATCAGTATCCCCAATAGGGAACTCATTAGAGAATGTTGCAGTAGTTCTTAGAACAGCCCCTCTCTCTACAGTTTCCTGCACGAGGTCGGTTACGTTCTGTTCATCATCGTCACAGGATACCATTCCTACTAGTACGGCACAAACTGCGAAATATTTAAATATGTTTTTCATAATCTTTTAAACGTTTTAAAAATTAGTTTGCAACTGGGAAACCACCGTCTGCTGCAGAAGGAGGGTTATTATCCCAGAATACTTGTACAGCTTGATTTGGCTTCTGAGCGATGTTTGGATTCGCGTTTACAGCACCATTAGCATAAGGGAAAGAGCGTGGGAATCCTCCTGGATTTGGCTCGATATTAGGCTGTAGTGTAGTTGGGTATCCAGTTCTTCTGTAGAAGTTGTATGCTTCAGCACCACCTCCGTACATAGTTACCCAGTACTGTTGTGCTAATACATCCCAACGATCGTCGCCAGTCGCAGCATTGAAAGCAGCAACTTGAGCAGCGATAAAATCAGCTACAGCATCATCTGTAGGCTCAAAAGAAGAATCTCTGTTTACGTCAAGAGCTCCGAAAGATTGTACTTTGGCGATAGACTTTTCAAGACCAGCTTGTAAGAAGCCAGCAGCAGCACCAGGATTTCCTCCTGCTAAAGCAGCTTCAGCTCTCATAAAGTCTACGTAAGAAGCCAAAATGATTGGCTCAATACCAGCTCCAACGCCACCTAAGTTAAGACCTACTGTACCAAATGAATCATCATCAAACAATCCACCGGCAGGATATACTCCAGAAGCAGTTCTAAAGAAAGAATCTGGCGGGATACCGTCATCATCACCGTGATCACGACCCCAGTATCCATCTTCTAAGAAGCAGAAAGTAAATCCACCTTCTATATAATGAACTGGAGGAGTTTCTAAAGAACAAGAGATCGTTTCACCATCACCTTCTGGTTGACATGAAGCTCCAGGAGTACATGCAGCTTGACGGTAGAAGTAGTAACGAAGTCTTGGATCATCATTCTCTAACATATAGTTCATCAACCAGTTAGACTGGTAAATGTTAGCACCAGATGGTGTATAATCTGCAAAATAATCAGGGTGCTGAGTATTTGGATTTAATAGATTAGTACCATACTGTAATTGTAAATCGTCTTCAGTACTTGCGATAAAGTTACCACCGTTTGCAATTGCATTAAAGGTAGCTAAATCACCAGTTGTTAAAGCAGCTTTCATTTTAACAGAATTGATCATACGAACCCATTTTGCAGGATCTTCGTCATAGAACATATCTGTTGCTGTAATAGCTTCAACTTGCTCATCGGTTGAAATAGAAGACATCAAAGCAGAAGCTTGGTCTAACAAAGCAAGAGCAGCTGTGTAAACAGAAGCACCATCATCTAAAGAAGGATCAGGGAACTCATCAGGGTTTACGGCTTCAGAAAATGGAATATCACCAATGTAATCTACCATTAAGAGAAGTGCGTGACCAGCCATAGCTTTGGCAGCGCCAATGTTAAAGCTCAAATCTACTTCAGGATTTTCAGCAGCAATCTTTTCGATCTCCGCAGTGTTGATCAAAATATTACTGTACAATCTGTTCCAGTTTCCATTTAAACTTCCACCAGTAATTCCAGCAAAGTAATCTCTACCTGCAAAATAACTGATACGCGTAAGGTCTTCACCAAAGTTGTTGTGTACCGTCATGTTACTGGAGTACGCTAGCTGAATTGAATTAAGCAATAAATCAGGATCAGCTGTAGTTAAGGCGTTTGGGTTGTCGATTTGTTCTAACTCTATTGTTTCACAAGAGTAAAACAAAGTCGAACTCGTAATAACCAAAGCCATTATGAATTTGAATGTTTTTTTCATAATTGTTATTTTATAATGTTTTTATTAGAATGATGCTTTAACACTGATTCCGTAACGACGAGAAGAAGGTCCATTTAAGAAGTCGAATCCACGACCGTTACCTACACCAACCCCAGCTACGTTAGGATCAAAGTTTGCTCCATCAGGAGTGTTATATGCATCATACCAAAGGTTAAAGCCACTAGCCGTAATACTAACAGATCCAAAAGGAGTCTTTTCTAGCATTTTTGATGGGAATGTGTATCCTAAAGATACTTCCTGTAATCTTAATACAGAACCATCATAGACTTGTAATTCAGATGGGCCAAATAATACGTTTGAGAAGTAGTATTGTGAGTTGTTAATCTGAACTTGGTTTGGCGTTCCGTCTTGTTGTACACCTGGAAGGATGTAAGTGTTCTCACGATCTTCAGTTTCAACAATAAGACCACGTCCTAACAATACTGATATAGTAGAAGCATAAATATCTCCACCTTTAGTATGGTTAAATTGGAATCCTAAGTTAAAGTTTTTGTAAGAAAGTGTGTTGATCCAGTTCATTACATAATCCGGCTGTGGATTACCAATGATTGGCTGAACGTTACGACCATCAGGAAGTGTGATGTTAGGCTCGGTTACATAGTTACCTGCTGCGTTAACAACAAAGTTACCATTGTCATCACGTAAGATTCTATCTCCTACGATAACACCTAACTGCTCACCTTTTTGAGCGGCATTACCTAAGTTTCCGAATCCTGCGTATACGATTTGATCATCATCCTGCTCAGTAACGATTTGCTCAGACTGTGTGAAGTTAATACGAGAGTTCCAGTTAAAACCGTTGCTTTCGCTCTTAAAGATATCAACACCTAAGTCAACCTCGATACCATCACCTTCTACCTTACCAATGTTGGCTTGTGTAGTAGTAAATCCAGAAGAAGGAGAAAGAGGTTTGAATACAATAAGATCATCAGTAGAACGATCAAAGTAAGAAACATCTAAACTAATTCTGTTTTTCCAAAGACGCGTATCAAAACCAACTTCAAATTCTGAGATAAGCTCAGGCTTTAAATCTGGATTAGCTCTAAAAGCACTTACGTTGTTCGTAGTAATGTTACCACCTCCAAAAGGATCGATAAATGTATTAGTTGCTTGGTTTACAGTATTCACTGCTGGGAAACCACCAGGGAATCCTGCCGAAGTACCGATACCAGCACGTATTTTCAAGTAATTTAACGCATCACTCTTCAATCCGTCAAATGCAGCGGTAGGTAAGAAAGATACACTAGCCGATGGATAGAATTGTGAGTTGTTGTTTGTAGGTAAGTTAGAAACCCAGTCATTACGAGCAGCTAAGGTTAAGAACGCGAAGTTGTCATAATCAATATCTGCTTGTCCAAGAACACCAACGATGTTTTGGAAAGTAGTAAACTGACGAGGAGTCTGTTGTAAGAAGTTAAAGTGTCTCAGTACATCAAATACAATTTGGCCAACACTGTTTACACCTTGCTGATCAAAGAATACTGAACGAGAAGTTGCACCTCCAATAAACGTTAAACCAATTTTTTCTGAAAGATCGTAATCTCCGTTTACAGAGAAGTAGTGATCCCAGATACGGTTGTTGTTATCCCAAGTTTGGTATACCCCGTTGATATCATCTACAGCAGCACCAAGTACACCTCCTTTGTTTACGTAGAAAGAGTTTCTTTCGTTGTAAAAATCAAGACCTGCACGGTAAGTTGCTGTTAAGTTATCGTTGAAAGCATATGTAAGTGTAGCTGTTCCGTATACACGGTTTGTCAACTGCTCATTCTTAGAGTTACGTGTTAACCAGATTGGGTTGTTGATGTCATTACCATTACGGTAGTACAATGAACCTCCAGTTTCTGGAATATCAAAAGGAAGACCAATTAAATCTACGTTACGAGGTGTAAAGAATACATTTCCAAATACAGAAAGACCTGTAGTACCATTACCTAAAGAGGCTGCTACTGGAGGAGATGTAAAGTTAGTTCTCGCAAAACTCATTGTACCAGCGATAGTAAACTTGTTAGTTAAAACTGCACGTCCACCAATAGTAAGGTTATTTCTACGTAAAGTGTTACCAGGTAAGAAACCTCTATCATTTAAGTGACCGTAGTTTAAGTTATAGTTAACTTTTCCTTCAGAATCACTTCCGTTAATATTTACAGAAGTATTGCTTACTCCACCTGTACGGAAGAAGTTTTCAACACTGTCGTAAGGTCTCCAGTCATAACGTACACCTGCAAACTCATCACCACGTGATCCGTTAAATGCAGCTTGTGTATCGTATGGGTGAGGCACCGTTCCGTTTTCATCAATAACTCCAGCAGGGTCATTCAAGTAACCAGCAACACCATCAGGAGCAAATCCAGGCCCCCAGTTAGAGAAGAACCATCCAAAAGACTGGTCAAAACCTCCACCAAATTTATCTTGGTAATCTGGAAGAGAAGCGATTTCGTTTACGAAGTAAGACTGGTTGATTGTGATCTCCGTTTTCTTAACTCCTTTACGAGCGCTACCAGCTTTGGTAGTAATTACGATTACCCCGTTACGTCCAGCCGTACCATATAATGTGGCAGCTGCAAGACCTTTAAGGATGTTCACGCTTTCGATGTTGTTTGGATCGAGATCCAAGAAACGTGAAGAACCGTTGTTACCGTTAGCGAAGTTACCTTGTGAGTTAGTGTCACTACTAAAAGGAACACCATCTACAATGAATAAGGCTTGGTTACTTCCGTTAATAGAAGTATACCCACGAATTACAACGTTTGTTGCAGATCCGGAAGTACCACTCTGAGAAGTAATTGCTACCCCAGAAGCTTTTCCAGAAAGAACACGAGCTACATCACCTTCGGTGCGGTTCTCGATTTCTTCAGAAGCTACTTCTGTTACAGCGTAACCTAACGCTTTCTTTTCTCTCTTAATACCTTGTGCAGTTACGATTACCGTTTCTAGCACGTTGTCAGGTTGTAAGACGACGTTAAATGTGCTTTGCGCACCTACTGGGACTTCTTGAGTTTTGTACCCAACGTAACTAAACACAAGGACATCACTAGGTGATGCTGTGATTGAGAAGTTACCATCGAAGTCTGTTTGAGTTCCAGTTGACGTCCCTTCCACAATGACATTTGCCCCAGGCAATGGTCCATTCGTGTCAGAAACCGTTCCGGAAACTGTTGTTTGTGCAAACGAAACTTGCACTACAAACGCTAGCAATAGCGTTAAAATTCCACTAAACTTTGTTTTCATTTTTATAAATTATTTGAATTAGCCAATGCCAAAAATCACAATAAAAAGTTAATTACACAACTATTTGTTCCTAAAATTTAGTTTTTTTTTAAGATCTCCTAAACGCCGATGTATGCCGTATTTAGAAGCGTGTCTCGAGTTGCAGGTGTACTTTTGTGTTGGAAAATTTAAAAGGATTTTTCTCACTTTTTCCGTTGGCGATATTTATTTTGAAGATTCCAGCCTTGGTGCGTAGTCCAGCTCCAAAACCTATGCTAAAGAGCCTAGTTTTTGAATTAAGTAGTTCATTTTCAAAGTATCCAGCATCAATAATACTGTGTATGTAGGCGCTATTGCCTATGACATATCTGTACTCCGTATTCAAGACTGTGGTCAAATTGGCAAAGATGCTATTCTCTTCAAAACCTCGTATACTGGTTATTCCGCCAAAGCGAAATAGTTCATTGGTGACGTAGTTGTCTGATGCTAATAGCTGCGTATTTGATCGGATATATACTTGATTGGTCTGGTTTAATTTAAAAATGTTACTTGCCAAAAGTGTGGCTCCGATCTGGTCTTGTGTGTTCAAGGTTGTTTTTCGTTTGCCAAATTCGGCTGTTGCACTTAGGATGCTCTTGATAGGGAAGAGGTAGTTGTTTTGATTTCGTTGGAGATTCAGGCCTGCTGTTAACGCATTTAGGCTGTAGTCTGTCAGGTCGTCTGGTGTGTCACTCACGTCAAGTAGATTGTCTGACGTTTTGTATTTGTAACCTAGTTCTATTCTAGAAGCTGCTCTTAGTTGATAATACAATTTGGCTTGTTGGGTAGTTTCAGAAAAGGTGGTGTCTTTTCTAAACAGGTAAAGCTCGGCGCTGGCGCCTAATGGACTCCCAAATAAATAGGGTAATTCTGTTTTTATGCGTAGTTGCTGT
>PAUP01000065.1 GCA_002712765.1 Cytophagaceae bacterium | reverse complement strand
GGTGGTTACTTAGAAGGCGGAGGTGTACCAGCGGTTATGGAAGGATCAGAAACTGAGGTTATATCAACAGAACGCGATGGTATGAGTGACAGTATTGCAGCTACTATTGATGAAACACAACCCGCTGCATTATCCGAAGGAGAGTTTGTAGTTCCTGCTGACGTTGTTTCTTTCGCTGGTAATGGTTCGTCAGAAGCAGGCGCTAAAAGATTTTATAAAATGCTAGGGGATATTCGAGAAGCATCTACAGGTCAGAGAGAACAGATTAAAGAGATTGATGTAGAAGAATATATGCCAATGGGTGGTGGGTTAGGTGCACTTGCGTAATGCATATTTCCTTAGTGCCAACAGATCACATTGATGAGATTTGGCCCAGAGTAAAAAAACATATGGAACGCGCTGCAGAGTATACTTATGGTAGGTTCTTAGCAGAAGATATAAAAGAAGCATTAACTAAACCCGACACCGCACAACAATTGTGGATCGCATTTGATAAAGATAAAATTTATGGAGCTGGTGTTACCGAGATTATTCAGTTTCCTAGATTAAAAACTCTTACTATGCACTTTGTAGGAGGAGATGAATTTAAAAAATGGGGGCACAAAGGCTTGGAAACATTTCAAAACTTTGCAAAAGATAATAACTGCGATGTAATAGAATCATACGGCAGACCCGGTTGGAAGAAAATGTGGGAAAAAGATGGTTATGTTTCTAGATATACATTATATGAATTACCAGTAGGGAAACAAAAATGAATGTACTAAAGCTATTACCAAACAAATTTAAAGTATGGGCACTCAAGAATCTATATTCCGATATAGCTTCTAAGGGAGATGAGGGTGATACCGCATTAGCTCATGTTAACTCTTTTGAAGTTGCATTACTTAGAGCCGTTGGTGGTTCAGGTACTATCAATGCAAGAACAGGGTTACTAGAATTTAAAGGTGGTGGTTCTTCTGGTCCTTCGGAAACTAAATCGGTTACAACTAACTTACCTGAATATGCACAGCCTTACTATGAAGAACTACTAAAACAGTCGGGTAAGGAAACATATACTACAGACGCTTCTGGAGCAGTTACAGGGGTTAAATCTTATACTCCTTATGAAGGAGACCGAGTAGCTGGGTTTACCGGCGAACAACTATCAATACAAGACCAAATTGGTGGATTGCAGACTCCCGGTGGGTTTGCTACTTCCCAAGCAGGTTTACAACAGGGTACAAATTTAGGACTGGGTGCGGCGCAAACTGGCATAACAAGCGCTTTAAATTATAACCCTAATGCTCTTGCTAACTTAGGTGTAGCTACACCTCAGTCCTTTGGTAATCAACAAGCTGCACAGTACATGAGTCCTTATCAACAAAATGTTACTGATGTACAGTTAGCCGAGGCTAGAAGACAGGCTGATATAACAAAAAACCAACAGGCGTTAGGCAGTATAGGACGCGGTACTTTTGGTGGTGGCAGACAAGCTCTAATGTCTAGTGAAGGTGATAGAAATTTAGCCACTCAACTTGGTAAAATTCAAGCCCAAGGTTCACAATCAGCTTTTGAAAATGCACAAAAACAATTTGGTGCTGATAGAACTGCACAGATGGCAGCGGAGCAACAGAATTTACAAGCTAACATGGATCAAAGAAGACTTGGACAACAAGGCGAACAGTTTGCTATACAACAACAGAAAGATTTAGGTCTTGCAGGACTACAAGCAGGAATGGAAGGGTCAGCTAAAACTGGAGCTTTAGCTTCTGATACACAACGAGCAAATCTTCAAAGACTCAAAGCACAAGCAACTACCGCTGCGCAAGAACAAGCTTTACAACAAGAACTTGATAACATTGATTACCAAGAGTTTATGGAAGCACAAAACTACGAAAGGTCTTTGTTAGCCTATCAATCTGATATTCTACGAGGTAATGCTTCTGCTTTAGGTAGCACCCAAAGATCTTATGCTCCAACTCCTAGTTTAGCTCAGTCTCTTATAGGTGTAGGTGGAGCAGGACTTAGTGCTCTTTCACTTGCTCAACAATTTGGAGGCCAACAATCGTGATAACTAACCCACTTAAAATGTTAGATATGTTAAAAGGTCTTACAGAAGAACAACTTATTTCTTATGTACAAGAACCTAGACCTATGGATATACCTATGAGTAAATCTATGGATAGAATGGGTGGTTATGGGCTATCTAGTCGTCAACAGGCTGAGCGCGGTATTCTTCCTCTGACTGAAGAAGAAAAATTAGCAAAAAAGAGTATTGTGCCTTCATATATGATATTAGGTGAAATAGAACGCCGGAAAGCAAATGAAACAAAAGCTCAGGCACAAGAGGCAGACAAGCCACCAATAGCAGAACAGATAGTACAAGAAGCTATGGCTTCTACGGGAATAGCAACAGGTATGCCACAAGGTATGCCACAAGGTATGCCACAAGGTATGCCACAAGGTATGCCACAAGGTATGCCACAAGAAGAAATTATTACAGATACTATTGCAGAAACCGGTATTGCAGCTAATGACCCACAGAATATAGGTATGGCACAAGGCGGTATTGTAGGCTATGCAGTGGGAGGGGGTGTAGGTGATTATCTGCCTTATTATGATTTAGGTAATAAAGATCTAAATATAGTAGAAGACGATATAAGAATAGATCGTTTAGCTGCAGATGGCTTACTTGATAGACGGTTTTTTGATAAAACATATAATGAGAGTATAGGAGGGGACACCGGGATTCAAGCTGCAAGAGACCAGATATTAAGTGACGCTGGTATGGTTAGTAACCCTGCCATTGAGGGAGGTATAGCTCAATATCGGCGTAATGACTATTCTCCTGGTGCAACATTCCAAAGACAAGCAGAAGAAAATGAAGAATTAGGTGATAAGCAGGTTATTTTTTCCGATAACCTTAGAGGTGGCTTTAACATAAACGCTCCTGGAGATTCTCCAGAAGTTACACCAGACTCTATAGAAGACATAAAACAATTTTATGCAGACATTGATGAAAGTGTAGCACCTTTTGTTGGGCCAACAACTTCAGAAAATCCAGCTGACGAAGACTTTATTCTAAGGGATGAAGTATTGACTCCTGCAGGTAAGGCACAGAAAAAGGAGGAAGAAAACAGAGCGTCTAGGACAGCGATAGAAACTAAACTAGCAGAATCTGACTCTTTAAGAGCGGAAAAAGCTCGTGTAGAAGGCATGAATATGACCAAAGAACAAGTCGATGCAGATCTTGAAGCGTCAGCAACAGAAGATGATTATAAAGCCGCAGAAACAACGCTTTCTAGGAGAAACGTACTTGATAAAATAAAAGAGTATGGTGATTTTGATCCTGAACAAATGAGCAAAGTATTTGGTGCACCAGACAGTTTAACTGCAGAAGAATATAAAGAACGCATAGAAGACCAAAGAAAAACATTTGGCTTAGATAGAACAGGTATAGAATCAAGACAAGCTTCTTTACAAGCTATGCAGCAAGCAGCAAATGACAAGCGTAGACGTATAAATGCACCGCTGGCAGCTTTGAAAGGTTTCTTAGCTTTAGCGTCTAGTGATAACACTAATTTTGTGCAGGCAGCTTCTGATTCTGCTCTGGGTGCAGTCACTGCCTTTATGGAAGGAGATGCACAAATTCAACTAGCAGATCTACAAATGGAGCAAAATGCTTTAAGTTATGCAGAAGGCGATTACAATAGATTAGAAAAAGATTATGAAAAATACGAAGGATACAAAAAAGTAAGAGAAGAGCAGTATATAGCACTTCTAAAAGATTATTATGCTGGGCTAAAAGCTGCAGCGGGAAAAGGTAATACTTTAATTGCAGACGCGCAGGAAACAATGATTAAACTCTTAAATTCTGAACAAGGACTAGATCTACAGTCTTTCTTTGGAGATAATTATGTAGCTAAAGGTATATATCAGGCGAAACTTTTAGCCCATATTATAGGGCAACGGTTAGGAGCTATAGATATAAAAGAACCATACCCTCAACCTATGGGCGGCGGTACAGGACCAGAACAAGTTCAGGCAGCGCGAAGAAAAAAATTCGAAGTTAATATTGGCCCAAATGATGCAAAAGCATATTCTAAGAAAGCAGGGAGAAAAATAGAGCCAGGAAAATATACTAAAGATGAAAACGGTAAACTTGTACTTATAGACGAAAACCTTGAATTAGATGTAGATTAAAAGGTAGAACGATTTATGGCTGAAAAATTTACGATTGATGATTTTGCTGAAGAATCTTTCTCATCTGCACCTAAACAGAAATTTACGATTGATGATTTTGCTGAAGAATCTTTCTTATCTGCACCTCAACCTGCACCTCAACAAAAATTTACGATTGATGATTTTGCTGAAGAATCTTTCTCCCCTGCATCTCCTGCAGACACCCCACCCGCTTCTGATGCTCGTGATGAGTTTGGTTACATATCTGAAGCAGAACAAGACAGAGAATCTTTTTTTCTTCCTACTGGTATATTTCGGGGTTTTGGACAGGGGTTACAAACCACAAAAGATGTTACTGGGGCCTCTATGGCCGCAGCGGGGATAGCTCGTGACAGAGCTGAAGAAGGTTCAGGCGATGCCTTAATTCAAGAAGGCATGGCAATGGTTCAGCGAGCTGAAGAAGGAAGAAAAAAAATAGGTATTAAAAAGTCTGATACTTTTAGTGGTGCTTGGGAAGAAGGTATAGACGAAGTATTTTTTGATTTTGTTCCTTATCAAATAGGTGCTCTTATACCTATGATAGCTGAGGCTGTTGCAACTGGGTTTGGGGTTGGCAAAATTGCTGAGAAGACGGGTAGTAAGACAGCTCCAGCACTAAAGAAAATTGCTACTAAAACCGCAGGAAAACTTGCAGCGGCTACTAACCCTGTTACAGGAGCTGCAGCTGCAGTTAGCACGGCTGTTGATGCAGCAAAAGGAATAAGAAAAGCAAGTAACTACATAAAAAAAGTTGTAACGCGAGGGGCTTTTAAAGGGGACGTAAAAAAAGAAATTGCATTAATTAATAAAAAACGAGCAGCAAAAGGTTATGCCCCACTTAATAAAGCGGACGCAAAAATAGAAGCTAACAAAATTATTACAAGAAAACTATCAGAGCCAAAGACGCAGGCTTTGTTTAGAAAACGTCTTGGTAACGTTATTGGTTCACAAACAGTATTACAACGGTACGGTCAAGGAGAAGTTTATGGTCGTGCTATCCACGAGGCTATTAAAAATGAACCTGATCCACAGTTACAACTAGACCTTATTAAAGAACTCCCCGCAGCAAAATTAGCTACATTAGGTGCAGTTCATGGACTAACAGATCAACTGTTGTTTGCCGCGCTTGGTAAAACTATTCGCAATGCTAACCCTAAAACAAGAAATGCTTTACTTGCTACTGCCATAAGCACGGGTAAACTTAGTACACAAAGTGGTGTAACAGAAGTAATTCAATCTGCAATTGAAAGATATGGTGCAGAGTTACCTCTGTCTGATAAAGAAGCGCTGACAGAATATTTAGATTCATTTGCAGCTGGGTTCGTTGGAGTTCTTCCTTACGGTGTTGCAGGAGGAATATCTGCAAGGAATAAACAAGTTGAAGCACAAACAAAAGAAAAACTAGAACAAGAAATTAAAGAGGAAGCCGCACGTGATAAGGACCGTTCTGGACAACGTAGAGAAAGAGCAGCTAGTGATACTAATACAAGCAGAGAAGCTGCAGCTGTTCAGAATATACAAGAAGAATTTAGTGTAGGACCTGTAGAAACCTTTGGAAAATATATAAGAAGGACTTTACTTAGATTACCAGAAAACAGTTCTGCTAATAAAACGCTAGAAAATATTGACCTAACCAAACCCGGTGAAACACAAGTAGCAATTGATATTTTAGAGTCTACTTTATTACCTCAAGAAGACGGAGGGCTTACTACAATAAATAAAGAGCCTGTTAGGTTAACTATTGACCAACTGAAAAAACAACTTGATCCTGAATATGTGCCTCCAGCTAGAGCAGAAACTATAGGAGAGACTATAGTAGAAACTGGTGATATCACAGCATATGACGCTGTATTAGCTACTGAAATAAATAACATTAAAAAAAGAAAAGATATATTTATAACCGAAGCTCGCCTAAATAGAATTTTACCTAACGCTACAAACGAGGTTATAGATACTGTAACAGAACGTTTAAAAAAAGAGGGTATTTTTGTTGGTAGTAAAAAAGATGCTTTGAAAGCTAAAACAATTGCTGAAGCAGAAACTCAAACTAGGTTTGATGAGAACATAGAAAAAGAGCGTTTAGAAAAAGAGCGTCTAAATAAAGAATCTCAGGATAGACTTAATAAAGTAGTTCCAGTTAAATTTGACGAAAATAGTCAGTCTGATTTAGATCTAGATAATAAACCTCAACTTGCAAAAGGTATAGACACGCAACAAGACACACCACAAGACACACCACAAGACATACGGCAACAACTTAGCGAGGCGCAAGGCGAACTTATAAGAGCAGAAAGTGTAAGAAAGCAAGACTACGAAAGACTAAAAAACCCAATAAAAAAAGCTAAACTTGATAGAAATGTTGAAGTTGCAAAACAAAAAGTTTTAAACCTAGAAGCTCAGATTCCAGCAGAAACTCCAGCACAAGCAGAAACTAGAAGAGTAGCTGGTTTAGAAGCTATAGCTAAAATAAGAGCAGATCTTAATTTATCTGAACAAGAAGCTAGAGTTATTCTTGATGCAGGGCAAGTTATTGAAAACACAGGCGAAACAATTGAGTCTGTTACAGAATCTTTTGCAAATCAATATGGTAAGAATATTACTCAAGGAATAAAACGCGGGCTTATTAATATAGTTGATAGCGTAGAAGGTTTAGCTACTCTTAATATACCCAACTATTTAGGTATTACTCTCCCTGCTAACGCAAAAGCTTTTGTACTAAATGGGAAAGCTTATTTTATTGCTAACCGTATAACCAAAGAAGAAGCACCAGGATTGTTATTACATGAAGTGGGTGCTCATTATGGTTTAAAAAGAATGTTAGGAGTAAAAAAATATAATGAGTTAGTTACCTCTCTAAAAAGTAAAAGAAATTCTGATAAAGAAATCAGCGCCGCTTTTGATTATGTTACTCGTGCTTATCCTGAGTTTACTGAAAATGGCGAAGCTAATATTAATGACCCTTATTTTGTTGACGAGGTCATTGCTTACATAAGCGAAAGCACACCTAATAATTCTTTATATCGAACCGTAGTTGCTAACATTAAAGCCTTCTTAGCAAAATTAGGTATGGGCTGGAACGTTAACAACATTAGTGCCAGACAAATTCAAGATTTAGTTCAACACTCTCTTAAAACTGCTATAAAAGAAAAAGAAAATACCCAATCACTTCCTCAAGATATAAACCGTCTACAGGCAGCTTTTAGGGACCCTAATGAAAACACAGAAGAAAATAAAAACAAACAGGATGAACTAGAAAAAAGAAGAAGCCCAGAACAAAAAAGAAATAATGCCAACAGAGAAGCGGGCACAACACCACAAGAAACTTTCTTTGACCAACCCGGACAGCCTACGATAGCACAGAAAATAGGTGGAGCCGTATTTAGTTTTGATAGCCCACTTAATACAGCAATTAGAAAAGCAATGAAAGAAAGTGGAAAGGCATTTGAAGAAATTAAAAGGGTAATGTTAGACATGGCGGTTTCACAAGCAGTCCATGCCGCTACTGTAGCTGAACGTTTTCTAGAGTATGGGGGAATAAAGTGGTCTGATAAAAAACAAATGTTTGAAAATTTTGATACAGAACCAGATCCAACTACGGGTAAAGAAATGCCACTACCCAGTCTATTAAAAGCAACGTTTTTAGCAAGAGATCTAGCTAAGAAAAATAATATTACTTTTGAAACAATGCGAGAAATAATAACAAGGGCATTTGTTGCGCGCCGTGTTGAGTATTTAGTTAAACAAAATCAAATATATTTAAGCGAGTATCAAACAGCTATTTACAACGCAAACCGTAAAAGATCTGAAGCAAACAGAATTGAAAGTACAAGTTTAGAAGCTGCCGAATCACTTGAAGCTCAGGCTGATGCTATAGAACAAGAAGCTAAAATTAATTATAGAAAAAACTATGTATTAGTAGATAACGAACAAGAAAATTTGGTTGGCGATTTAAAATACTTTGAAGATTATGGACAAGATTTAGAAAATATCTATGATATGGTTATTGCGTCTAAAAACCGCGCTCTTAAATTTGCAGTTCAAAATCAATTAATGTCACAAGAACAATTTGAAGAACTTACAGGTCTTGTTCTTACTGAAAACTTGCTTAAAAAAGACCCAAAAATTTTAGGGGGAATGGTAGATGTATTTGTACCTTTCTACCGAGAGGGTAAACCAAGAGATAGTACTAATCAAAAAGGATTAGAAGAACGCGGGCGATATTATAAATTAAGAGGCTCGTTTGAACCTGTTGCAGATGTATTTGACAATATGGAAAGGTTTATACAAAGCACTATTACACGCGGTATTATCAATCGTGCGGCTCTAGCAAAAATTAAATACTCAATGAGATATTTAAATAATGACACTACAGGAATTACACATGTAAGAGAAGTAGACAGAGCTACTGAAAATAAAGAATCAAATGTAGTTGAAGTGAGTCGGGTAATAGAGGGCAAACAAAAAAAGGTTTTGTATGAATTTTCTAGTCCTTATTTTGCTTCGGCAGTTAGCGGTATTGAAAGTATTTCTATTCCGGGCATAAGTATGATGGCAAGTGTATCTAACTTATTTAGATCAAATATTATTTTGTACCCAGCGTTTGGCCTTTCGCAACTATCTCAAGATGCTATTAGTGCTATGACTTCTTCTGGAACATTTATTCCCGCTGCAATACCGCTTCGCGTTATAAAAAACTTTGTAGGTACCATGATTGGTATGAATAAAACTCACGACGATGCAAGGAAACTGGGCTTAGTATCGGGCTGGGCGCATCTACAAGCAGCTGATGATATAGAAAATAACCCTAATTGGTTAGGTGCATATAATGCTTTTAGACGGCAGCTAAGTAAAGTTCCCGGATTAACTAGAGGTAGCGCTATTGAGGTGCCAATCGCTGGTAAAATTAAACCTTTAGAACTTTCTGTTAGTGGTTTTTTACATAGAATAGCAATGGCTTCAGATAACTCTATTAGAGAGTCTGTTTTTGAGCAAGTTATGTTTGAAACACGAATTAAAAATTATTTTAAAAATAAAGCTTCTGGTAAACCAACTACATGGAAAGCTACTGTAGGGGATGAAGCAGAGGCATATTCTAAGGTAGCAGAAGTAATTAACTTTAAACGCGCTGGTTCTGACCCTCGTGTTACAGCCGTTCGTAGAACAGTTGCTTTTAGTGGAGCTATGTTGCAGGCGCTGTCTGTACAAGGAAGAGTATTTACACTTCAAGGAGTAAGCCCTACTTCAAAAGGAGTAGCAGCGGCTCAACTAGCTTCAGGGTTAGGGCAAGTAACAATGATGACTCTTTTGTATTACATGCTTATTTCTGATGAAGAAGAATATAAAAACTTATCTGACTTAGAAAAAATGCATTATTATTACATTCCAGGTATGGGCGCTGAAGGTAGACTAAGAGTCCGTCCTGACATGACTGCGCTTCTTGGTAAAGTAATTCCAGAAGCTTATTTAGATTTACAAATGGGTAGATCAGACGTACGCGCATTTCGACAAGCTATAAATAAAAGTGCAGATAAAATCCTTGCTGGTAACTTTATTCCTACTATTTTGCAACCTTTAGAAGAAGCTGTTTCAAACCGAAGTAGATTTACGGAGAGAGAAATAATACCAGAATATATGGAAGGTATAGATGCAAAAAATCAATACAACGGTTCTACTAGTGAGTTTGCTAAACAACTCGGTGTTATGACAAATGTTTCTCCTCTTTGGGTAGACCATTTTTTAAAGGGGTATCTAGGTACTACAGGTAATATGATAGGTCTAGGTATGGGTACTTTGCTAGAAGACCAAAATATTATTGCTCCCCCTCCTGCTAAAACTGACAGAGATGCAAGAGCCGCGTTTCCCGGTAATGCAGCTTTTGTTAGAAAAGAAAATGAAAATGCTAGGGCTAGAGAATTAATATATGATGTGATTGAACAGCTTAAACAAGCTAAAAACTTTAGTTCTGACTTAACTAAAAGAGCAGGGTATAACCCTACAGAAGGTTATAGAGAATTAGCAAACAGATTAAGTCAAACACCAGAAAATAGTAAAGATTTTACAAAAAGAAAGCTACTTAACTTTAGTACGCAGATAAATATATTTAGCAAAGTTTTATCAAATTATAATGCCGATATAAAACGTATAAAAGAAGATAAAAGCATGAAACCAGAATTAAAACGACAAAAAATAGCAGCGTTTGATAACCAATTAAAAAGTTTGCTTTCTCGTTCTGCAATATTAAATTTAAGACAGCAGATATATGGGTCTGGTGTAGATGCTAATAGCCCCTTAACAAAAAGAATTAGAAAATTAGTAAAAGATAGTGAATCTATAGATTAATGAAATTAACCTGTGCGCCAGACTCGGACACCTAAGTGTCCGTCTTTGGTAGTTACAAAAGTTTTTACTTTTACTTTTGCTTTTTTAGCTCCAGTCTCTGCCGCGTAAATCATGTTAGAGGTCTTTACCGTAGGAATAAAAAAACTCTCTCCATACTTCATCTGTTCAAACGGAAACACCCACTCTGGTTCATTATGCAAGTTCAGGATCAATTACCCCTATAATATCTTTATTCATAGTATCGGTATTAATGATAAAAGCATCTATATTAAATTGGTCCATACCTTGTTTCCAGTTCGTTGCCAGTCGCTTACGTTTTTCTACAACCTCTGTACCAATTTGTTTCATTTGTTGCATCCATTGTTTAGGAGATACATTTTTTTCTTCTACAAGCCATTTACGAAATATAGCTTTAGATAAACAAAGTTCTTTTTTGTCCACATCTAACCTAATTACTAAAGTATTTCTAGGTTCCGTAGTAACGTGTCCCGCCGCTACTATTAAAATATTGCTATTGTTAATATTAATAAACTCTCCTATCAATGACTGATAGTTAATCTCATTTTTATTTACTACATTTTCTCTAATGTCTATCATTTCTGTAATTATGCGTTTATATATTCTATCCAAATCAATATGAACAATATCCGCTTCCGCCGCAAATTCACCCGCCACCATAGTTACAGCAACTAAATTTTCATAGAACCTAAATGCAGTATTATCACCAAAATCTTTTTTAAATCTATCAACCCAAACATTAATTTTATTTTCTATATCACCATTGGAATGTTGCATTACTTGTTTAATAAACACAGGACCGGCCCAACCAAAATTTTTGTTAAATGGATTAAACAATTTACGCGCTTCAGTAGGGTTGTCTACAAACAATTTAGCTTTTCGTATGTGAATCTCTATCAATCGAGCTACTTCACCATTAGGGTCTTTTTTAAGAATAGAAAGTTTATCGTACAATGAATGGTTAGAAGTAAACATAGCCACTAAAGCTGCAGAAAACTCAGTTGCTCTTTCAGCATTAATAGAAGCCTGCATTCTAAGTTTAGCTTTTCCGTGTGATATTTTATGAATAAGATTAGAAAGTACTTTACCATCTACGTTGCCTACTTCATCTAAACCAAAAGGGATATTATGTAGTGCTAAGTAACGTCCAACCATAGCGTTATCTGTTGTTGTCTGTTGTGTTGTCGATAATAAGTCAGGATCACCCCATATACTCAGCGCAGAAAAAAGAGCCGCCGTTTTGCCTGCTCCTGTATCTCCAGTTAAACATATTGTTATACCTGAAGTAGCGGTGTGAGACATAAGAGTAGAACCAAAACCGGCTAACATTGTAAATGCGTGAATCTCTAACCCCTCTGCATTTAATTTATTTGCTGATTCTTGCCATACTTCATAAGAACCAGAGCGTTTTAAGTGTGTAGCCACGTTTCTACAAAGGGGAGAAGTAGGGCTTTCATGTTCCTTTCCTTCTTTATCAATTTCTAAGGCACCTATAACAAAAGCACTATAGTCAGATGTCCAACCCATTTGTGTACGCATAATATCAGCGGCACCTTTGGCTTGCAGATACTCACCCCATTTAACTAAATATTTCATAATATACTTCCATTGATTAGAGAGCGGATCATATAAAACTCCGTTATGTGCCATAGACTTTCTAAATGCCGCTGACTCATATAAGTCTGAAAAGGGTAAATAAAATTCTTTAGGTTCGTCGTGAGGAGGGTCGTACTTAATTAAAAGACACTCTCCATCATCTCCACTAAGAACTCTTCTAAGCGCGTAAAGGTTATAAGTAGTTACTAAGTGTTCTTTACCCTCTACTAAGTCGCCGTTCTCATCAAAAATAGGCTTTTCTTTATATATTACTCCACCATTTACACCTTGCTTAAACTCCCCTAATTCTTCTGGAAGCCCTTGTAATGTAGTTGTTATTTGAGAAACTCCTCCTTCTACTGATACAATCTCATTATGAATTGGGCTGTCAGTAGTTGGCAAAGCTACAAATGTTTTACCCAAAGAAAGTGGATTAGTTATCTTATTAAAATGAGTACATTCATCACAAACTCCAGGATTTATAGTATTAAAGGTAGCGCAGGACTGAGGTTTATCTTGTGTCTGATTAGCTTTATTCTCTGTTGCCTCTTTGTTGTAACCTTCATAGTCCTGAGATAAAAGATGTATAGCTTCATTCCGGTCAATACAGTGTTGAGCAATAGATAAACCTGCATACCATAAAGGTGCTGGAAG
>PAUP01000064.1 GCA_002712765.1 Cytophagaceae bacterium | reverse complement strand
TGATGTGTACAACGCGCTTGAAGGCTGTACCGAGTTTATCGATCAATTTGGCGGGCATAAATATGCCGCAGGATTGACACTATTACCCGAAAATTATGAGGCGTTTAAGGAAAAATTTGAGCAGGTAGTTACTGCCCAATGTGATCGTAGTCTACTCACTCCAGAACTAAAAATTGACGCTGTCATTACTTTGGCTGATATCACCCCAAAATTCTATCGAATCATTAAACAATTTGCTCCTTTTGGTCCTGGTAATATGGCGCCTGTGTTTATGAGTGAAATGTTGCAGGATGTAGGACAAGCCAAAAAAGTGGGCACCGATCTTTCGCATCTGAAATTAAAAATAAAACAAGCCAATCTCCCAAAGGCTATAGACGGTATTGGTTTTGGTCTTGGACATGCCTATGAACTGGTTCAAAAACAGCAGGTCTTTAAAGCCGCATATGCACTTGATGAAAATAAGTGGAGAGACAAGGTAAGTCTTCAATTGCGTGTCAAAGATATTAAACCGCAGTTATCTTAACTCAAATCAATGATGGCCGATGGATTGGGGTTTTCAAAGGACTTGAGTTCAAATTGAGATCCATCAAAAACGCCATATGTATAATGATGTAGCCAATCTCCTAAATTGTAATAGGTCGAATTTTGGGCCACTTGAATTTTCATAGGAAGATGACGATGGCCAAAAACAAAGAAGTCGTAATGTTCTGTTTCTAATTTTCTCTTGGCATAAGCAGCTAGCCATTCGTTCTCTTCTCCTAAAAACACATGGTCGTCGTCTCCAGAAATCAGTTTGTTTTTGACCGAAAAATACTGGGCAATTTTTATCCCTATATCTGGATGCCCCCATCTAAATAACCATTGAAAAAACCGACCGCGAAACACTTTTTTCATTCTTTTATACCCGTTGTCACCAGGGCCCAGACCATCACCATGACCTAAAAAGAATTTTTTGTCATTTAAGGTAAAAACCTTAGGGTCGTGATATACTGGAATGCCTAATTCGTCTTCAAAATAACCATTCATCCACAAATCGTGATTACCTACAAAAAAGTGAATTTCGATACCGCTATCTCTAAATTCGGCAAGTTTGCCTAGGACTCTCACAAATCCTTTAGGAACGACGGTCTTATATTCGAACCAGAAATCAAAGAGATCTCCCATTAAAAAGATGGCATGCGCATCATCTCTAATACTGTCTAACCAACGCAAAAATTTACGTTCGCGAGGCCTACTTTGGGCTTGTGTAGGAGCGCCAAGATGATTATCGCTAGAGAAATAAACTTTTTTTCCTGAAGGAATATTCATAGGTTAATTGTCGTCAGCAAACCATTCGGCATAGCTGGTTTGAGTTTCCTGTAATCGCAAAGAATGCAGTTCTATATTTTCTGGTAGCAGGCTTTTAATCTTGGCGGCAAAGTCAATAACCATCATTTCGCTAGTAGGCTGATAGTCTACCAAAAGGACATTGTGACCTCTGTCAGAAAGTTCTTTGGCCAACTCTACATGAGGGGTGTTTTTATTAAATACAGTAGCATGATCAAAAACATCTACAATTTCTCTATTCACGATCTTTTTTAAATCCCCAAAATCGATAACCATTCCATACTTGACATGATGGTTGTCGTTAATAGGCGTACCTATAACTGTGACGCTTAATTTGTAGCTATGCCCGTGCACATTTTTACATTTGCCGTCATAACCATATAAGGCATGACCGGTTTCAAAAGTGAATTGTTTGGTAATTCGAATTTTTGACATGTATTTGTGTATTAATCGCTTACAGATCACAGTAGCCGTCAAAGAAAAAATCCTATTTTGGCCTGTACTCTGCGGTTAGCGTCTTCTTTTGAATTTGTTGTACAAAACTACAACAATCAAAAGTAACCCTAAGATTAAAAATAATCCGTTACCTCCTAAAAATTTTAAGACATCCATACTGAGGTTATTTAATAGCCTACAACGTTTCTCACACGGTCTAAGACCTCCCTGGCAACTTTGGTGGCCTTGGCTGCTCCAACAGCCAGAGCCTGATCAATTTCGTTGAGATTGTTCATATAATGGTTGTAGCGTTCTCGCTCTAGAGCATATTTGTCTATAAGGAGTTCGTACAAAGCCTGCTTTGCATGACCGTATCCATAATTGCCTGCGGTGTAGTTGTTACGCATGGCTGCAATTTGAGCGGTAGAGGCCAATAGTTTATAGAGCGCAAAAACATTACAGCTATCAGGATCTTTGGGATCTTCCATAGGCGTGCTATCGGTCTGAATACTCATGACTTGTTTTCGCAATTTTTTATCTGGAAGAAAAATATCGATAATATTACCCTTAGACTTTGACATTTTACCACCGTCGGTACCAGGAATGTACATGGTCTGTTCATTATGCTTGACCTCTGGCATTACAAAGACTTCTTTTTTCATACTTGCGTGAAAACGAGTAGCTACATCTCTAGTCATTTCAAGATGTTGTGCTTGATCCTTTCCTACTGGGACTATTTCGGCGTCATACAATAGTATATCGGCAGCCATAAGCATAGGATAGGTAAATAATCCTGCATTGACGTCATCAAGCCTATCTGCCTTATCTTTAAAACTGTGTGCCAAAGTAAGTCTTTGATACGGGAAGAAACAGCTCAAATACCAAGATAGCTCTGTGACTTGCGGGATATCACTTTGGCGATAAAACGCCGTTTTTTCTATATCCAAACCAAAAGCGAGCCATGTCGCTGCTGTGCTATAGGTGTTTTGACGTAAGCTTTGACCATCTTTAATTTGGGTTAAAGAATGCATATCGGCGATAAAGAGAAAGGAGTCATTACCTGGGTCATTAGCCATTTTGATGGCAGGTATAATTGCGCCCAATAAATTGCCGAGATGAGGAGTGCCAGTGCTTTGAACACCAGTAAGAATTCTTGCCATAATATAGTTTCAATCGTTTTGTAGTCTTGCTACAACAACAGCTTGTATTGCGTTCTACAAAGTTACCTCTTATTGAGGTAGCTCCTTTATAGGTTGTGAGTCGCAAAGTTACCCTTTTCTACGAACTAGATAAATACAATTGTCTATTTTTGGCGGTAATGACACTATTGAAACAGATCGCAATTGCCCTATGGCGGATATGGTTTTATCTGCTCATCCTGATCATTATTCTGGCTTTATTACCCATCTTAATTATCAGTATACTCAAAGAAAGCTGGTACCCATTGTTTTTTAGGCTGGCCCAACTCTGGGCGCGTATTATACTCTTTTGTATGGGATGGTATCCCAAGGTGAATAGAGAGCAAAAACTTATCAAAGGCAATTCGTATATGCTTGTATCCAATCACACCTCGATGGCCGATATCATGATGATGTTACATATCTCACGCAACCCTTTTGTGTTTGTAGGAAAAGCCGAACTTGCCAAAATCCCGCTTTTTGGTTTTTTTTATAAGCGCACATGTATCTTGGTAGATCGCGGTAATGCCCGTAGCAGAAAAGAAGTATTTGATCAGGCTCAAAAGCGCCTTAGTCAAGGTTTAAGTATTTGTATATTTCCAGAAGGCGGTGTTCCAGACGATATGAGCGTGGTCTTAGATAGTTTTAAGGATGGCGCGTTTCGCCTTGCAATAGATCATCAAATCGATATTGTGCCCATTACCTTTTATGACAACAAACGACGCTTTCCTTATTCATTTTTTAAAGGAAGTATTGGGCAGATGCGTGCTAAAGTTCATGCCTTTATTAAAACAAAAGGTCTAACACAAGACGACAAGAAGACCTTACGTCAACAAACCCGAGAGGTGATCTTAGAAGCCTTAACAGAGGGCTTTGAAGCTCAGAAATAATGATGTAAAAAATGAAAGGCCCCGTAACCAGCGGAGCCTTTCTGTCATTATTGCAAGAGCAATAACTAACCTAACCAACTAAAAAACTAACTTAACTTACTTATTTAGAAGCGATAACTCACTCCTGTATACAATCCGACATAATAGGGTTTAAAATTACCCGCACTTGCCTCAAATGCATTTAACTGATATTTGAGAGTAGGTTCCATATTGATGTCTATTTTTTCTGTGACTTTATAATTGAGGCCAACACCTATGTTGGTGGTAAAACTAACGTCATTCAAACTGCTTGATGCACCTATAGGAGTGCGTAAGCCATCAGATTCTATCGCGATTTCATTATCGTTTACAAACAAGGTACTTACGCCGCCAATAACCTCTACGCCTAGTCTTTTGTTTGACAACACATAAACCGCCTCTAAGGGTACTTCTATATATCCAATTTGCTGATTGATACTTCCATTAGACACCGAGCTGCCTCCGCCCTGAAAATCACTTTGCTGTAGCGCCTGAGGCCCTACCTTGTCTGATACGCTCAAAAATTTACCATTTCTATTGGGGGCTACCCCAGCGAGTTTGGTCGCGGCGATATCTGGCCTAAATGAGATATCATTGGTGCCATAACTCAGGTCAACATTGCTAACACCAGTTCTCAATTTGATTTTATCAGAAACCGCATAGCTAACCTGTACCCCATAACTCAGATTGACATCTCCAGATTTGCTGTTGTCTTTAAATTGAGGATCTATTCCAGATCCGCCAAAGTCTCCATAGTATACCGGCGCAGCAACGGCTCCCACTCGCCATTTATCACTTGGCTGCGTAGCATTAGTACTAGCAATAGCATCTTCTTCCGTTTTATTGCGATTAATTTCTTCGGCTACGTCAATAAGCGATACTTTTTCATTGTCTTGACCTTGTTGCTCATTCTCATTTTGAACAGCAACAGCACGATCAGAAGACAGGTCTTGATTAGAGTCAATGGCAGTATTGTTTTTAGCGTCTTGGCTTACCTCAGACACGCCGCTTTTTGCAGTGATAGTTTCTTCTATTACAGGCGTCTGGGCAATTGCACTAGTCGTTTGCACTGCCTTGACACGTGTCTCTTCTACTGGGGTTTTATACCTTAAATTTTGATTCTGACCATTGTTAGAAGTTTGTTCTTCTTGCTCTGTGGTGGCTATAACACTAGTCGCTGTAGTCAATGGGTTACGTCCTTTAGCGCTAATATTTGAGTCAGTATTTGATGTGGCCACAGGATTTTGATCAAAGTCTGCTTGTGTAGCCGTGGTTGTTACTTGTGTTTTTGGGTTATTGGACTGCTCTGGGGTAATATTTGCCTCCTTAAGATCTGTAGCAACAGGGGTTTCTTTAGATAGCGTGGTGTCTTTTGTCTCGGTATTGACAAGTGGTGTCGTGCTATCAGCATTTGAATTTAATAGGATATTTCCCAGTGCCAACAATAACAATAAGGCCGCAGCAATACCGCCAAGGCGCCACCATATAGGCAGTACTTTTCGTTCTTCTTTTTGCGCTTTCGCGGAAGCAATATTTTGCCACACACGATCACTAGGATGTGCTTCAAAGTCTTTGAATTTCTCCTGAAACAACCGGTCTATGTTCTTTCTCTCCTTCATCGGGTTTGAGTCTGTCTTAGAGGCCTTGATTTGATCGCCTCAATTTTGTCCTTTAAAATAACGCGGGCACGTGCCAAATTTGATTTTGAGGTGCCTTCAGAAATATCAAGCATCTTTGCTATTTCTCTGTGAGAGTAGCCATCGAGCACGTAGAGGTTAAACACCAAACGGTAACGATCAGGCAACTCTTGAATAATGCCCAGTAAAAAATCGAGCGAGATACTTTCTTGGTCAACCTCGACATTTACATCTTGTATTTTTTCTTCATTTATAATATCCAATACGGTATGCTTGCGATAGCGCTGCAAAGCCGTGTTGATAGTCACTCGTTTGAGCCATCCTTCAAACGACCCCTTGCCTTTGTATTGACTTACCTTATCAAAGATGACCATAAACGAATCTTGCAGTGTATCTTCAGCATCTGCATAGTTTGGAGAATACTTCAAGCAAATTGAAAACAAGGTACTCGCGTAGCGCTTGTAGAGTTCTTCTTGTGCTTTTGCATTGTTCCGTTTACAATTCTTGATGAGTTGATCTAAACTCACTAATTCGTTTATTGGTTAGTTCTTAGTCTATAATAGGTACATCGACAATTAAAAATTGGTTTTCTCCTTCTTCATCTTTGCCTTGAAAAAAGCGAAGTTGTACACTTCCTGTCTCTTCTGGCTTAAAGATAAGTGGTGCTGTACGAACATCCTCATTAAGCGGCTCACAATCACCACGCTCTTCTATGACTTTAGTTATAATAGCAATATTGCGAGCATCGCCATCTTTCTCTACTTCAAAACCGTCAAAACCATGACAGGTAGAAGGTCTAAAATACGTAATTTGAAGCGTGTCGGGTTTATCGACCGTAAAGTTGTCGGGAATGTTGGTCACCGATTCAACAGGTACGAATTCAAAGAAAAATATAGGCACCTCTTCATCGCTACAGCTCATCACTGTGATTGCCATCAGGCAAACTAGTAGTATCCTTTTCATATGCTTAGTACTAGGGGGTTTGCTTTGTAGATGCAATTTGGCCTAAAAGGTTGCGTGTCTAAAGTAAAAACCTCCTGCTTTGGGGCAGGAGGTTTTTTTTATTATTCGGCAGTTGCTTTAATGGCTGCGTGAATTTTTGTTTCTAGCTCTTCCATCAGGTCTGGATTGTCTAGCAGCAAGGCCTTGACAGCATCCCTTCCTTGACCTAACTTGGTGTCTTCATAAGAGAACCAAGATCCACTCTTCTTGACAATCTCGTAATTGACACCTATGTCAATTATTTCTCCAACCTTAGAAACACCTTCACCATACATAATATCAAATTCGGCCATTCTAAATGGTGGAGCGACTTTGTTCTTTACGACCTTGACACGGGTTTTGTTACCCATTACATTGGCATTACTATCTTTAATTTGAGTAGAACGTCTAATATCCAAACGAACTGAGGCGTAAAACTTCAGTGCGTTACCACCCGTAGTGGTTTCTGGATTTCCAAACATCACCCCGATTTTTTCACGGAGCTGATTGATAAAGATCACCGTACAATTGGTTTTACTAATAGAACCTGTTAATTTACGCAGTGCCTGAGACATCAAACGCGCGTGTAGTCCCATTTTAGAATCACCCATTTCTCCTTCGATTTCACTTTTAGGCGTCAAGGCAGCTACAGAGTCAATAACAATGATGTCTATAGCTCCCGAGCGAATAAGATTATCGGTAATCTCAAGGGCCTGCTCTCCGTTGTCTGGTTGTGAAATGATTAGGTTTTCTATATCTACATCAAGCTTTTCGGCATAAAAACGATCAAAGGCGTGCTCTGCATCGATAAAGGCGGCAATACCACCCGCTTTTTGAGCCTCGGCAATGGCGTGTAGGGTTAGCGTAGTTTTACCAGAAGATTCTGGCCCGTAAATTTCAATAATTCTTCCTCTTGGGTAACCTCCCACACCTAAAGCAACGTCTAGGCCTAAAGACCCCGTTGGGATAGCGTCTACCTCTTCTACGGCACTATCGCCCATTTTCATCACCGTACCTTTACCGTAGGTCTTGTCTAATTTATCTAATGTAAGTTTTAATGCTTTTAATTTTGCGTCTTTTTCGCTGCTCATAGCTTGTATTTTTATCCTTAAATGTGTTGTAAAAATAAGGCTTCTTTTAGGGGTTTGCTTTCGCGAAAGCAGATACTTTTTAACAAATTTGAACCTCGTTTTTTGTTAAAATAATACCACCATGCGCAACCTTTTTGCTTTTTATGGTCTTTGGAGTGAGAAGTATGTATAAAATGAGTATTAATCGAACTAAAAATCAGAACATCCAGCTGAGGTTTATAGCGTTACGTCTAGTGACTCATAAACGCAGGCTGGAGGGTGGATAGCTACCCTATCAAAAGACTTATGAAAAAGAAAATAAGTTCAACCTTGAATTAGCCGTTCTAAAAAATGCCCGCGACAAACTGTTCCGGGCATTTTTTATGGCCTTAGATCGCGTAAGACAAAAGTTTGTTAATTGGAAGATCGGTGTATCTTTGCAAAAATTTTTCTTAACACTTAAATCGCGTATAGCATGCAACTGTACAACAAATTAAGCGCTAAAGAAAGAGCAGCCCTTATAGACGAGGCTGGTGACGAGCGCTTCACACTCTCTTTTTACAAATATGCCCAAATAGGCAATCCAACCTTATTTCGAGATTATCTTTTTTTGCACTGGAACGACATGGAGGTTTTGGGAAGAATCTATGTAGCACACGAAGGGATTAATGCCCAATTGTCTGTGCCGGCCAAAAAGTTTGACACTTTTAAAACCTTTTTAGATAGCATTACCTTTTTAAAAGATGTACGGCTCAATATTGCCATAGAACAAGACAATAAATCCTTTCTCAAACTCAAGGTAAAAGTGCGTCATAAAATCGTGGCCGATGGGCTTAATGACAATACTTTTGATGTGACTGATAAAGGAGTGCACGTCGATGCCGAGACCTTTAACACCCTCATAGAAGACCAGGATACGGTTTTGGTCGATATGCGCAATCACTACGAAAGCGAAATAGGACATTTTAAAAATGCGGTTACTCCAGACGTCGATACCTTTAGAGACTCACTAGATTTGATAGAAGACCAACTCAAAGATCACAAAGAAGACAAAAATCTCGTGATGTATTGTACCGGAGGGATAAGATGCGAAAAAGCCAGTGCCTATTTTAAACACAAAGGATTTAAAAAGGTGTATCAACTCGAAGGTGGGATTATAGAATATGCGAGACAGGTAAAATCGCAACATCTTGAAAATAAATTTAAGGGCAAAAACTTTGTCTTTGATCACCGTCGTGGAGAGCGTATATCTGAAGATGTTATTTCTCAATGCCATCAATGCGGAAAGCCCTGTGATACTCATGTCAACTGTGCCAATGAGGCGTGTCACTTGTTGTTTATTCAGTGCGATGAATGTAAAGAGACGATGGAAAATTGTTGCTCTACCGATTGTATCGAGATCATACATTTACCTTATGAGGAGCAGAAATCCTTGCGCAGCGGAAAAGGCAATAGCAATCAAATCTTTAAAAAAGGACGATCCGAAAAACTCAAGTTCAAGGCTTGATACGCGCTTATTCTTTAAGAAGTTTTACGCCAATGCTCTGGTCACTATCTAGGGCTTTGGCATGTAAAAAATACATTCCTGGAGATACACTACTAAGATCGACGGTGGCTTCAATATTGTTGATGCCTGTCTTTTGAGCGATAATTTTTCCTGTCAGGTCATAGATCTTATAGTTTGCTATGGGCAGGGTTGTTGTGATTTGCGTACTATGGGTCGTAGGATTGGGATAGGCCGATAGCTGTAATAGACTGGATTCGTCTACAGAGAGTTCGGCCACGTCAAACTCGTGAGTGACGGTGTCTCCATTATAGCTTACACTAAATCTCCAAGTGCCTTCTTCACTACTTAGCACACGGCTGCGCCCCCACCAAGACGAATAGTAATCATTTGCAAAATCGCGCGTCCAAGAGCTAAATACAGCCCCGCTAGGGGTAATCACTTCGCACAAGGCCGAAGTGCCAGAGCGTTGATCTCTATAATACCCAAAAAACCAAACCGTATCACCAGGTTGAAAGCTATTGGCGATATGTGTGGTTTCTATAGCTGGACAACTACCAAAATCTGGTATATCTGTATGGGTTAGCACCGCATTGATTCCCGTATTGAGATAGTCTTTTTGATTGGCCCACCAGGAGGTAGTCGTGGTAGGATTGCAAGGCCCCACATAGGGATCGATCAAATCACCATTAACATCATAGACCTCAAAGTGTAAGTGAGGCCCTGTAGAATTTCCAGAACTGGCAACAATACCCAGCTTTTCTCCAGCCGTAACCATGTCTCCTACATTTTTAGGAGTCAAACTTCCATTTTTCATATGCCCATACCAGGCCATACTACCATCGCTGTGTTCGACATAGACGGCGTTCCATTGCTGGCTGTTAAAATCACAATTCATATCAAAGGCGCCATCGTTTTTAAACACGATTTGCCCACTAGCAGCTGCGACTACTTCGGTTTGTTCTTGATCTACCTGAGTCCAGGTAAAAGGCCATAGATAAATGTCCAAGCCCTTATGGTCGTACCCAGAGCTAGTGTCATAGGTTCTTACCCCACAATTCCAGTCTTCGAGTGCACCAGTGGTGTCATCGTGATCTACATAATTAGAAATAGCCCAAGTGCTGTTGTACTCAAAACCCGAGGCTTGAGCCACTGGCCAGTCAAAAGCGATGATCTCTGAAGATAATCCTGGCTGGTAGGCTCTAAGACCCTGTGCCTCTAGAAGGGCTGTGTTTTGCGTGACCACGTCGTTGTAATAATCATAATCTGCCTGGGTGAGACAAGGGAGCTCATCTGGATTATGTGTAAAAGCGCCACCTGCTGTTTGTTGTGCCTTTACCGCTGTGGCTGCTGCCATCATAAGGGCAATAAGACAGCCTAGTGTAATTTGTTTCATGGGTCGATGATTAATAGTAAATTTGCTTTCGCGAAAGCATCTCAAGCTACGGTCTCCTAGAAACCTCAAAAATGGTATCTTTAACGGAGCATATGGTTAAATATAAGTAATAATCACGAGTAAAATGACGCAGAAAACCGTCTAAAGGACGCTTTATCAGACATTTTACCTCAATATATAGAAGGAATATGGCATGTGGAAATTGTGGCACAGGAGCCGATGGGCAACCCAAAGGTTGTAAGAATAACGGCACTTGTGGAACAGATGGATGTAATAAATTGACCGTATTTGACTGGTTGTCAAATATGGCACTCCCCGAAGGTCAGGCACCGTTCAATTATGTAGAAGTACGTTTTAAAAACGGTCGTAAAGACTACTATAAGAATACAGAAGATTTGTCTTTAAATATTGGCGATATCGTTGCCACTCAGGCCGCTTCTGGCCATGATATTGGGATGGTAACCCTTACTGGAGAACTCGTACGGGTACAGATGAAACGCAAACGCGTCAAACAAGATACCGAAGACACCCTCAAAGTATATCGCAAGGCAACTCAAAAAGATATCGATATCTGGACCAAAGCTAGAGAGCGAGAAGAACCGATGAAGGTGAGAGCGCGCGAGATTGCGATACGACTTCAATTGCAAATGAAGATCTCGGATATCGAATTTCAGGGCGATGCTTCCAAAGCCACCTTTTATTACACCGCCGAAGACAGAGTCGATTTTAGACAACTCATCAAAGAGTTTGCTCAAGAATTTAGAACCCGAATTGAGATGCGTCAAATTGGGTTGCGGCAGGAAGCTTCACGACTGGGCGGGATTGGTTCCTGCGGCCGTGAGCTGTGCTGTTCTACTTGGCTAACAGATTTTAGATCTGTGAGTACGAGTGCTGCGCGCTACCAACAATTATCACTCAACCCTCAAAAACTCGCCGGTCAATGTGGAAAATTAAAGTGCTGTCTCAATTATGAGCTGGATGCTTATATGGATGCGCTCAAAGATTTTCCCAAAACCGAACAAAAACTCTATACCCAAAAAGGGACAGCCGTATGTCAAAAGATTGATATTTTTCAGGGGCTGTTATGGTATGCTTATGAAGGTGAGTGGATGAATTGGCACAAACTATCTACCACACATGCCAATGAAATCATTGCTGCCAATAAGGCCAAAGAACCTGTAGCTAGTCTTGAAGAATTTGCCGCCGAGCTCGTCATAGATACTAAAGTAGATTTTGGCAACGTTGTAGGACAAGACAGCTTAACTCGCTTTGATCAACCTCAAAAAAACAACCGACGAAAAAAACGCAAGAATTCACGCCGTAAAAAGCCCGTTGCTTCACAACAAGCTAAGTCGCAGGCCAAAGCATCATCAGGACAATCGTCAAAGCGACAAAACAACAAATCTCAAAGTGCTAAGCAGCCAGGCGAAGCCAAAGGATCGAATCAAAAAAGAAATTCTTCTCGAAGAAAAAACAACAAGCGTAAACCAAAACCAGGGTCTGATGCGTAAATGGATAGGAGTATTTGTTGTTGTGTTGTCGCTTATTGGATGTGATGACAACAGCGTGTATGACAGTTACCAATCCTTGGGTGATGGTTGGGAAAAATCGAGAACACTCGCTTTTGACTTGGCCGATATAGATAGTCTGCAACCGCTAGATCTGTTTATCACTCTAAGAGCAAATCACGAGTATCCATACAATAATTTGTTTCTGATTACTGAGATGAATTACCCCAATGGCAAGCTTCAAACGGATACCTTAGAATATCGTATGGCGGCTCCCTCGGGAGAACTTTTAGGAGCAGGAATGGGAGATATAAAAGAAAGCAAATTGTGGTATAAGGAAGGTTTTCGCTTTCGCGAAAGCGGAACCTACACCCTTAAAATCAATCACGCGATGCGCAGAAACGGCAGCGTAGAAGGTGACCAGGTCCTAAAGGGGATTACCGAAGTAGGCATGCGTATTGAAAGACCAGAATAATCAGAATATGGCAAAAAAAGCAGTTAAAAAAACAAAGAAGAAGCAGTCCAAATCGGGCAGTGCGGTAGTAAAATATCTCAAGTGGTTTTGGGGACTATTTATAGGAGGTCTTGCAGCCATAGTATTGGTGTTCTTGTTGGCGAGTTGGAATGTTTTTGGAACCCTTCCAACCTTTGAACAGCTTGAAAATCCTGAGAGCAATCTGGCCACCAAAATTCTATCTGCAGATGGGAAGCAACTGGGCACTTACTTTAATGAAAACCGCACCCCAATAAAATATGAAGACTTACCCCAAAATCTGGTAGATGCGCTAGTTGCCACAGAAGACGAACGTTATTATGAACACTCAGGCATAGATTTTAGAGGATTTGCCAGAGCCGTTGCCGCATTGGGATCTGACGGAGGGGCGAGTACAATAACCCAACAGTTGTCAAAATTACTCTTTTCGGACCCACCAGATAATACCCTAGAGCGTTTGATACAAAAGGTGAAAGAGTGGGTGATATCTACACGTTTGGAGCGACAGTATACCAAGGAGGAGATCATTGCGATGTATCTCAATAAATTTGACTTTTTGTTTAATGCGATTGGGATAAGTTCGGCCTCTCGCATATACTTTGATAAAGAAGTAGATGAGCTTACGGTTTCAGAATCGGCGGTGCTGGTAGCGATGCTTAAAAACCCTAGACAGTACAATCCACACAGAGAGATTTCAAAAGAAAAATCCTTGCGTCGTCGCAATCAGGTCTTTAAACAAATGGAGCGCAATGGCATGCTCACCACTGCCGAAAAAGATTCGCTTCAAGCCATGCCACTAATATTGCGCTACACCCCAGAGGGGCATGCCGATGGTATTGCTACTTATTTTAGAGAGAATCTTAAAAAATTCATGTCACAATGGATTAAAGAAAATCCCAAAGGAGAAGATGCCGAAGGAAATTTGGAATACTACAATATTTACCGAGACGGTTTAACGATTACCACTACCATAGACAGTAGAATGCAAAAAATGGCCGAAGAGGCTGTGGCACAACATATGGCTAAATTGCAGAAGGAGTTTGATCGTCAAAATGAAAAGAACAAAACGGCGCCCTTTAGAGATATCGATCAAGATGAGATCGACCTTATTTTTGAACGCGCTATGAAATCGTCTTCGCGTTGGCGTTTGATGAAAAGAGCTGGCAAAACCGAAGAAGAGATTCGCAAGTCATTTGATGTCAAAACCGATATGTCTATTTTTTCGTGGCAGGGAGATATTGATACCTTGATGACGCCAAGAGATTCTATTAGGTATTACAAACGCTTTTTGCGTACAGGATTGATGTCTATGGTACCTCAAACGGGTGAAGTACGAGCTTGGGTAGGCGGGATCAATATGCGTCATTTCCAGTTTGACCATGTACAAACGGGTAAACGTCAGGTTGGTTCTACCTTTAAACCCTTTTTATACGCTACCGCAGTAGATCAATTGCACTTATCGCCTTGTGATACCTTACCCAATACCATCTATAGCATTCCTGCTGGAAAGCATGGTAATACTAAAGATTGGGCACCTAAAAATTCTGGTGGCGAATACGGGGGTATGATTACCATGAAAGATGCCTTAGCACAGTCTGTCAATACGGTGTCTGCACGATTAATGGATAAAGTGGGCCCAGCGCCCGTGATCGATTTGGTGCGTAAACTCGGGGTTAGTGCCGATATTCCTGAGGTGCCTTCTATTGCTTTAGGGACTCCAGATTTGAGTTTATACGAGATGGTCTCTGCCTATTCGGCATTTGCAAATCAAGGGGTATATGTTACGCCGCAAATTGTAAGTACGATTCAAGACAAAAATGGCACCATTTTGTATCAACATATTCCTGAGACTCGGGATGTGCTTAGCGCCGAGGCGGCCTATGTGACACTTCAATTGATGGAGGGTGTGACTCAGGCTGGATCTGGCCAACGCTTGCGAACTACTTGGGCGACTAATCGAACCGACTACAAAAGAGCGGTTACAGGCTATCCTTATGGATTTACTAACCCTATAGCTGGAAAAACAGGAACCACTCAAAATCAGTCTGATGGCTGGTTTATGGGTATTGTACCCAATCTGGTAACTGGTGTTTGGGTAGGTGGCGATGATAGAGCCACCCATTTCCCATCCTTGCGCTATGGGCAGGGTGCGACAATGGCCTTACCTATTTGGGGAATGTATATGAAAGACGTGTATGCCAATGAAGACTTGGACATCTCTAAAGGGGAATTTGAAAAACCCGAAGATTTATCCATTGAAATCGATTGTGAAAAATATAAGGGAACTGGTGTTGACGAAGAAATTCCGGACGAAATTGACTTCTAATATGATGCTATATCGCGTTGTAGGAAAATAGGGCAAACAGGTACTAGCCTATCATTGCTTTGCCAAATTACAAATGCTGCCGATCTTGGCGGCATTTTTCTTGCCATTTGAAATATGAAAGGCCTATGATCCTATAAAAAGTCGTATTTTTAAGACAAAGAAAAACGACGATGATTACAAAGAAAGTAGCCGATGTTTCTTCAGCTTTGAAAGGTGTCGATAGTGGGATGACCTTTATGTTTGGAGGTTTTGGCCTTAGCGGAATTCCCGAAAATGCTATTGCAGAATTGGTGCGATTAAATATTAATAAATTAACCTGTATTTCTAACAATGCTGGAGTAGATGATTTTGGACTTGGTCTTCTCTTACATCAGCATCAGATCAAAAAGATGATCTCATCTTATGTAGGTGAGAATGCAGAGTTTGAACGACAAATGTTATCTGGTGAGCTAGAGGTCGAACTCATACCTCAGGGTACCTTGGCAGAGCGTTGTCGTGCAGCTCAAGCAGGTTTTCCTGCCTTTTATACCCCTGCTGGTTATGGTACCGAAGTAGCCCAAGGGAAAGAGTCCCGAGAATTTAACGGGAAGATGCACATCCTAGAATACGCCTTTGATGCCGATTTTGCTTTTGTAAAAGCCTGGAAGGGAGATACTGCTGGAAATCTTATTTTTAAAGGTACAGCGCGCAATTTTAATCCCAATATGTGTGGTGCTGCCAAGATCACTGTAGCCGAAGTAGAAGAACTCGTGCCTGCCGGTGAACTAGATCCTAATGAGATACATATGCCAGGTATTTTTATACAGCGTATTTTTCAAGGTGTCAATTATGAAAAGCGTATAGAACAGCGTACGGTACGGCAAAGGAATTAATCGTATAACAAACACATATTGACCTAGTAATAGACTACTGCACTTAAAATAGAACACCCATCATGTTAGATAAAAATCAAATCGCCCAGCGTATCGCCAAAGAAGTTAGAGACGGATACTACGTTAATCTCGGTATTGGTATTCCGACCTTGGTCGCCAATTATGTACGCGATGATATAGAGGTCGAATTTCAAAGTGAGAATGGGGTTTTGGGTATGGGGCCTTTCCCATTTGAAGGCGAAGAAGATGCAGACATTATCAATGCAGGTAAGCAAACCATTACTACCTTGCCAGGGGCGAGTTTTTTTGATAGCGCTATGAGTTTTGGGATGATACGTGGCCAGCATGTAGATTTGACTATACTAGGAGCTATGGAAGTTTCTGAAAATGGCGATATCGCAAACTGGAAAATACCCGGTAAGATGGTTAAGGGCATGGGTGGCGCTATGGATCTTGTGGCCAGTGCCGACAATATTATAGTAGCTATGATGCACACCAACCGTGCAGGGGCGTCAAAGGTGCTTAAGCAGTGCAGTCTTCCGCTTACAGGCGTGGGCTGTGTTAAAAAGATAGTCACCAATCTTGCGGTGATGGAAGTTACCAATGATGGCTTTAAATTGCTAGAACGTGCCCCTGGTGTGACCGTAGAAGCTATTAAGCAGGCAACAGATGGCCATCTCATCATTGAAGGTGAGATACCCGAAATGAGCTTTTAGGATTACATTGCGAGCTCTAAGGGCTATACTTCACTTTTTTTCTGATAAGTAAACGATTTACATACCCCAACTTGGATTTGTTGGTAGTTTGACCTTACCTCTATCCTAATGAGCATATTTACATTTAAAAAACAGTCCTAGCATTTTGGCGATAAAAACATGTCAATTGTCGAAAATCACTTTTTAAAACGACAAAAAACATATTTATTCGATGAAATACACGTTTTTTTAACATTTATCAAAAGTTTTTAAGATAAAAATTTGGATAAGTAATTATTTATACTACTTTAGCAGTCCCCAATCATCATAATTGAATGATTAAGACAGGGTCTAAAAAAGCTGCCCCCAAGGTTTTTTTAGGCGATTGTCTACACCGAATAACTTTTATAGACTCATACGAGTGTTTTAAGTTATGATTTGTTAGAAATCCGCAGGGGGAGCCCTGCGGATTTTGTTTTAACCACACATTTTGAATCGATGAATAGAATAGCGACTCCTGTCAGAAAAACAGCAGCTCAATTAAAAAGCGGTTTTGTATTTGTTGGAAATTGTATGTACCTAGCCAAAAAGGTATTTCTATTTATGCTTTAACGACCTTTAGGTATGGCATTAATGAGACGTTGGGTGTATGGCCTTTGCGGCTTTTTATAGACCTGGTCGGCTTCTCCCATTTCTTCTATTTTACCAGCTTGCATGACAATTAATTGATCGGCCATGTATTTGACTACGGCAAGATCATGTGATATAAATATATAGGTAAAGCCATAGGTTTCTTTAAGGGTATTGAGCAAATTTAACACCTGAGCTTGAACGCTAATATCAAGAGCGCTTACAGATTCATCACATACAATTAACTTAGGTTGCAAGGCAATAGTGCGCGCGATACCAATACGTTGTCGCTGCCCACCACTAAACTCATGAGGATATCTGTGAAAATGATCTTCGGTAAGGCCTACACTTTTAAGTAAAGCTATAGTACGGCTTATGCGCTCTTTTTTGTGGGCATATAATTTATGTACCGTCATAGGCTCCATGACGGCTTGTCCCACAGTTAATCTTGGGTTGAGACTGGCAAAAGGATCCTGAAATATAATTTGTATTTCTTTACGTAAAGCTCTTAGCTGTTTCCCTTTGAGGGTGGTGATGTCTTTTCCTTTGTAAAAAATAGCTCCAGAGGTAGCCGGCTCCAATTGTAATATCGCATTGCCAAGGGTAGACTTACCACAGCCCGATTCTCCTACAAGTCCTAATGTTTCACCTTCATAAATCTTAAAAGAAACTTCATTAACAGCGTTAACTTCTTCTCTTTTTCCAAACCATCCTGTATTAGATATATAGGTTTTGGACAGATCTCTCACTTCCAAGAGCGGGTGTCGGTTGTAAATTTTTTCGTGTGCTTCTTGTCTTTGTTGTGGTGAGATGATTGCGGTGTGGGTACGCTCTTTCAAATAATCATCTATAGTAGGCAGTTTTTTGAGCCTCACCTCCAATGAAGGTCGTGCGTGTAATAAAGCCTTGGTATATTGGTGTTGTGGTTGATCAAATATCGCTTTCGCGGAAGCGGTCTCTACTACCTGTCCTTGGTACATCACCATTACTCTATCTGCAATATCACCTACTAAAGAGAGGTCATGAGAAATAAAAATAATACTCATCCCCGTTTCTTGCTGCAGGGTTTTGAGCAGGTCGATGATCTCTTTTTGGACGGTTACATCCAAAGCAGTTGTTGGCTCGTCTGCAATGAGAACTTTGGGCTTGCAAGCTATTGCCATAGCAATCATAACACGTTGTTTCTGGCCACCACTTAACTGATGAGGATAAGAGCGCATCATACTTTCTGGTCTTGGCAACTTTACTTTTTCAAATAGCGAAAGCGTCTGGCTACGCGCTTGTTTGTAGCTCATAGCCGTATGTTGCATCAACACTTCTATTACCTGATTTCCACAATGCATAGATGGGTTGAGAGAACTCATGGGTTCCTGAAAAATCATAGAGATTTGTCGTCCTCGTATCTTGCGAAACGAAGCTTGGTCTAAGTGGTTAAGCTCTAGACCTTCAAAAGTGATACTACCCGAAATACGCGCTTTTTTCTTTGGTAATAGTCCTAGGATGGCCAAGGTAGATACCGATTTGCCAGAGCCAGACTCTCCGACTATGGCAAGAACCTCATTAGGAAACAGCTCAAAATTAACATCGTGAACCACTTGCCTCCAATCATTTTGTTGTTTGAAGGAAATATGAAGATGACGAGCGCTAAGAATAGGAGGTGATTTCACAGTCTAAAAATACAGTTTTGACACGATTTTGTTTAATGATTTTGGGAAAAGATCAAATCTTAAAGTCTTGTTAAAAAAACTTTGCATTGTTTGTCGAAAAAATTTAGGTTATTAAAAATAATTTAAGATATTTAGAGAAATTTTGAGAAAAACACACTCAATAAACTCAAACACTAACTAATACTCAATTATTATGAGAAATCGTTACTCAGGCGTAATTGCCTGTGCAGCACTGATTTTAGGGTCGGTCACTATGGATGCACAGCAATTACCCACAAATTCGCAGTCGTCATCGATGTCGCAGGCGAACCAAAGAAGTAGTTTTAACGGCATAGTACAAGATTACTTGACCGAATCTACTACAAAATCTTCCTTAACTCAACAAGATGTAGCCGAATGGAGAATTACGGATGTCGTACCCTCTATGAATCCGTCTATTAAGCACGTCTATGTTCAACAGATGTACCAAGGTATTCCCATTGAAAATGGCCGGTACAAACTGACCGTAAAAAATGGAAAAGTCACATGGGAAATCAATAA
Organism: Cytophagaceae bacterium; assembly: GCA_002712765.1. Classification (GTDB taxonomy): domain Bacteria; phylum Bacteroidota; class Bacteroidia; order Flavobacteriales; family Flavobacteriaceae; genus Dokdonia. Next base: position 17,310 of record PAUP01000064.1, on the reverse strand, counting down.
TTTTATTGATGATTTATCTAAAAAATCTTCCTCAGCTTATGCTTCACTTTCTCCAGAGAATGCCATTTTAAAGGTAGTGGGAAACCATCAATTACCTTCTCCTTCAAAGTTGATCCCCTCCAGAAGTAATGGTACATTAGTTTATCATGATTCTGGGATTAGCCTAGAACCAATTAAAGTAGACAAGGTGTATTACTATAAAGATGGCGCCTTACGACTTACATACAAAGTGAGCATCTATCAATTAGATGGGCAGCACTGGTGGAATGAGCATATTGATGCGACTACAGGTAATACCCTTCACACGGATGATTGGGTAATCTCTTGTAATTTTGGCAGTGAAGAAGGCGATACGCATATGCATACGGTACATGATAAAGCTTCTACAGCACATGGTGCCATATCTTATGAAGAAGCAGCTGCCATGGTAGGCGGAGGCTCATACAACGTATATCCGCTTGGGATAGAAAGTCCTAATCACGGAAATAGAGCTATCGTTACAGATCCGGCTAATGCCACGGCATCGCCTTATGGATGGCATGATACTAATGGATCGGCAGGGGCCGAATTTACCATTACACGTGGTAATAATGTTTTGGCACAAGAGGATACCAACGGAAATAATGGAACAGGAGTTTCTCCAAATGGAGGGGCATCACTCGATTTTGATTTTCCGCTTAATCTAAGTAGTGCTCCGTCTACTTTTTTACCTGCAGCTACGACCAACCTATTTTACTGGAATAACATCATGCACGATGTTTGGTACCAATATGGTTTTACCGAATCTGCTGGAAATTTTCAAGAAAACAATTATGGAAAAGGTGGCCTAGGTAGTGATAGTGTTTTTGCAGATGCTCAAGATGGGAGTGGTACAAATAATGCCAATTTTGCAACACCACCAGATGGTAACAACCCAAGAATGCAAATGTTTTTATTTACGAATCCAACACGTGATGGCGATTTGGATAACGTAATTATTGCTCATGAATACGGTCATGGTATATCAACCCGACTTGTAGGAGGTCCTGGTACAAATGCCTTAGGAGGTTCTGAACAAATGGGTGAAGGATGGTCTGACTGGTTTGGTTTGGTAATGACTATTCGTCCTGGCGATACTAGAGATACGGCAAGAGGGGTAGGAACCTATGCTATAGGGCAACCTACGACAGGTGCAGGTATTCGCCCAACGCGTTACTCGCCAGATACAGCAGTAAATGGAACTACTTATAGTGATATTGGAGGTCTTTCTGTACCTCATGGTGTAGGATATGCTTTTGCTACTATCCTTTGGGATATGACTTGGGATCTTATTGATCTTGAAGGCTATGACAGTAATCAATACACAGGTACTGGAGGAAATAATATTGCCATGGCTCTTGTTATCGAAGGTCTTAAGAATACAGCCAACAACCCTGGTTTTGTTTCGGGTAGAGATGGTATTCTACAAGCCGATCAAGATCTTTATGGAGGTCAGTACAACTGTCTTATTTGGGATGCTTTTGCTGCTCGCGGTGTAGGCGTCGATGCTGTCGAAAATGCAAATGGAGGCACCAATACCAACTCGGATCAAACGGTCTCGTTTACCAGTGGATGTTCTGGACCTCCACCACCAGCTAGCTGTGACGCTACAGTTGCTGCTTTTCCATATAACGAAGGTTTTGAAAATACATTAGGCGCTTGGACTCAGGCATCGGGTGATAACTTTGACTGGACACTACGTACAGGTACAACACCATCTAGTAGTACAGGGCCTTCTGGTGCATTTGAAGGGACACATTATATTTATGTAGAAGCCTCAAGTCCTAATTTTGGATCTAAAACAACTATTTTAAATGGTCCGTGTTTTGACCTTCCAACCACAGCCGCAACAGTCAATTTCCATTTCCAACAAACAGGAAATTCTGTAGGGACAAACCGATTGGAAGTACGCCAAGATGGCCAAGAAACCTGGACAGAGATTTGGTCTCAATCTGGTGATCAAGGAGCCAATTGGATAGAAGCCGATGTAAGTCTTGCAGCCTATGCTAACAGTACGGTACAGTTGCGATTTAGAGCAACAACTTCAGACTCTTGGCAAGGCGATATGGCCATTGACGCTTTTGAAATTACTACAGGTGCTGCGCCAGATACTCAAGCTCCAACAGTTCCAGCTAGTTTAACAGCAGGAAATGCAACAGATACTACTATTGATTTATCTTGGAACGCTTCTACAGATAATGTAGGTGTGACAGGATACGATGTATATCAAGGTGCCACACTATTAGGAGAAGTGGCCGGAACCACGGCACAAGTAACGGGATTAACTCCTGCTACAGCCTACTCTTTTAGAGTACGTGCAAAGGATGCAGCTGGGAATATATCAGGATTTAGTAATACGGCTACTGCCACAACTACCGGAGGAACCTCTGGAGGTTGTACTGGTGGGGTAGCGGCATATCCTTATTCTGAGAGTTTTGAAGCCAATCTTGGTCTTTGGTCTCAGGCGAGTGGAGATGATTTAAACTGGACTCGTGATGCTGGGGGAACTCCTTCTTCTGGAACGGGACCTTCTACAGGATCTTCAGGATCATTCTATATGTTTGTTGAAGCTTCAGGAAATGGTACAGGGTACCCCAACAAGCGTGCGATTTTAAATTCACCTTGTTTTGATTTATCTGGAGAGACTGCAGCGACTTTTACATTTAACTATCACGCCAACGGATCTGGTACTATGGGTAATATCACCTTAGAGGCCAGTGATGATGATGGTGCAAGCTGGACTTCTGTTTGGAGCGAGACGGCACATCAAGGTAATGCTTGGCAAACGGTAAATGTAGATATGACGGCCTATACAGGTGGAAGCGTACAATTGCGCTTTAACCGTTTGACGGGTAACACTTGGCAGTCTGATGTGGCCATTGACAATACACGCTTAACCGCAGGAGGTGGTTCTCAAAACCCACCATCAGGTTATTGCGCTTCTAATGGCAACATCATTACTGATGAATATATTCAACGCGTTCAGATTGGAAGTATCGATAATGCAACAGGAGCTTCTTCTGGCGGATATGGTGATTACACTAACTTATCGACCAACCTGTCATCTTCTAATACGATTACGATTACCCCAGCTTGGACAGGAACCGTTTATAGTGAAGGTTATGCCGTATTTGTAGATTGGAATCGCGATGGCGACTTTACCGATGCAGGTGAGACAGTATTTACAAGATCTGCAACCACTGCTACTCCTATTACAGGAAGCTTTAATACACCTTCAGGGGCCTCAAACGGGCCAACTCGTATGCGTGTTTCTATGAAGTACAACGGGGTGCCAACGGCTTGTGAGAGTTTCCAATACGGAGAGGTTGAAGATTATATCGTCAATATTGGCTCAGGTTCATCGTTTACGTCTAATGACGGCTCAGGATTAAATGTGTCTAATCAGGATAGTTTAGATAGTTTTGAGTTCTCTATTTATCCTAACCCAGTAAGTCGAGGTCAGCTCAACATCAACGTTCAAGGCGTCGATGCTGATACCTACACGATTTACAATCTATTAGGACAAACCGTACGTTCAGGAACTTTTAATAGTACTCTTGACGTCTCTAATCTAGATGCTGGCGTATATATGATAGAAGTTACCGTTGGTACTACTTCTATGAACAAACGCTTTATCAAACAATAAGTTTTAACACTAACCATTATTGTGAAGATCGCCCGGCCTCAATGTGAGGTCGGGCTTTTTTTGTCTAATTATAAAAAAGATTCCATACTAAAGTAGGATCTATTTACCTGAGATAATGTCAGGACGAGACAGCTTAGTCATCAAATATCCAAGAATAAGATGGGGCATGTATTGAGATTAAACCGATAGGATCTCATCATCGGTTAATAACCGTTCATTTTTAAGTCTTAGCAGTATCTGAGCCACGGCTACAGTGTCTTTTTCGCAATAAGTGACAATGCGATCAATATCTTGTGCCTTGTAAAAAACAGCGCTCACTTGGCTTCCATCTATATCGTCTTTGGGAGAAGGAATGCCCAGAACATTGGTTAACAATTTTAATGAGGTATAGTGTTTATAATCTCCAAACTTCCATAAGTCTAAGGTGTCAATATGTGGGATTTCCCAGGGCTTTTTACCAAATAAATTGAGTTTTGACGGTAACGTGATACCCTGTATGATCATGCGTCTGGCGATATAAGGAAAGTCGAATTCTTTGCCATTATGCGCACAAAGCAAATGATAGTTGCGATTAAAATGGGCCTCTAATAAATTTTTAAACTCTTGAAGCAGCTTTTTTTCATCTCCAAAAAATGAGGTTGTTCTAAACTGTCTCTCTCCTGCCAGATGGGTAAAATAGCCTACCGATATACACACAATTTTACCAAACTCGGCCCAAATGCCAGCACGCTCATAAAAGGCTTCTGGACTGTGCTCTTCTTTTCTAAGGTATTTGGTTTTGTCGGCCCATAACTGTTGTTGCACCTCGTCCATATCTGAATAATGTTCAAATAGGGGTACTGTTTCTATGTCTAAAAATAAAATGTTCTCTAATGATAATCGATCAATCATACTTCTTACTCAAAAGCACCTGCATTTTTGAATTTAATTGTTCTTGGTCCTTATTGGCAAAGTTAATATAGAGTTCGGTAAAATAGATCTTTATACGAATACTATCGTTCTCACTACTTATCATAAGCTCTTCAAGTGGGATATTTGAACCATCCCTAATGGGACGTTGCAATAGTCGTTTTTTGAGTGGTTGAAAATCTATTTCAAGCACTTGTTGCTGCTCTTTTTTAACACGTATTGCAGTTTGTTGAGAATTGAACACAAAACAATAGTCTTGTAGCATCTGCTTGGGGTTGCATGTTTTAGTTTCTGAGTTGAGATACATCGATCGGAGCCATTGGTAGTTTTCTATAGGTAGGGCAGCGTCATACTGAGCTAGAAAACTTCTATAAGAAGTATCTAAATTAGCTTCGAGGGGTGTAATACCTTCTCGTTCTAATATATAATCGGCAATTTCCCAATAGCTGTTTTTGTTGGCGAAACTTGTGGGATCATATCCAATAGCCTCGGCTATTTCTGTTATGGCTTCTCGTTTATATAGATATTGGATAATGTCTTGGAAGCGACCAGCTTGGGCAGCGCTTATTGTTTTGGAAGTGCTATGATTGGCGATGGTAGTTTGTGTCAGGTTGTCATGGGGTGTAGTAGTCTTTACACGGTTGTACTTATCGGATGTACTTGTAGTGACGACAGTTTGTGTGTTATTAGAAGTGTTGTCATTGTTGTTCGCATTGTTATTAATGTGGTTGTAGGAGGTAGTCTTGTCATTATTGGATTGAATAGAATTTATGTTTTTGGTTTTACTGATTATAGCGATGTCCGTTTTTGTTGGGTTAATGTCAGCTTTCGCGAAAGCGTTATACAATTCCTTCAACTCGTATTTCTGACTCCTTATTGAGACTGAAAAAGCGCCCCAAAATCCAAATGACCCACCTAGAAGTAGGACGACAAAGACTATTGGTAATACTCGTAATTGCTGTTTGCGACTAAAGATCAGGTATAACACTGCCCCAGTAATAAATAGCGCTAGCACTACCAAATAGTAACGTGCTACCGTGATTCCGTAGTCATGCACGCGTTTGTAAATGGCAACGTACAGCAGCGGCAACAAGGGCAAAAACAACCAATAACACAAGGGTTGAAATTTGCGAATAAGACGGGATTCGTGGCGTATTCTAATAGGGTGAATTATAAATTGTATAAGGAGCAATAGTGCTGCTAAGGCGGTGATGAGATAACTCACCCATCCTTTGGGCAATTCCCAATTAACGACAATCTTTAGGGCATATGCATATAAGATCACAATGTATAACAGGGCCAATGGGATGAGAATAAATTTCACAAAAACCGCTGAGGCTTTGTGAAAATGCATATGGATATTATGCTGTATTAATTCTGGAAAATCGGCCAGATACACCCAGGTGTGTACGATGCCTAGACAAACTACAAATAGCATTAGATAGCGTCGTTCTGGAATGTCAACCGAAAATAAAAACTGTACAGCGAGTAAGGCCAATACCAATCCTAAATACAAGATTCCGGTAAATAGTAGGCTACGCGCCACAGCCACTAGGCTATTGCTCAAATAATTCCAATAAGCTTTGGGGTGCCATACCGTGATAAAAGGGGCAAATAGTAAGCTTATATGTCCTCCCAGTAAAAAGATACCCCACTTAACAAATGGAGTAGGGTCTGAGGTTTGAGAGGTATCTGCAGGGAGTAAAAAATAGAAAGCGCATACCGCTAGGATCACTACTATTTTTAACCACCATAGTTTTTTGTAGGCAGTAAACTGTTCTATATAAAACTGACTTCCTATAAGCCAGCTAATACCTAGGATGATTACCAAAAATATTCTGTAGTGATCTTCAAAAAAGAGATGATTGTCAACCTCTATCCAATAGACCATGAGGGCCGTGCCTAAAAGCGCCCAGCTTAAGGTAAAAGGAAAGCGCCTAAACGCCGCTGTAGCCTTTTTAAAAAATTCGGATATCGAAAATAACTTCATCTAGACAATGTCTATTCTCAAATGAAGTTACAAATAAATATCCTGCCTACTGCTTTACCTTTTCTATCACACTTATTGCACTTTCCAAGAGTTCGTCTCGTCCTTCTTTGATACCTTGTATGGTAGGGGTTACCTCAAGATCTGGAACAATACCTACACGTTGGGTAGGGCTGCCATCAGGATAAAATACACCTATTCCAGAAATCATGGTTCTTAGCCCCCCAGGGAGATTAAATCGAGAAACATTACCGTCGGCTCCTGCCGTAGTACTCCCAATGATGGTGGTATTAGGAGCCGCTCTAAAGGCCATTGCCGTATATTCGGCTTGGCTTTGACTGAGTTCATTTACTAGCACCACTACTTTACCTTGAAATTCTGCTTTATTTCCAGCTCCTGTAGCCAGAGGTTTTCCCATGATGAAAGCACCAGGATTAGAGGGGTCAACAGTCGTAAATTTGACAAACTCGGTATTTCTAGGCGCAATAAACTGACCCAATGCAAAAGGCATAAAAGCCGATGGATAATTTCTGATATCAATGATTATCCCTTTGCAATTGGCAAAGGCCTTTTTTATTTTTTCAGGATCGTCTCTACTAATATTGGCTAGGGTGATATAGCCTATATTACCAGGTAACATCTTAAAACTTGGGGCTTCACTCTCCCGACGATACCAGCGGTAATAGTCCAGTTCATCTTGAAGGTACATCGAGATATTTTTTGACATCTTTTGTTTGTCTCGTATTATCTTGAGTTCAATGATTTCTCGATCACTTCTCAGGATATTTTCGGCTATATCTCTAGCTCTTGCAGCTTCGTTGGAAGCAGGATAAAATGGCATGCGTTCTCGAACAATGTCTTTGACTGTTTTATTATTAATATGTGTAATTACATCTCCTAATTCAAGACCTACAGTTGCTTTCATTTCGGGATTGTAATAATCAACCACAACAAGTTCATTTTCAACAAATGCGGCCCGAATAGGGGGATATTTACGGCCTAAGGTAGCTTGAAATTTATCTGCCCCACCCCAAACATTGGCGTGTGTGTCCTGTACTTCTCCAATGAGTCGAAGATTGGCTTTTTCGTAGGCTAGCTCATCTTGGGCATTGATAAAGATGGGGAGATAGCTAGTCAAAACAGTATTCCAATCGTTATCTGTTATGTCCTTATACGGAAAATAATACTGTATGATGTTCCAATATCGGAAAAGCCCGAGCAGCCTAAATCCTGTGTCGGGATAAGGCATATCCCCGTAGGATTTTTCATTTTTAAATACGGGATTGCCCACATTTATGGCGGTTTCTATATAATAATGGTTGCCTTGGGTTCTTTTTTGATATACTTCTTGCAATTTTTGTGCAAGGTCCTCTGAGATAGCTCCTTTGGTAAACCACTGATGATCTGGTTTTAAGACCGCGCTTGCCGGTGTTGGCTTGCAACTATTGCAGTCTTGGAGTGGTCCTAATGATTCGATCCATTTGAGCAGTAGTTGATCTCTTGTGGTATCCGCTTTCGCGAAAGCAATCTCCTGCATATGTCTAAATAACTCATAGTCCCAATTGTAGTCTCCCTTGGCAATAGCGGGGTGATGGTACTTTAAAAACCCCCAAACTCTACCTAATAAAGCCAAATTTTCAAGTTGCTGAGTAGTTGGATTTTCAATTTCAAAGCCAGAGCCCTGGTCAAAAGCAGTATCTTTTTGGGCTTTGGTAAGCTGTACCGGTGGTGCTTTATCAAGGGGTTGACCATCTACAGTAAGCGTTATATCATCAACCCAAACTTTACCTTGACCCGAAAGTAAGGCGCCAAATACAATTTTCTTGGCCTCTCCAGGTTTAAGATCGAGCTCGAGGGTATACTTTGTCCAATCTGAAGTGCCGCTTAGGACCTTACTTCCCATATTGGTAAAGCCTACATCGGGATCTATTCGCAGCCAAAAAGAAGCATAGCCACCACTGATATTTTCTGATTTCATCCATCCACTTAATTGTATTTTGCTTCCTCCAAAATTTGCTGGAATAGAAAATGTTAAAGGCTGAAACTGTTTGCTATCGGGTTTACTTTCAATACGCACCGAGGTAGCACCATCGTGATAGACGTCCTTGTCTAGTGCTACCAGATAGTTGCCGTCTCCATAGCCGTACCAAAGCGAAGTATTAGGATCATTGGGCTCAAAACTATATTGGGCGGCTTCTTGCTGGGCAAAAAGAGACAGAGAAGCCATTAGACCTAAAATAAGTGTAATTATTTTATACATATAAGAAAGTGTTGATTGATTGAATATCAAAAAAACACATTGTAAGATGTAGAAAGTGCCAATAAGGTGTTAAATAGCAATCTCTTAACTTTTTTTGGCTAGCATGTTATAGGCCGCATCTATATAGTCGTAAAAGTCTTGTGTAAAGGGTTTGCCTGCCATAAAATTACCGCGTTGATGTCCTAAACGCACAATGATGAGATCATCTTCGGGTATAGTGATGACATACTGCCCCAAGATACCACGCATCACAAAAATTTGTTTGTCTAAATGGTCGCTAAGCCAAAATCCATATCCGTATTCTGGATCAGCTTCAAATCTAGGAACGATACTTTTGGCTACAAACTCCGAGGGGAGTATTTGCTCACCATTCCATTGGCCATTATTTTTGTACAATTTTCCAAAACGTGCAAAATCACGAGCATTACTGGCTATACAACAATAGGTTTTGACCAATTTATTGTCTTTATCATCAATCTGCCATAGGGCATCTTGTTCCATACCAAGAGGTTGCCAAAAGCTTTTTTCCAGATACTGCGCCAGGGGTTGGCCAGTTGCCTTCTGAATAATCATACCTAGTAATTGGGTGTTGCCGCTCAAATATTTAAACGATTGCCCTGGGGTTTCTGTAACGCTTTGATTGAGAATAGTCTCGGCCAGATCATCATCATAATAGGCCCTAGCCGTTACGCTAAAAGGGCTTTTATAACTTTCTTCCCAGTCTAGACCACTGGCCATCGAGGCCAAATCACCTACCGTCGTTTCAGCACTCTCGAATTTAGGATAAAAGTCACCAATGGGCTGATCCAGACTCTTGATATAGCCGTCTTGAATGGCTTTGCCCAGCAAGGCAGAGGTGATACTTTTGGCCATAGAAAAGCTATTGGTTGTTGAGGTTGGGCCATAATCTTGCGCATAGTCCTCATACCATAGGCTGTCATTTTTGATGATGAGAAAGGCAACAGTACCTAACTGCTCATTGATTTGCGTCAAGCCAGCGGTAGGAGCGACGGTATTATACTGTGAATGTTTTGGCCAAGGTTGGCCTTCACCTTTGTCAATAACTGTATTCTCAAAATAAACATGATCGTCTATAAAAGCGGTCGTGTGTCCTGTCATATAAACTACTCGAACCCCTTTTAGGATATATTCATAGTCTGTAATAAAAAGTAGCAAAACCCCTAAAACGAGAAGTCCTATTATTAATTTGAGCAGAGATTTGAAAATTTTCATAAGGGACAAGGTGAGTGTGTTAAATAGTATAGGATCAATAGCTAAAATAAGCGACCTTGTGTGTAGTTACTTTCAAGGTCCAATAATCGTTTTTTTCGATCTAAGCCCCCAGCATAGCCAGTAAGTGATCCATCGCTTCCAATAATGCGATGACAAGGGATGATAATTGCGATAGGGTTTTTACCATTGGCATTGGCCGCTGCTCTAATTACCTTAGGATCACCCAATCTTTTGGCAATTTCCATATAAGATACTGTTTGACCATAAGGTACTTGGACCAATTCATTCCAAACCCTCTTTTGAAATACGGTGCCGTTTGGAGTCAAAACCAAATCAAAAGTTTGACGTTTTTTGTCAAAATATTCCTGTAGTTGCTTTTTGGCTTCGCTCAGAGACGGGGCAATAGGAAGTGTAGCCGTAGCAGGCTGATCTACAAAAGTTACAGCGGTTATTCCTTTGTGATTTCCTACAATTTCTAGGTTTCCCAGCGGGGTAGATAACACGGCTCGATCCATGTTTAAAGGTATCGAATTTTACTGAATTTTTTAGGACAGCAACCTTTCAAAATAATTGTGTATACCGTGCATTATACCTAGTTTTGTCTACCCCCTGATCTAAATATATGATGCGCTTTAAATTTATTTGTGGCCTAGTATTTCTGTTTTTGACTTCTATGGTCAAAGCGCAGGAGAATACTGTTGTAAAAGACAGTTTAGAATACTATGCACAATTAGCCGCTAGTAACCTCTACGAATACAACACGACCGAAGCAATCAAATACAGCAGTAAGCTCATCTCAATGGCCGAGGCTGGAGGATATGATTATTATCAATTTGAAGGCTATAACTTATTAGGTGATGTATACACCAACATTAAGGATACCCTATTGGCGCGTCAATCTTATGAGAAAGGACTAGAGATCGCCAAGGATATGCAGGTAGATAGTCTTTTGTCATGGGCTTATATAAGTCTTGGCAATGTCGAATCTGATGGCAAGGCCAATTATCAAAAAGGTATTCGTTATTACCAGAAAAGTATTGCCATAAATGACAAGCTCAATAGACAACGAGAAAATGCGACCCCGTATATTAATATTGCCTGGACTTATCTCGATGAAGGATTGCCAGATCTAGCTTATCCCTATTTGCTAAAGGCCAAAAGACTCTCTGATCAATCGCCTATAGACAATGAATTCACAGTTGCGATCAAAACACTTTTGGGACGCTATTACTTGAGTAAAGGCAATTACGTCCTTGCCGAAGAACAACTAAGTACTGCAGCTCAACTCGCCGATGCACAGCAATTATATACAGAAGGTGCCGAGGTATATCAATATTTTGCTCAATTAAAGGAATTGCAAAATGACTATCAAACAGCCTTAGCCTACTACAAAAAGTATACGGCCTATGAAAAGCGCGTCTATGAGTCTGATAAGTTAAGTGAGATTCAAGCAGCTAGTGCCAAGCTCAACCTCAAACAGATTGAACGCGACCTCCAAGCTGCAAAAAAAGAGCAACTAATTAGTGATCAGCTCGTAGAAAAATCTAGTGAACTCAATCTTATATTTATCATTTCTTCGGTGGTGTTGCTCGTAGCACTGATCACTTTAATTCTAGCCTTTAAATCACGTAGAGATTTGGTAAAGCGCTTACGCGAAAGAAATCACGAGCTTCAAGTAGCCAAAGAAAAAGCAGAGCATCTGTCCAAGATGAAAACGCAGTTTTTTTCGACGGTAAGTCACGAATTGCGAACTCCTCTTTACGGGGTGATTGGTATTGCCTCGATATTGCTAGAGGAAAAGGCCATAAAAACGCATCAAGAAGATTTACAGTCGTTAAAATTTTCGGCAGATTATCTTCTCGCGCTTATCAACGACGTCTTGCTTTTAAATAAGATGGATGCCAATGGCGTTAGGTTAGAACATACACCGTTTAGGTTGTCTACTTTGACCAAGAGTATTACACGCTCTTTTGAATTTAGTCTTGAACAAAACAAAAACACTATTCATTTAGAGATAGATGAGCAAGTTCCTAATAAATTAGTAGGCGATTCGGTAAGGATATCTCAAATCTTGATGAACTTGATTGGTAATGCTATCAAGTTTAATGAAAACGGAAATATCTGGGTGTCTATCAAATTGGTAGAGAAGACCAAAGAGGGTTATTATCGCACAAAGTTTACCGTCAAAGACGATGGGATCGGTATTCCCAAAAGCAAGCAAAAGACGATTTTTGAAGAATTTTCACAAGTCGAAAATAGAAACTATAATTATCAAGGGACGGGCCTTGGTCTACCTATCGTAAAAAAATTACTGGCTTTATACGACAGTGAAATCATGTTGGAAAGCAGCATTGGAGAAGGATCAACTTTCTCATTTATTATTAATTTAGAATCTAATCAAGGCAGTGATCTCGATCGTGAAGAAACCAAGGATTTGGCGATAGGAGAAGGTCACACCATTCACTCATTAAAGAACATACATATCTTAGTGGTTGATGACAATCGCATCAATCAAAAAATCACTCAAAAGATTCTTGAAAAACGTCAGTTTCAATGCAGTCTTGCCGATGATGGTGCTCAGGCCATAGCCATGGTCAAAACAAATACCTATGATCTCATCCTGATGGATATTCATATGCCAAAAATTGACGGGATTCAAGCTACATTACAGATTCGAGAGTTTAATACTACCACCCCTATAGTAGCATTGACAGCGGTCGAGCTAGACGAAATGAGAGCGACTATTATAGAATCTGGCATGGATGACATCATTTTAAAACCTTATGACGTCTCTCAATTTCTAACCACAATTTTACGAAATATCAACAAAGCCAATTTGGCCAATGAATAGGTGATGGCTAAGCAAACATTAGCCTACCATCCGCTGTATCCGGGGGGCTCAATATCATTTAGATTGAGATAGACAACGAGTTGCCCTCTGTGATGAGTCACGTGATCATGTAGTAAGTTGAGTATTTGAAGCTTTGATTTTGGCCCTGCAAAAAAGTCAACCGTTGTGGTGAGTGTAGCCTCGTCTGCCTCCTCAACAAATTGATACACAGCATCAAATGAGACTTGCAATGCTTTGATGATAGCAGCTTTGCCTTGAGGAACATTTTGAGTGAGTGATTGCCGATCAAAAGGGATAGCACTAAAATACGTATTTCCCAGCCACAGCATATTTCCGCGAATGTGTAATAGTTGAGCGCCAAATTCCATTTGCCTTTGTGTTGGTTTGTAGTCGTAGTGATCTTCGGGCATTGCCTCGGCGATCGCGATCAAATATTCACGAGAATTTTGCCATTTTTCAAGAAATGCATTTTTTGGAGTAGATTGCTGGGCCGTGATGGTAAGGGCACTTAACAACAGCCACAAAGAAAGAAATCGCATTTTACTCATTGCTACTGGTGTCATCTTCTATTAAACCTAACTCTTGAGCTCTTTTCTCCCATTTGCGGCGTGCCAGTCTTTGAAGATCGGCCACGTGGTCACTTTCGTCCATAATCTCGAGACCCAACAGGGTTTCTATCACGTCTTCCATAGTGACCAAACCACTGGTAGTACCATACTCATCAACCACCAATGCAATGTGATTTTTGGTCGATATAAGCTTTTCAAAAAGTTCTGGAATAGGCAGGTTTCTATTGGTCACTAATATTGGTCGCTCAAGATCGGCGAGGGTTGTGGTGTGATTGTCTAAGGCCATTTCGCGATATACTTCACTTTTGAGAACAATACCCGAAATATGATCGACATTGGTCTGATAAATAGGAATACGCGAAAATCGCAATTCCTGATTGTCCTTAAAAAAAGTGGCCACTGTCGTGCTAGCAGAGGCAGTTTTCATCACCGTTCTAGGTGTCATCACATCTTTGGTTAGGACTTCTTTAAAGGTGAGCAGGTTATTGAGAATTTTTGACTCAGACTCTTCAAAAACGCCATCGTCACTTGCCATTTGTGCCATGACCGTAAAATCTTCTCTACTCAAAACACTGCCGTGATGCCCTTTGCCACCCACTAATTTTGTGGTACGCTGTAGCAACCATAATATACCCGTCCACTTTAAAGGAAAAATTAAAACGTTAAGCGCTTTGGCTGTAAAATTAGCGAGTTGTTTCCAGTAGGTTGCCCCAATGGTTTTAGGAATTATTTCTGAAGCCACCAAAATCAAAAAAGTCATAATTCCAGAGACTAGACCAACAAAGTTAATCCCATACAAGTCAAAGTCAGGATATAAGGTGGCAGCAACTTTACCTACCATCATAGCCCCAACGGTATGTGCAAGGGTATTGAGCGTAAGAATCGCAATTAAGGGTTTGTCTACATCTTGTTTTAGTGCCTCAAGACTTATCGCATAGGATTTCCCTTCTGTTTTTTTAACATTGAGAAAGGTAGGCGTTACACTAAGCAATACGGCTTCAAGTATAGAGCATAAAAAGGAAAAGAAAATTGAAATTGCCGCCCAAAGTAGGAGTTGACCCATGGTTTATAGTGGTGTTTTCGTAAAGGTATGCATTTTATTACGCTTTTGCGAAAAGATCCCTTTCATACCCTCATAGGGCAGAGTGTGATCGCACAAGCAGTAAGTACCCATGATAATGTAAGTGATATTATTAAAGCAAATTCACTACATCTTTGGCAAAATAACTGGCAATCATTTGAGCTCCAGACCGTTTGATCGCTGTAATTTGTTCAAGCATTACAGCGTCGTGATCTAACCAACCTTTTTCGGCAGCGGCTTTGAGCATAGCGTATTCTCCACTTACTTGATATACGGCGATAGGCACATCAACTACCTCTCTGAGATCTCTTACAATATCGAGATAGCACAAGCCAGGTTTGACCATGACAATATCGGCGCCTTCTTCAATGTCCATCAAGGTTTCTTTGATAGCTTCACCCCTATTGGCAAAATCCATCTGATAGGTTTTCTTATCCTTGGGTATTTCGCTTTGATCTACAGGAGCACTATCTAGCGCATCTCTAAAAGGACCGTAAAAAGAAGAGGCGTATTTGGCACTATAGCTCATAATAGCAGTGTGATCAAAACCTTCATCTTCGAGAAGTGTACGCATTTCAAAAATACGACCATCCATCATATCACTTGGAGCCAGTACATCTGCTCCAGCTTTGGCGTGAGAGAGCCCCATTTCGGCTAAAATGGCATTGGTATCATCATTTAAAATCTCGCCTTGTCCTACCACGCCATCATGACCATATATCGAATAAGGATCTAAAGCGACATCGGTCATCACGATCATATCGGGTACCGTGTCTTTGACTGTCTTAATGGCCTGTTGCATAAGGCCGTCGGGATTAATAGCCTCCTTACCTGTATTATCTTTTAAAGTATCAGGCACTTTTACAAATAACAATACTGATTTTAGACCCATATCCCAAAGTGTTCGCACCTCTTTTTTTATATGATCTAGACTATACCTAAAATACCCTGGCATAGAGCTGATCTCTTCTTTAACCCCCTTACCTTCTACCACAAATAGCGGCACGATAAAGTCATTAGGAGATATTAGGGTTTCACGCACCAAACTACGCATGGCTTCTGAGCTTCGTAATCTGCGATTTCTTCTAAGTGGATACATAGGTTTTGGTTTAATTTGATACTTCTTTAATAGGGATAGCTACACCCAGTCTTTTGGATTTTGTAATACCTCAAGTAAGCGAGCTTCTTCGCTTCCAGCGGCCGGCAAATGATCGTATACCCATTGCACTTTGGGGGGCAAACTCATCAATATGCTCTCTATTCTCCCATCGGTTTTTAACCCAAAAAGGGTACCCTTGTCATGAACGAGATTAAACTCTACATATCTTCCTCGACGTATTTCTTGCCAGTCTCTATGCGCTTTCGCGAAAGCGTGAGACTGCCTTTTCTCCACAATAGGAACATAAGCATCTAAGAAACTATCACCCACCGTGGTTACAAAGTCGTACCAATCTTGCATGCTGCGCGATTCTGTGGCTTTGAGGTAGTCAAAAAACAACCCTCCAATACCTCTGGCCTCCTTGCGATGGCTATTGTAAAAATAAGTATCACAACGATGTTTGTAATTGGGATAAAACATCGGGTCGTGCGCATCACAGGCAGTCTTGCATACCTGATGAAAGTGAATGGCATCTTCATCAAAAAGGTAATAAGGTGTCAAATCTTGACCTCCACCAAACCATTGATCTACCAGATTACCTTCAGGATCATACATCTCAAAATACCGCCAGTTTGCGTGCACCGTAGGGACCATAGGATTTACAGGGTGTAAGACGAGGCTTAGCCCGCAGGCAAAGAAATGAGCGTCTTTAACCCCAAAGTAATCTTGCATCGATTTAGGAAGTTCTCCGTGTACTTCTGAGATATTAACACCACCTTTTTCGAAGACAGCCCCATTAGCAATAACTCGGGTGCGCCCTCCACCTCCTTGAGGTCTTTTCCAGAGATCTTCTTGAAAACGGGCTAACCCATCAATTTCTTCGAGACGTGTACAAATACGATCTTGTAAATTTCTGATATAGGAAACAAAGGCATCTTTCATGGTCATTCAATCTTAAGATAATTGGGTCGTTTGATGGTGAGTGCTAGGATTGGTTTTGTGGTGGTCAATAAGGCGCACGGTTTGGACCGTAGCCGCTGTAACCGAGATGGGCAATACTAAAATAATACCTATAACGGGGATTAATAGAAATAACATAAATACAATACCATTCCCAATGGCATAACCTCTTTTGCTTTTTACAAAAGCAATGCTTTCTCCGTATTTAAAATGGCGTTCTAGCGTGTAATCCATATTCCCAAACCCGGCATAATAGGCCTGAACCAAAAATAATAAGAGGGTAGAAATAATACCAATCACAGGGATAAGCCCAATCAATAATATGGGTAATGTAAGTAATAATTCTAAGCCTAGATTACGCAGGTTAATCCTTATACCACGCCATAATTGCTCCATAAAGCTAGTGTCGCGATGATTGTGCTGCCCATGGTGTAGATAGGCTTCAATTTTTTCGGAAACGGGGCTCATAAAGGGTGCGCTCAGAGCCATTATAATGTGTTTGTAAAGAATAAGACCAATCGCAATGATAATAATACCTCCAAATATTTCGGCAATAGTGCTTACCACGTTAGCGCCCCAGTTCCACACCCAAAGTCCGGAAATCCATCCGCCAATATTGTCAGAAAAACCATAAGCAGAAAATCCAATGGCCGTTGCTGTGAGGACGCTAATAATCATAGGAATGGCAAAATATTTC
>PAUP01000063.1 GCA_002712765.1 Cytophagaceae bacterium | reverse complement strand
CTCGCTATAAACTATCTGAAGTCTTGGAATTACTTCCAAAAGAATATTTTAAGCGAATACACCGATCCTATATCATAGCATTAAAACATATAGAAACCGTGAAAAAACATGCGGTAATCATTGATGGAAATGAAATCCCGATAAGTAGTAATTATAGAGAAAGGTTTTTAAGAATTATTAATAATGCCAGTAAGAATAAATAGGACACCCCCCCTATGGTGCTCATTTACATCGATGGTTTTTTATACTAATTCGTGCTTTACTTTGTTAAAAAACCTATGAGTAAAGAAAAGTAACTTACACAAACTACACACCTTGATTGTGTCTGTGTTCTAATTGAATGGGTCATTCTTAATTATTTAAGATTAGAGTTTCAATTATTTTAAAATTTATGTTACTTGGAACATGTTTTGAATCTTCTAATAGGACGGTTTCATCTAGTGATGGAAAAATTCGCTTGGCTCTTTTTATCATTTTCCTTCCAGGAAACATAATGTCTCTTTTAGCTGCTATGATGGTAAGTGGCGTTGTTATGCGTTTTGCTTTTTGTTTAGCTATTACTGGCAAAGGAGAAAAATCCATATTGCAGTGTTGAAAGGTAGTAGACATAAACTCTAATGCAAAATCATCGTATCCAGAAAAAAGTACATTCATTACTTTTTTAATGTACTCTGGATTGTTAGTTTTTATAAACTTTTTTAATGGTAGGAACATTTTAAACAAACCTACAAGAGGATTACCATTAACAATATAGACAGGTGCTAACAAGAAAACCTGTTTGATAAGTCTTTCATTAAATTCTAAAGTCTTGAGAGCAATAAAGCCTCCAAAAGAAAACCCTACTAAAGTAACGTCTTTTAATTCTAATGAGATTAAGACCTCAGTTAACCATTGTCCATAGGCTAAGGACTTCATATCTAATCTGTTTTCTGCACTTTTATTAGGCTGGGCAAGCACGTCTATGGCATACACACAAAATTTTGAAGATAACTTAGGGAATGATTCTAATACAAGAGGGGCGCAGCCACCTGTACCGTGAATCAGTACTAATGGAGGGTTTTTAGTATCGCCAGTAATGATGACATTAGTCACTCCAAACTTTGTTTCTATCAATTTTTCTGAATATTCAATATTCAGCTCATGTAACTTTTGATGGTAAAGGGACAAGATTTTTTCTTTTCCTTCTTTTGATTTGAAAAACATGTGCTGTTCGTTTTTTGATTGATGATTATGATTGATGTATTTTGAATGTTATGACGAGCGATGATTGGTATTTGTTACACTTTGATTTTTATTGTTAATGGCACACTTTTTTTGCTTCAACAAAGATCTATGAAGAAGCAATGCGTTTCCAAACCCTTATGTAGCCTTAAGTATAAAGTATGATGATTAATTGAAAATTATGACGCAGTTCTATAAATTATGATACAAATAAGCTTTTCTATTAAATCAAATTTTAATTTTTCTGATTTCATAAACATTTTTACCGGTAGTTTATTTTTCAATGACTAAGTTTTCCAAATACCTTAGCGCAGTAGCCACTAGATTCTTTCGATTTTTTGCTTTTTCATTAAAAGAATCCAACGTCTCTCTATTTAGTTTTCGGCCCTTCACAAAGACATAGGTCGGATTTTTAAGAGACGATAAATCCACAAGTGGATTTTCATCCACTAATAATAAGTTTGCAATTTTGCCTTCTTCTACAGTTCCCAATTGATTCATCATTTTATGGGTCTTGGATGCATTTACAGTAGCGGTTTTCAATACTTCGTAATTAGAAAGTCCAGCTTCTTTGTAAAAAGTAAGCTCTTTATGAATTGAAAATCCTGGAAGCGTAACTCCAATACCGGCATCAGTACCGCAAATTATTGGCACTCCTGCTTCATGTAGCTTTTTAACAATGGATAAATGAAAATCGTGCTGACTTTTAATCCTATCAACGGTCGAAGGATCTTCTTGCTTAGCATTAGACCAACGCTCAAATTGCCTTTTGCTATCATCCATTTTAATGAGTGGATTCATATAATTCAATGATACTGAATCTAAAATATCATCATTCATCATCATCTGATAAATATTATTAAACACCGTAAGTGTAGGACAATAATTTGTATGATTCGATTGCGAAATTGAATCGATTATGGGTTGTAGCTTGATGGTATCTAAATCAAACTGTAAGGGTTGCTGTACAATTTCTTCAGCATGTTCGATGGATTTGATTTGTGTATTTAAATGATATGAAAATGGAACTTTTTGAGAAGGGTGAGCAACAATATCCATTTCAGAAATTTGGGCTTGTTCAATCACAGCATCAAAATTCACTTTATCTAATCCATAATAGGTTTTGATAAAGTCATAACCTCTGTCTTTATATGAGATTACCTTGTCTTTAGCGTCAGTTGGATTAGTTAGATTTAAATTGTCATCACCTATGAATTCTGCTCCAGTTAATTTTGGACCTGTTGTAAAAAACGATGGTGAAAAAACATTTTCTTCCATAACATCTTCTTTAATCCTTAAATGCATGGGCATACCCCAAAGATTTCTCACCGCAGTGACACCATTAGATAGATACAGTCCGAGTTCGTATCTATCCCAAACATGCACGTGCATATCGATGAGCCCAGGTGTGAGATACTTATCCTCTCCGTCAAAAACTTCAATGCCTTTGACCTCAATTGTATCTGCTATCTTTTCAATTACTCCTTTTTTTATATACACCATTTTATCAACTAAAACAGTGTCTTGGTGCATTGGAATCACATTAACATTCTTAATGAGATAAGAATTATTAAATGTTGGTTCATTCTTATTGATATCTAAATAATTTGTTCTTGATGCATCAACCCAAAGTGTAATAATGCCTATGAGCACGACCAATCCAATAAGTGCGAATACAATTTTTAAAAGTCGTTTTACTATTTTCATTAATCTAATTTTTTAAACAAACTTATGTGTAACGATAGTTGAGTGTTAAACGAACTAACTTTATAAAAATGGAATAAACTAGAGGTAATCCATTACTCAAAGTCATTTTTTTTGCTGTTTTAATTTAATTTTAGTCATTTACGAGGTCTTATACCAAAAATTAGTAAATAACCTATCATCCAAAATTCACCAATAGTAGCGGGTAAAGTAAGATAGCTATTGAAACTAAAATCAATTCCTGCGTAGTGTATCACTGTAGAAATTAGATAGCCTATACCACCTAAAATAATTATTCTTCCTAACCAGACAGGTAAGCTTTTAGATTTGATAACTATGTATCCCATTGGAAATAGCCATAACCCGAAAAATAGGCCGCCAATACCCCAAGCATTCGAAATAATATTTTGAAAAACCTGAATTAGTAAAACTTTGTCTTCCATAGCGCTTATTTCAGAATTTGCAATACCTATTGCTGAGGCGATTGAAATTGCACTTATCATAATGGCTAAAGCATTCACTATTCCCCATATACCTAGCGTCCAAGCTTCCCATTCATAATTATCTTTAAATAATTTGAAAAACCATACTGCGGTAAGGGCCTGAGAAATGACTATACCAAATTCTAATAGCAACCTAATTCTTGCTGTAGCTTCTAATTCTACTAAATTTGTTAGCGTTTGTTCAGGATTACCAGACACAAATATTTGAGAATGAAAGACCATAAACCCTAGAATTCCTGTAATAGCCATCATTAAATACCATAAGCCAGTTATTCTAGCGGTCTTAATTAAATTTTTCTGTTCTGTATTTGCAATCATAGATTATTAATTTTATACTAATTCTGACTCTGTAAAAGAGTAATTGTTACAGTTTTGCCCTAATGGCACACCATAATGGAATATATGCAAGAGATAAAATTTTATAACCAACTCAACCCCAACCCTATATTGAAGATTAGGGCATCTCTGTGGGCATCTCCATCTAAAAATGCTCGGCCAAGGACTAATTTGGACTGAACATTAAGTGCAAAATTTTTCTTTTTATAAAATTCATAACCTGCACTTGCCATAACAGCACAACCAAAGTTCCAATCGTCATTTACATTGTCTTCAATATCGTATAGCGCTGGTGCATCTATTGCCAGTCCAAACCCTCCATGAATCCACAGACGGTCTTTAATCCAATACTGTAGCGATGGGATCAAACCCCCGAAATGTCTGTCGTTATCTTGAAATTCGTATATGTTTCCAGGTAAAGAAACTGTGAGTGCAAGTTTTTCATTTAACATATAACCAAACTTTAGATCTGGAAAGACTAAGGTCTCTTGAGATGTGTCAAAGGTTTGAATACCTTCACTATCTTCAACACTTATAAGACCTCCACCTACGACAAATTCGAAGATAAAGCCATCTCTTTGTGTTGTTGTTTCAGCATTTGTGTTTTGTGCATTGGTTGTACTTGACAGTAATGCAAAGGCTACACAAACCACCATTAATAAAATTTGTTTTTTAATTGATTTCATTTTAATTGATGTCATAATTGTTTGTTGTTTTGATTGATAATTGATTTTATAATCTAATTGATTACTTATAGATTGTCTACTTCTAAAAGGAAAGCATTGAACGGTGTGATTGCCAATAGCTTCATATATGGCATTATTGTTTTTTGCGTATTACAACGATGCGCCAATGACAATTTGATGGGGAAGCCGCTAGCTTATATTTGCGGTTAACAAGCCTATTCATACTCCTAAAAACAAACCTTTTGCTACGCTATTTCCTTTTTAATTTTTGTTCCACTTTTATTGAATTTGGAATTGGCTTCTTTTTGATGTAATCAATTGGGTTTGTTCATGAAAAATGGGCTTGTTCCAAAATTTTGTGTGGTCTCAGGGATAGCAATAGAGCATACTTCGAGAAATTGATATTGTTCAAATGCATTTAAAACATGCTTATTACCTCCCCCATTACCTTTTAGTAAAGTGGCTGGTCATTTAGTATGTATTTGGTATTTCAGAAAATGTGTCGATCAGTTTTTCTAATGACGCCATGGCATTGGTATAGGATTCTTGATTTTGAGCTATTGTTGTTAATCTTGTGAGTACCATATTTTCAAAATAAATATCTCTACCATAAGTCTCTGAAGATGTGCCCATACTTCTAAATTGGACTTTTGGCATCAAAAAGTTTTCGTAATACGCCTCAATAGTTTGTTGTTCTGACGACTCAAGCTTTTTTATGGGATTAAATGTTTCGTACGTTTCTGAGATCAAATTGCGTAAGTCCAAATCATCAAAAAGTTTTAAATCGCCCGAAAATTTCAAATTTTCATAGGTTATCATTTCTGGATAATACTTTTTAGAAATAATTAGAAAAAAAGATTTTGAGGATAATTTTGGATTATCATAGTCTTTATTTAACAGCATTTTAAACACAGAATCTAGCTCTTTGAGCATTGTAGAAGCCTCGTCATTTAGAACAGTTAGCTTTTTTAGATTACGATTTGCCTCATCGTTTAACTGAACAATGTATGAATTGCGCAACTCTAATTTTTTCTGGTCATTTGAATGTTCATTGATGGCCAATGCGATGAGAATCCCTACGATAACAAGAAGGATTTCTCCAGCGGCATAGACAACATAATTTGCAAACTTACTTGCTCGTCCGGCAGGCGGGTTTTGAGTAAGCATTTTTAGTCTTTTTTTTCTAAATAATTTTATCATGGCTTTATGATTATTCAATTCGAATGAGCTTGTCTTGTCTTGTATTGTATTGTCTTGTATTGTATTGTATTGATACTAAACACGTTTAAGTTTTTTCTTAACTAGGCTTTTAAACTTCCATTTGAGCCCAAAAAGAGGTCTTAGTATCGCGATTCTTTTAAGGATGAATTCATAGATAAGAAAACAGAACAGCAGTGTAAATAACGTTATACAAACGAATGCTACCATAGGATGCAGATCTAAAGGCAAGATCAATAAGGCTCCTATATATAAGGCAAACATATGAATGATATATATAGGGTAAACCGCAGCACTCAAGTAACTTAACAATGCGCTTGGTTTATTGAGGTAGGTATACCCTATTCCAAATAGACCCAATATCCAAGCATTCGATTCTATAGTGGTGATATACATATTTGAAATCGCCCCAAATCCAGTCAATCGAATAAAGAAGAGGATGGATGCCAAACCGATATATAACCACTTCCATTTTGAAACGGTTTGCCAGAATCGGTTACCGCTATACACAAACAGAAAACCAAAAATAAAAGCGAGTAAGCCAATGAAAAATCCATGCAAGGTTTCAGCATACATTTCAAATAATTGTGGTTTCGCGAAAGCTATTTCTAACATAAAAAATGCAGATATGGTTAATGGCCCAATAGCATAGCTCATAATTTTGGAAATGGCGCTTTTAAATTTTCCATTTTGAGTATTCTTTAAATAGTATAATACGGGTGATAAGACTACGACATAGGCAAATATGTTTCCTAAGAACCATAAATGCCCTAAATGTGGATAATAACTCAATGGCATCTTATAGTAGTTCTGAAAAACCAAAAAGTGCAAAGGAGTAATCGCTACTATCCCAAATAAAAAAGGTAGGAGAATTCGTTTTGAACGCTCTTTCAATAATTGTTTCCAATTTCTTTTTTGCATAGCAAAGTACACCCCCATTCCAGAAACGAAGAACAGTAGCGGTATTCGCCATACATTGAGCATCATCATGGGTTTCCATAGGGCTTCAAAAGCGGCATCACTTCTTATAAACCCTATAAACATGGCCCAAGGTTGAAATATAATCGCTATGTGATATATAATTAGTAAGCCAATAGCAATTACTCTTAGCCAATCAATATCGTATCTTCTTTCTATTGTCGTTGTCATTGTCATCTTATTTTTAGTTTATTGTAACATCATGGCAACAACTGGACGCGCTTTTTGTAATTCAACAATGTCCAAGGTGAACCCCATTGGCTTTAATTGCTGTGTTAACATTTCGTAAATCGGTTTCATCGCTGCAAAATCACTTGTTACTATTTCTCTTGGGGTAGCACCATAATTATTACGCACCGTTTTATTTGCGTTAGCATCTATTAATAATTGTACAATTTCAATACGTCCAAAAAATGCCGCGGTGTGTAAGGCTGTGCCGCCATCATTATTTTTGATTGATAAATCGGCATTTGCATTTATAAGTGCTTTAGCGATTTTAGGTTGATTAAAAGTAGCCGCAGACATCAATGGAGTAGCCCCCGACATCGCCTCTTTTTGATTGATATCTGTCCCAGCGGCAATATGCTGCTTTACGGCTTCCAAATTTCCGGTTAATACAGCGGCATGGATATCTATACTTGGTTGGACTATTTCGCTTTTTAAAACGGATGTCGCTTTTTCGGTGTCACTTTTCTGTGAACATGCTGTTAATGACATGGCCATTACCGCTATAAACGCTATAGATTTCAGGTAAATATTGATTGTGTTTTTCATAATTTAGATTTTAAGAATTAATATTTTGATTTGTTGATACAAAGATGCAATGAAGCTTGAAGCAGCAGTAAATAGTTATGATTCAAGAGTTATGAAGTTTAAGGCAGGGCTATTAATTATGCGGCATGACTATAAATTATGACGCATTTTATGAAAATGTCAAATATCTACACCAAATAAAGTCTATCTTTAAATTTTACCTATCTTGGTTCTAGTTAATCAAGAAAATGACGGCAAAGCATCCTCCAAATTCCTTTGTATTAGAAGCCAAATCTCTAGTATTAGATCATATTTCTAATGAGCAATTTGGTGTCTCTGAGTTGGCCTCAAAAATGAATATGAGCCGATCTAGTTTGCTTAGAAAAATAAAAAAGCAAACCCAATTATCTGCCAGTCAGTTTATACGTGAAATACGATTACAAAAAGCGGCAACACTGCTCATAGAAACCGAACTCACTGCCTCCGAAATTGCCTTTGAGGTTGGTTTTAGTAACCCTTCTTATTTTACAAAATGTTATCGCGAATATTATGGTTATCCTCCCGGCGAAACCAAGAATATGATAGCAGACAATCAGAATCTGGATAATAAAAATGAAGAAGTAATAGCAGCTACTGCTTCAAAAAAAACCAAGGTCAATTACTATAGTATAGCCATCGCTACTATTGCAATCATTGTCGTTGTTTACTTTTTTAAAGACCAATTCACTTCTTATGAATCTGAGACAACCCAAGAAAAATCGATCGCATTTTTACCTTTTAAGAATCTAAGTGAAGACAATTCAAATTTATATTTTATCAATGGGGTCATGGAATCTTCCCTGGTCAATCTTCAAAGAATTAAAGATTTACGAGTCATTAGTAGAACCTCTACCGAAAAGTATAGAAGTAACCCTAAAACAGTTTCAGAAATTGCCAAAGAATTACAAGTTAACTATGTAATCGAAGGAAGCGGACAAAAAATAGGAGATGAAGTACTGCTTAGTATTCAATTGATTGATGTGAATGAGGACAGCCCTATTTGGTCTGAACAATATCAATATCAACTCGATAATGTTTTCGAGCTTCAAAATACGATTGCCAAGAAGATCGCCTTTGCCATCGAAGCGAAAGTAACACCAAAAGAGTTGGCGCTTATTGATAAAAAAGCAACCGAAAATATCATCGCCTATGATTTTTACCTAAAAGGGTTGGAAAATCAAGACGAGAAAAGTGAAGCAGGATTAAAAAAGGCCATCTCGAATTTTGAAAAGGCAATAGCACAAGATCCCAAATACGCAAACGCTTATGCTCAGATAGCGATTTGTTACTATTATTTAGATCTAAATAAAGTTGACAAGGAATACTTAGACAAATTAAATGAATATGCAGACAACGCCTTATTATATGATGCTACCTCCGAATTACCACTGATTGCAAAAGCATTATATTATGTAAATACACATGAATTTAAACTAGCGATACCTTACTTGGAGAAAGCGCTAGAATACAACCCTAACGCTTCTGCTGTGGTGTTAATTTTATCTGATATATATGCCCGAGTTGTTCCAGACACCCATAAATATCTCACCTATGCATTAAAAGGAATTAAGTTGAATATAGAAGCCAATGATAGTATTTCTAAAAGTTTCATCTATCTAAATTTAAGCAATGCTTTAGTACAAAACGGCTTTGCTAAAGAAGCCTCCCAATATATCAAAGAATCGCTAAATTATAATCCTAATAATCTCTATGCCCCTTATTTAAAAAACTTTATAGATTATGCTAATGACAAGGACTTAAAGTCCTTAACAAGCAAAATGCTGGTAGCGTGGAAAAAGGATACTACACGTGCCGATATAACTCAGGAATTGGCCAAAATGTATTATTTTCAAGAAGATTATACGAATGCGTTGATGTATTATGAAAAATATATTGCGCTACTTTCTACCAATAAAATTGATCTATATCCCGCAGAGAATATAAAAATTGCATATACCTACAAACAAATGGGATATCCTGAGAAAGCCCAGCAATACTTCAAAAAATATAAAGACTATTTAGAAGAAGATGAGTCAATATACAAAGAAGCGAGTATGGCTGTTCGCTATCTTTATGAAGACAAGCTAGATAAAGCCATAGAAGCTTACGAAAAATTTAGCGTACAAGACGGTTTCCAGTATTGGGTAGTTTTATTTATTGAAGAAGACCCTTTATTGAAAGGATTGCAAAATCATCCAGAGTACAAAAAAACAATTAAAAAAATAGAGACACAGTTTTGGAAAAAACATCAACAGCTTAAAGGAAATTTACAAGAAGAAAACCTCCTTTAATATGTGTATTTAAACGACCCAATCCTTTAATCTTTAATTGATTTAAAGCGGTAATCCTACCCCCTTTATTATAGCAAGCTATTTATTTTGCTTACGCGAAATAACAACTCTAGCCACTACCATAAATATAGGTGCTTTGACACCTCTATTAGACCTGAGAAATCAAAACGTAAAGGCATCTTAGAAAAGTCAACCTGCAGCTCAGGGAAGCTGTTTTTTGGTGCTCGACAATAAAGCTCGATCGTGCTACCGCAAGCTCTGGGCTTTTTCTTTTTAATTCGCTTACACGAGTAAACTCTTTGAGATACTATTATGTATTGAAGTTGGCATCATGAGAGGGATTGCAGATCCCTAACATCTCCACACCTGACAATAAAGCTCGATCTCGCTACCGCGAGCTCTGGGCTTTTTCTTTTTAATCGCTTACACGAGTAAACTCGCGACGCGAGTAAAAAGAAAAAGCCCGATTTCCTTCCAAGAAATCGAGCTTTGCTCTAAGCGGAGAAAGAGGGATTACATACTGTGATCCCATCGGGGGGATCCAATACAACCTAAAAACTTCAGGCTAAAGCCTTGGATCTTTTTTTACTTCACTACAGGCTTGAAACTAAGTTTCGCCTTGCGTGAAACAAAAAAAGCTCCACATCTATGATGTGAAGCTTTTAGGTCGCGGAGAAAGAGGAACTATCCATTATATTCAAATGTTTTGATAATCAGATAGTTAAATTTTTAAAAATTATAATTACGCACCGAATTACGCACCTATTTTTCAACCACTTGAAATACAGTGATTTACAGCGCGGTTTTAATGTAATATTAATTTTAACTTCAAAATCTGCATAAGTTATTTTGAAACAAATTGGGTGCAAAATTATTTTTGCATTTTCTTAAACTTTAACATTTGAAAATGGCTTACTCCGAGGGTTCGAATGTTTTTGTCTAGGTTCGGGAGTAAATTATATTGTATCCGTAAATTCCGAAATAATAGGAGAATATATTTCTGAGTTTTTGACCAAATTTATTGAAACATTAAGCTGACTCTCATAACCCGAAGGTCACTTGTTCGAGTCCAGTTCTCGCTACTAGTAAAATCAAGCCTCTCAGGAAACTGAGAGGCTTTTTTTGTGTCTTGGGTACAGAATTGACATTGCTTTTGATGAATTAATTTTATTTACTTCTATTTGATGAAGAATGATTCAAATAAAATTGAACTAATCAAGATTTATATTCTATAATTTTTTCAAAAAAAAATTTGGAGAAAAAAAATTTTAGTTCAAATTCACATTATACTAGTAAAATCAATACCTAGTTTAAAACTTTTTAACTATTATTAATTTCCAAATTAATAGGTTCTTAAATTATTACATTGACAAAATTTTAACAGTTTATTTTTTTTATTTATATTTAAAGCTTAATCCTAATTTTTATTTAAAAATATGGCAAATGTTTTATGGTTACAAGGAGGGGCTTGCAGTGGCAACACAATGTCTTTTCTTAACGCAGAAGAACCAACTGTTGTAGAACTTATAACAGACTTCGGTTTAAATATTCTCTGGCACCCAACTACGGGTTTGCAAATTGGAGACCAAGTTCAAGACTTACTTAAAGATATTCTAGCAGGAAAGGTCCAAATGGATATTCTTGTGTATGAAGGTTCTTTAATTCAAGGTCCTAATAACACAGGTACTATGAATTACTTTGCCGATAGACCAATGATGGACTGGATTAAAGAATTATCAGAGGTAGCTGGTTATGTTGTAGCTATTGGAGATTGTGCAACTTGGGGTGGAATTCCTGCTGTAGCTCCTAATCCAAGTGAATCTACAGGACTGCAATTTCATAAAAAGAAAAAAGGTGGTTTCTTAGGACAGGACTATGTCTCTAAAGGAGGATTACCTGTTATAAATATTCCTGGTTGTCCAGCACACCCAGATTGGATTACTCAAATACTAGTAGCAATTTCTGTAGGAAGAATAGGCGATGTTTTAATCGATGATTACCACAGGCCAAAAACATTCTTTACAGACTTCGTTCAAGACGGTTGTACAAACGTGACCAACTTTGCCCAAAAAGTAGACGGAAACTTCGGAAAACGTGGTGGATGTCTATTCTATGAAGTAGGATGTCGTGGGCCAATGACTAGAGCAAGTTGTAATAACATTCTTTGGAATCGTCAATCAAGTAAAACACGTTCTAACCACCCTTGTTTAGGATGTACAGAACCTGGTTTCCCACATAACGATTTAATGAAAGGTAGTGTGTTTAAGACTATGAAGCATTTAGGGGTTTTTCCTAAAGAAGTTCCAGAAGGAAGAAGCAAGCTAGCATATTATATGGAAGCAGGATTCCAAAAAGTATTACCAACTAATAGGAAAATAACAGAAGCTTCTAAATAAGCATCATAAACTACACAAGAAAATGTCAGTAAAAGAATTAAATATATCGCCTGTAGGACGTGTTGAAGGAGATTTAGATGTGAAAGTTTACATCGACGACGGAAAAGTGACACGTGCTCATACTCAAGCAGCAATGTTTAGAGGGTTTGAGAAAATAATGGAAGGTAAAGACCCACAATCAGGGCTTATCGTAACACCTCGTATTTGCGGAATTTGTGGAGGGTCGCACTTGTATTGTGCATCTTCTGCTCTTGATACTGCTTGGGGAACAAAATTAACTCCTAATGCACTTCTTCTAAGAGCTATAGGTCAAGCTACTGAAACCATACAAAGTATACCAAGATGGTTTTATGCAATTTTTGCTACAGATTTAGCAAATAAAAAATATGCAAACCAACCTCTTTATAAAGAGGTCGTAAAAAGATGGTCCGCTTATGTTGGTGAAACCTTTCAGATAGGTTTAACTGCTAGTGGATTACCAGTACAAGTATATGCCTTGTTTGGCGGTCAATGGCCACATTCAAGTTATATGGTACCTGGTGGAGTAATGTGTGCGCCTACTTTAAAAGATATTACAAGAGCACACGCTATTATGACACAGTTTAAAAATGACTGGTTAGAACCAGTATGGTTAGGCTGTTCCATTGAGCGCTATCTAGAGATTAAGTCTTGGGATGATATGCTTGCGTGGGTTGAAGAAAATGAATCACAAAAAAATAGTGATTTAGGATTACTAATTAGAGCAGGTATAGAGTTTGGCTTAGATAAATTTGGTCAAGGTGTTGGTAAATTTATAGCCACAGGAACGTACCTACACAAAGACAGGTATAATAATCCAACAATAGAAGGCAGAAACGATGCCTTAATTAGTTCTAGTGGATTTTTTGATGGAGAAAACTATCACGAGTTTGACCATATGAAAGTAAGCGAACACGTTAAGCACGCTTGGTATGATAATCAAGCAGATGGTTTACACCCTTGGGATGAGCCACTTCCTACGCCAGCTAAATCACAACCATTGCACCATACAGATTTTGATGGGCAATACAGTTGGTCTAAAGCACCGCGCTATGATGGCCACGCTGCAGAAGCTGGCCCATTAGCACGTTGTATTATGAATGCAAATCCTAATAACAAAGACCATCAAATTAAAGACCCATTATTTGGGGATATAATGAAAAAGATGGGACCAAGTGTATTTACTAGAGTTTTAGCTAGAGTACACGAAGCACCACGTTTATATAAATTTATTGACCAGTGGCTTTCAGAAATTGACCTTGATGCCCCTTTCTATACGAAACCTGTAGAAAAGGATGGAAAAGGTTTTGGAGCTACGGAAGCAGCTCGTGGCGCATTAGCACACTGGATAGAAATTAAAGACGGTGTTATAAAAAACTACCAAGTAATGGCACCTACAACGTGGAATGTAGGACCTAACGATGCAAATGGTAATCCTGGACCTATTGAAGCTGCCCTTGAAGGTATTGATATAGAAGACCCTAGTGACCCAGTAGAAGTAGGTATTGTAGCAAGGTCGTTTGACTCTTGTCTCGTATGTACGGTACACGCACACGACCAAAATTCGGGTGTTGAGCTATCTAGGTTCAAGCTGTAGAAG
Organism: Cytophagaceae bacterium; assembly: GCA_002712765.1. Lineage (GTDB taxonomy): Bacteria > Bacteroidota > Bacteroidia > Flavobacteriales > Flavobacteriaceae > Dokdonia. The sequence continues at coordinate 88 of PAUP01000063.1, read as the reverse complement.
TCTTAAATTCAAACAATTATTGAAAACTTTCTCAGGACTTTGTTTTGAGAAAGTTTTTATTTAACAGCAATTTTTAAAACAAATTACG
>PAUP01000062.1 GCA_002712765.1 Cytophagaceae bacterium | reverse complement strand
TACCCTATAAGCGAGCCAATATATTTGATTCAACTTTAAAACCAACCAAAGATGAAACTAAAAGTACTTATTATGTTGTTCTTGTGTAGTATTGCCACTACCGGCGCAAACCTTGCCTCACCCACCACTTATGATTACGGAAAGAAAAAGGTACAGGTGGGCAGCTCTGAAGCCGATGCCGAAATATATCTCAATGGCAAAATGGTAGGCAAAGGCAGTGCCGTAATCACCGTTCCCAAAAATGATTGTGTCACGGTTATTGCAAAAAAAATTGGCTTTTTGACCGAACGCATCGAATTTTGCAATAAAAAGAAAATGACCGCACCGCCCAAGACCTATTATATAGAGATGAAACGCGATGATGCCTATGACGCTTCTATACAAACAGATATCGCTAATGTAGATATAGAACTAAAAAGCAATGCTATGGATAAAGACAGGGCTTGGAAGTTGATCAATCAAATTGTTCTCTCCTATATTGACGTGATAGAAATGACCGATAAAGAAACGGGGTACTTGAGAACCGCCTGGTCACTCAAAACTTTTAAGCAAAATACAGTGCGCACCCGTATGATTGTCAAAGAATCAAGTGCAGATCCTTTAACTTTCAAGGTCAAATTAGTGAGTGAAGCCTCGGGTATACCAATGACAAGTGTCAAAAGTGACGAATTGTACAAAGAATGGGATCGCGTATTGCGCAGCTACTCTAATGTGATTTCAGAATTTCAAGCAAGAATTAAGTAATGAGAACATCTATTAGACATATCCTCATCTCATGTATGTTATGTGGCTATAGCCAAATGACAAATGCACAAGATAGTGGCGCCATAGAAACAAAGACATCTCAAGAGGTGCCTGTCAAAGAAAAATCAATTAAACCGTTGCGATTTGGGGTTAAAATTGGAGTACCCTCGATAATTACTGCAACTGGAGAATATGTAACACCACTTCTCAATAACAGAGTAGCCTTGGCGGTAGACTATTTTGCCCTAGAGCGCGAATTTGACGGGACTAATATAGACTATACCAATTTTGAGATAGGTACTAATATTTATGCCAACCCAAGAGGAAAGGGCTTTTATGCAGGAATATCCTATACCTCTTTCACTTCAGAAGGCACATTTGTAGAGGTAGAATTTGATGATAGCGACTTTTTTGTTGGAGATGGTAAGGCAGATATTGCCTATAACACTTTTAACGTAAAAGCCGGACTAAAATTAGGACGCGTCTTCTTTTTTAGGTTTGAGGTGGGCTACGGATTTGGGGACATCCCTCAAAGTGTTGTGGTTAGGAGCGTTAATGATCCCTCTTTGACAACGGTAGAAGAAATACCAGACATTCCTGGGCTGAGTGATTCTGGGATCGTTTTTTTAAATTTTGGGTTCGGAATAGGATTCTTATAAAGAAGATGAGCTAAATAAAAAATCCGGTCGATGACCGGATTTTTTTGTGTGCTGCCTAGGATGCAAACAAGGGTCTGTCGCTCATCATAGCGTTTACCTTGGTAGCAATAGCATCAAGTTGCATATCGTCTTCATGATGGGTAATGACCTCATCGATTAAGTCAACGATTTGTTTCATGTCAGATTCGAGCAGCCCTCTAGTGGTAATCGCCGCCGTACCAATACGAATACCTGATGTCACAAAGGGCGACTTATCATCAAAAGGCACCATGTTTTTATTGACAGTGATGTCGGCTTTGCCCAAAGCTTCTTCGGCGGCCTTACCTGTAATATTTTTATTGCGCAAATCAATCAGCATCATGTGATTGTCTGTACCGCCAGATATGATATCATAGCCTTTGTCTACAAAAGCCTGCGCCATAACGGCTGCATTTTTTTTGACTTGTACCATATAGTGTAAAAAGTCATCGGTAAGTGCTTCTCCAAAGGCAATCGCCTTGGCGGCAATAATATGCTCTAAGGGGCCACCTTGATTACCAGGAAATATACCGCTATCCAATAAAGAAGACATCTTTCTCAAATTCCCGTTTTTGAGTTTGATACCAAAAGGATTATCAAAATCTTTCCCCATCAAGATCATCCCACCTCTAGGACCACGTAAGGTTTTATGTGTAGTTGTGGTAATGATATGGCAATGTGGAACAGGATCGGCGATAATACCCTTAGCGATCAATCCGGCAGGATGCGCGATATCGGCCAAAAGGATAGCGTCTACTTTGTCTGCAATTTCGCGAAAGCGTTTGTAGTCGATCTCTCTAGAATAGGCAGAGGCCCCTGCAATAATCATTTTGGGTTTTTCTTGAAGCGCAATAGCTTCAATCTTGTCGTAATTGAGTAATCCTGTTTCTTCTTCTACCCCGTAGAATACAGGATTGTACAAACGTCCAGAAAAATTAACTGGAGAACCATGGGTCAAATGCCCACCATGTGCGAGATCAAAACCTAAGAATGTATCACCGGGTTTCAAACAGGCATGAAATACCGCTGTATTGGCCTGTGAACCAGAATGCGGTTGCACATTGGCATATTCGGCCCCAAATAAGGTTTTTGCTCTTTCGATAGCAATAGTCTCCACTTCATCTACCACTTCACAACCACCGTAATAGCGTTTACCGGGGTAGCCCTCGGCGTACTTGTTTGTCAATACTGAGCCTGCCGCTTCCATAACTTGGTCACTTACAAAGTTCTCGGAGGCAATTAATTCAAGGCCATTGAGCTGGCGCTGATGTTCTTCATGTATGAGATCGAAGATTTCTGAATCGCGTTGCATATAAATCGGGTTTGTTAAGAAAAAAGCAAAAATACGGATATATAACATTTGGTTTAGGATAAATCATATCTTTGAGTAAGCTTTTTACAAACATTTTATCACAACTAACTATGCCATTAACCGCAAACGATCCCAATAGAACCACTTGGCTTGATACGCCAAAAAAGACAGACTTTCCTATTCAAAATATTCCCTTTGGTGTTTTTCTTACCAGAGACGACGTCATAACTATAGGTACACGTATCGGAAATTATGCTATTGATTTGGGAGCCCTGCATCAATTAGGCTATTTTGAGGGGATCCCGCTTACCGATGATATTTTTCTCCAAGACACCTTAAATGACTTTATTGCCGATGGCCGTAAGACTTGGCGTTTGGTTCGTAACCGTATTGCAGCCATTTTTGACAACAACAATAGCGCTTTACGCGAAAATAAAAAGCATCGCGATACCGTGATCTTCAAATTAGAAGAAGTTGAGATGCAATTGCCTGTACAGATTGGAGATTATACCGACTTTTACAGCAGTATAGAACATGCCACCAATGTGGGGACTATGTTTAGAGGAGAAGAAAATGCCTTAATGCCTAACTGGCTTCACTTGCCTGTGGCCTACCACGGGCGCAGTAGCTCTATAATTCCTTCTGGAATTCCAGTACACAGACCCAACGGTCAAAAACTGCCCAATGGAGCTAGCCAGCCAATTTTTGGCCCAAGTCGTCTAGTCGATTTTGAATTGGAAATGGCTTTTATCACAACCGCTGCCAATCAATTAGGAGAACCCATTGCTACCAAAGATGCCGAAGAGCACATCTTTGGACTTGTCTTATTTAATGACTGGAGCGCACGGGATATTCAAAAATGGGAATATGTGCCACTCGGGCCATTTTTGGCCAAGAACTTTGCCTCTTCTATTTCTCCTTGGATTGTAACCCTAGATGCTTTAGAACCCTTCAGAACTGAGAGTCCTAAACCCAAAAAAGAGCTATTACCTTATTTACAATTTGAGGGTAAGAAAAGTTTTGACATCAATTTAGAGGTGGCTATACAACCTAAAAACAAACAAGAGACGGTAGTGGCCAAATCTAACTTTAAATACATGTACTGGAATATGAGCCAGCAGCTCGCACACCATACGGTAAACGGCTGCCCTGTGAATGCTGGTGACATGATGGGTAGTGGCACCTTATCGGGTCCTACTCCAGAGAGTTACGGCTCTATGTTAGAACTCTCTTGGCGCGGAGAAAAACCTGTCAAATTAAAAGAAGGCGGTGATCGCAAATTTATAGAAGATCACGACACCGTGATCATTAGAGGCTATTCTAAGTCTAAAGATCATCCGCGTATTGGTTTTGGCGAAGTATCTACAGAGTTATTACCTGTATTTGAGGCCAAAACCAAATAAAGCATCGTTCTCGTACTATTGCAATGAGCCTACAAAGGTCACTGATACTAACAGTGGCCTTTTTTTATATGATTACTTTACAAATGTGCTTTTAAAGCGGCCACACTTATGGCACCATGCGAGTCTGAATATACCACGTTGCCATTTTTTAGCAAGAGCAGTTGGGGGCTTTCATGTCTGATTCCAAAACGCTGGGCGATGGTATTTGACACCGCTCTATACGCTTTGAGATCGAGATATACTGGTTGTAAGGTATTGGAAGGTATATCGTATTCACTTTCAAATTGCTTGAGTACCATGCGGCTAATCCCACAACTTGTAGAGTGTTTGAAAATAGCGACTGGGGTAGATTGTGAGTTTTCTACCAGCTCATCCAATTGCTCACTGCGGTTTAAAATGGTCCAAGGCAGCTGTTGCGTATCACTAGATTTCTTGTTGGCATCTTGCCCCTGAGGGTTTCCAAAAATTGAATCAAATAGTCCCATAGCTTTTCTTTTCTGTAAAAATACAACGAAAAATGTGATTAGCTGTTCTCAAAAAATGCTATACCAGACAAAAAGTCAGTCATAGCAAGGGATTGCGTGTCATTTTGTCTTGAATGTTATAGTGGAATATATATTGCCATAGTCATGCTGTCAAAGGCAATGGAGCTCTTGACAACCACACAACAACACAACAATAAAAACCATGAATTTCAATAATTACACCATAAAATCACAAGAGGCCATACAACGGGCGCAACAGCTCGCTCAAGAGTATGGTCATCAACAAATAGAAAATGAACACATCTTCAAGGCGATTCTTGAAGTAGATGAGAATGTCACTCCCTTTTTATTACAAAAGGTAAATGTGAATCTGCCGCTTGTAGCCAAAGTTCTCAATAGTACGCTTGAAAGTTTTCCAAAGGTCTCAGGCGCCGATCTCATGTTGTCTCGAGAGGCAACAACAACCGTAAACGAAGCTAGTATCATCGCCAAAAAGATGAATGATGAGTTTGTCTCTATTGAACATATACTATTAGCAATTTTTAGCGGTAAGAGTAAAATCGCGCAAATTTTAAAAGACCAAGGTGTCACAAAGAAAGCCTTAGAAGCAGCAATTACCGAATTGAGAAAAGGAGATCGCGTCACTTCTCAAAGTGCAGAAGACACCTACAATTCATTAAGCAAATACGCCAAAGACCTCAATCAATTAGCAAAAGACGGAAAATTAGATCCCGTTATAGGCCGAGATGAGGAGATTAGACGTATCCTTCAAATTTTATCCAGACGCACCAAAAATAATCCGATATTGGTAGGAGAGCCAGGTACGGGTAAGACGGCTATTGCCGAAGGGCTAGCCCACCGAATTATTGACGGGGATGTACCCGACAACCTGCAGGATAAAAAAATATTTGCCTTAGATATGGGAGCACTTATCGCAGGTGCCAAATATAAAGGTGAATTTGAAGAGCGATTAAAAGCTGTGATCAAAGAAGTTACCAGTAGCGACGGTGATATCGTTTTATTTATAGACGAGATTCACACCTTGGTAGGCGCTGGAGGAGGTCAAGGTGCCATGGATGCTGCCAATATTTTAAAACCGGCATTGGCTAGAGGTGAATTAAGAGCCATTGGCGCAACCACACTAGACGAATATCAAAAATACTTTGAAAAAGACAAGGCCTTAGAGCGTCGCTTCCAAAAGGTTATCGTAGATGAGCCTGATACAGAAAGTGCAATTTCAATCTTAAGAGGAATCAAAGAAAAATATGAGACGCATCACAAGGTTAGAATCAAAGATGATGCTATTATTGCTGCCGTCGAGCTTTCAAAACGCTATATCACCAATCGATTCTTACCAGATAAGGCCATAGACTTAATGGATGAAGCTGCCGCCAAAATGCGTATGGAAATCAATTCTAAACCTGAAGAATTGGATGTCTTAGACCGCAGGGTGATGCAATTAGAAATAGAGATAGAAGCTATTAAACGCGAAAAAGATAGTGTAAAACTCAAAGCCCTTAATGCCGAACTGGCCGAACTCAAAGAGCAACGCAACGAAATCAGTGCCAAATGGCAATCTGAAAAGGCATTGGTAGACAAGATTCAAAGTGCCAAACAGGATATCGAACAATTTAAGTTTGAGGCCGAAAAAGCAGAGCGAGATGGCAATTACGGCCTAGTTGCCGAATTGCGTTACGGCAAAATAAAAGAAGCGCAAGAGACACTAGAACGTTTACAGCGCGAATTTGCCGATCAATCAGACCACGCCCTGATAAAGGAGGAAGTCACTCACGAAAACATTGCCGAGGTGGTCGCTAAGTGGACTGGTATCCCAGTGACCAAAATGCTACAAAGTGATCGCGAAAAACTATTGCGTCTTGAAGAAGAACTTCACACAAGAGTCGTTGGACAGCAAGAAGCCATTGTTGCGGTAAGTGATGCAGTACGACGCAGTCGTGCGGGGCTACAAGACCAGAATAGACCTATAGGTTCCTTCCTGTTTTTAGGTACCACTGGAGTAGGTAAAACCGAGCTTGCCAAGGCTCTTGCCGATTATCTTTTTGACGACGAAAATGCGATGACCCGAATTGATATGAGTGAGTATCAAGAGCGCCACTCTGTAAGTAGATTGGTAGGTGCTCCTCCAGGATATGTAGGGTATGACGAAGGCGGCCAGCTTACCGAAGCGGTACGACGCAAGCCTTACTCTGTGGTGCTCTTGGATGAGATTGAAAAAGCGCATCCCGACACTTTTAACATCTTGCTTCAAGTGCTAGACGAAGGCCGATTAACAGATAACAAAGGACGCACCGCAGACTTTAGAAACTGTATCGTTATTATGACTTCAAATATGGGAAGTCATATTATCGAAGAGAAGTTTAAATCGATTCCAGATGTCGACACAGCGATTGAAGGTGCTAAGGTAGAAGTGCTGGGGCTTTTAAAACAAACGGTGAGACCCGAATTTTTGAATAGAATAGATGATATTGTTTTGTTTACACCGCTTTCGCGAAAAGACATACAGGATATTGTAGGCTTACAGTTAAACCGTGTCAAGCGCATGTTATCACAACAGCAAATAACTCTAGATGCCACCGAGGAGGCCATCGCTTACTTAGCCGAAAAAGGGTTCCAGCCCGAATATGGAGCGAGACCCGTCAAGCGAACTATTCAAAAGGAAGTACTCAACAAATTATCTAAGGAAATATTAAGTGGAGCCATTACTACAGACAGCATTATATTAATTGATGCTTTTGAAGATGAGCTCGTTTTTAGAAATGAAGTAGTCACCTAAACCAATCTCCTTGATAGTTGTCAATAAAAACACCCCAAGAGGGGTGTTTTTTTATGGAGCATTAACAACTTCTTAACAAGGCGAGGCAAGCAATTTTCGCTACCTTTCCCTTTCAAACCTAAGTAAATGAAATCAAAAATACTTTTGGCCTTATGCCTTATCGGCATACTGATGCCTATCCATGCCCAACGCTCGAATAAGAAAAAAAAGAAAGTAGATCAAAAAGAAACTTGGGATGTTGCCGCTCCAGGCAAAGCGTTTAAATACAAAACGCACAGTTTTACAACTAATGAAGGAACCTGGATGAATCTAGATGTAAGTCCAGATGGGGCAACGATCGTGTTTGATTTGATGGGAGATATTTATAAGATGCCTATAAGCGGTGGTAAAGCTACTGTCTTGCGCAGCGGTATTCCTTTTGAGGTACAACCTCGATTTTCGCCAGACGGCAAGAAAATATCTTTTACCAGTGATGCAGGAGGTGGAGATAATATTTGGGTAATGAATCCAGATGGCTCTGAGGCCAAACAAATCACAAAAGAAAATTTCAGATTACTCAACAATGCGGTATGGACTCCAGATGGGAATTATCTCATAGCTAGAAAACACTTTACCTCAGGACGATCATTAGGTGCTGGTGAGCTCTGGCAATATCACATTACTGGAGGCGCTGGTCTAGGTTTGACCAAACGAAAAAACGATCAACAAGATGTGAATGAACCTAGTATTTCTCCAGATGGAAAATACATGTACTACAGTGAGGATATGTACCCTGGTGGCAATTTTCAATACAACAAAGATCCCAATAAGCAAATCTATGTGATACAGCGTTATCGCTTTGAGGATGGCAAAATTCAAACTTTGACCAGCGGTCCTGGTGGCGCTGCACGCCCTACAGTCTCTCCAGATGGTACACTGTTGGCTTTTGTTAAACGAGTACGAACCAAATCTGTGCTTTACGTGCACGATTTGGCCACCGGAGAAGAATGGCCTGTTTATGATACCTTGAGTAAAGACCAGCAAGAGGCATGGGCTATATTTGGCGTTTACCCCAACTTTGATTGGATGCCCAATAGCAAAGAACTCGTCTTTTATGCCAATGGGGGTATAAATCGAGTTGATATCAATACCCAGCAAGTACGTGAGATTCCATTTGAGGTTACTGCCAATCTGGAAATTGCAGAAACGGTTCATTTTGACAATCAAGTAGCTCCAGAGCAATTTGATGCGAAGGTGATACGACATGCTGTTACTTCTCCCGACGGTCAGACATTAATCTTTAGTGCTTTAGGAAAACTTTGGAAAAAGGAGCTCCCAGACGGAAAGCCTCAACGTGTTACAGCTCAAAATTCTGATTTCGAATTCGAACCCTCTTTTTCTCCTGACGGAAAGTGGTTAACCTACGTAAGTTGGAATGATACCTCATATGGCAAGGTGCACACCTTAGATCTTTTCTCGGGTAAGACCACGACCCTAACTCAAGAAAAAGGTATTTACCGTACGCCTTCATTTAATAATGCAGGTACAGTCATTGTATATCGCAAAGAACCGAGAAACACTGATCAAGGTCTGGCTTTTGGAAAAACCCCAGGAATATATACCATAGCCACTACTGGCGGTAAGCCTCAACTCATTACCCAAGATGGAGCATATCCCATTTTTACAGCAGACGACAAGCGTATCTTTTTACAAACAGGAGGAACTTATTTTGGGAGTTTGACCAAAAAATTAATTTCGGTCAATCTTCAAGGAGATGACAAACGTACACATGTATCGTCCAAATATGCCAATAGATTAGTACCAAGTCCAGACAACCAATGGATCGCCTATACCAATTTACACAAATTGTTTTTGGCCCCGCTGGTACTTAATGGACAAGAAATTGATCTGGATAACAATTCTAAATACGTTCCTGTATCACAACTTGCAGAAGATGCAGGGATCAATATACATTGGTCGCCAAATAGTCAAAAAGTATACTGGACTTTGGGTGATCAGTACTTTAGCAATGCGATTAAAGATCGATTTACTTTTTTGAAAGGTTCGCCAGAAAAGGTGCCAGAAATGACAAAACAAGGAGTAGACATCGGTCTAACTATGCCTACCGATACCCCAAAAGGCGTAATTGCCTTTACCAACGCCCGTATAATCACTATGGATGGAGATAAGGTGATCCCATCTGGTACCCTAGTAATTACAGACAATCGTATTACAGCCATAGGCCAAAATGTAAGCATCCCTGCTACGGCCAAGGTGTATGATGTAGCGGGCAAAACCATTATGCCTGGACTCGTAGATGCACATGCACATGTGGGTGCCTTCAGACACGGGCTCAACCCTCAAAAGCATTGGCCTTTTTATGCCAACCTAGCTTTTGGAGTTACCACAGCTCATGATCCTAGTGCTAATACAGAAACGGTATTTTCGCTTAGTGAATTGATCAAAAGTGGGGAGATGGTGGGTCCTAGACTTTATTCTACCGGTTTTATTCTCTACGGTGCCGATGGTGATTTTAAAGCCGTAATTAATGATCTTGACGATGCGCGTTCTGCCATTAGAAGAACCATGGCCTTTGGTGCCAAATCTGTTAAAAGTTACAACCAACCTAGAAGAGAACAGCGGCAGCAAGTTATGCAAGCCGCTCGAGAGCTAGGTATAAATGTGGTGCCAGAAGGCGGATCTACTTTTTATACAAATATGACCATGATTATGGATGGACATACAGGAGTAGAACACAATATCCCTGTTGCGCCAGTGTATAAAGATGTTCTAGAATTATGGAGTGCCAGTAATACCGGCTACACCCCAACCCTTATTGTCAATTATGGCGGTCTTAATGGAGAGTATTACTTCTATCAAAACGACAAGGTTTGGGAAAACGAAAAACTGCTTAAATACACCCCTAGAGCACTTATTGATTCCAGAAGTCGCCACAGGACAATGGTACCGCAAGAAGAATATGAAAATGGTCATATAGCAGTTTCTAAAGTTGCCAAAGCTTTAACCGACAAAGGCGTAAAAGTGAATATGGGTGCTCATGGGCAATTACAAGGTTTGGGAGCGCATTGGGAAATGTGGATGCTTGAACAAGGAGGTATGACACCACTTGAAGCTATTCGGGCAGCAACGCTCAATCCGGCACAGTATATAGGAGCAGGCAATGATATTGGATCATTAGAAGTAGGCAAACTGGCAGATTTGATAGTCATAGACGGCAATCCGCTAGAGGATTTGAAAATGAGTCAGCACGTCACACATACCATGGTTAACGGTCGTTTATACGATACGGCTACTATGGATGAAATTGGTAATTCTCCCAAAAAGCGCAGTCTTTTTTGGTGGGAAAACACCAAGCAAAGTCAAGCATTTCCTTGGCACGAACAATCACAAAGTTTTACCCTGCCTGGCTGTGGATGCCTAGTAGGACACCAATAATTAATCAAATAATCAACTAAACACTTTTTATGATGAAGATAAAATACATACTTCTGGCAGTTCTGGGTTGTTTTGCTTTCGCGAAAGCGCAGGCTCAGAAAGTCACTGTACCGGTAGATACCACTATTGTAACCAAACACAGCACCACGATAAAAGGCAACACCATTCCTTATACCGCTACTGTAGGGTTTCAACCTGTTTGGGATGACAATGGCGTACCAGTAGCTTCTTTGTTATATACCTATTACAAGAGAAGCGATATCAAAGATGATCAGAATCGCCCTATTGTGATTTCATTTAACGGTGGGCCTGGATCGGCATCTGTCTGGATGCATATAGCCTATACTGGTCCTCGTATCCTAAAAATTGACGACGAAGGCTTTCCTGTACAGCCTTATGGGATAAAAAGCAATCCAAATTCGATTCTAGATGTGGCAGATATTGTTTTTGTAAATCCAGTCAATACAGGCTACAGTCGTATGCTTGCAGGACCAGATGGTAAAATGCCAGACAAGAAAATGTTTTTTGGAGTCAATGCCGACATTAAGTATTTGAGTGATTGGGTGAACACCTTTATCACACGCAACAACCGATGGCGCTCTCCAAAATTTTTAATTGGTGAAAGTTACGGAACCACTCGTGTCTCTGGATTAGCAGCTGCTTTGCAAAATAGAAAATGGATGTATATCAATGGTGTAGTTTTAGTTTCTCCCACCGAAATTGGCTTTGAATTTGATGGTCCGGTAGAAGTAGCAAATAGGCTTCCTTATTTTACGGCAGCGGCTTGGTATCACAATAAGTTACCACAAGCTTTGCAAAGCAAAGACTTGCCAGAGGTATTGGCTATGAGTGAAGACTATGCTGTAAACCAATTACTACCATTACTGGTTAAATCTGGCTATCTGGATACGGCCAAAAAAGAAGAGGCTATTGAAAAAATGGCGTATTACTCGGGGCTATCTAAAAAGACTATCAGACAACACAACCTAGAGGTGCCTTATAACTATTTTTGGAAAGACTTATTACGAGATAGTGAAGGGCTAACTATAGGAAGATTAGACTCTAGATACCGCGGGCTTGATGTAAAAGAAGCTGGTGACAGCCCAGATTACAACAGTGAGCTAACCTCTTGGTTGCACTCTTTTACCCCAGCCATAAACTATTACTACAGTCAGGAATTAGGCCTTAAAACCGACCTGACCTATAATATGTTTGGACCAGTACGCCCTTGGGACAGAACAAATAACAACACAGGGCCTGATTTACGGGCCGCTATGGGAGTAAATCCCAATCTTCATGTAATGATCCAAAGCGGCTATTACGATGGAGCAACGACGTATTTTAATGCCAAATATGTCATGTGGCAGCTCAATGCCAGTGGAAAATTAAGTGATCGCCTGCGATTTAAAGGCTACCGCAGTGGCCATATGATGTATTTGCGCAATGAAGATTTGATAAAAGCGAATGATGATTTAAGAACCTTTATTAAAGATGCATCTGTAGGAATAGAGAAAGGGGCTAAACACTAACAAACAGTTATAGTATTAAAAAAGGGCTCTAGTTATACTAGAGCCCTTTTTTTTAAGGGTTTAAATAAATTAAACAATGATTCAAATCTGGTTTTTCCTCTAAGAGATTATTTATCCAGATTTTTAACTCCTCTATTTCATAAGGGAGTAACCGTTTTACTGCTTTTTGTAATTCTTTACAAAACAAAACACTGTCAAAACTCACCTTTTTAAGGATTGTTTTGGTGTACTCAAACATTGCTCTCGCCATGGTTCGAATTAGGTTTAGATTAAATTAAAAAAGTAGTACTGTTTAATAGGCGGTTTGTTTATTGTTCTTCTAAAAATAACATTTTTTGTTTAACCTTTCAAGGCTAAAAGATAACTTTAACACACTTATTTATTAACAAATTAGTGTTATCCCAGCAATAACAGTGCTTTTTAATTATCGCCATCGAGCAAATCACCTAGTCCTCCAAGAATGGATCCCTCTCCTTTTGATTTTCCACCAGCCCTAGGTGCCATGGCAAGTACTCTATTGGCCAGGCGGCTAAAAGGAAGCGATTGTATGTATACGGTGCCAGGCCCAGTAAGTGTGGCAAAGAAAAGTCCTTCGCCTCCAAAGATGGTATTTTTTATACCGCCTACAAACTCTATATCATAGGCTACGCTGTGATCAAAACCGATAATACAACCTGTATCTACTTTGAGTTTTTCACCCAATCCTAATTCTTTTTTTAAGGTAGTTCCTCCAGCGTGCACAAAAGCAAGACCGTCACCCTCTAATTTCTGCATTATAAATCCTTCACCTCCAAAAAGACCTCGGCCAAGTTTTCTCGAAAATTCAATACCTACCGATACACCTTTGGCAGCGCATAAAAATGCATCTTTCTGACAAATAAATTTACCTCCGTTTGCAGCTAAATTGATCGGGATGATCTTTCCTGGATAGGGAGAGGCAAAACTCACCTTCTTTTTACCTATGACATCGTTATAAAAGGCAGTCATAAAAAGGCTTTCACCTGTCAATAAGCGTTTTCCAGCTCCAAAAATTTTCCCCATAACACTGCTGTCTTTTTTTGAACCATCGCCAAAAATGGTATCCATCCTGATACCTTCTTCCATCATCATAAAACTCCCAGCCTCGGCAATAACGCCTTCTTGAGGGTCTAGTTCAATCTCGACATATTGCATTTCTTCGCCGTGAATTTCATAATCTATTTCGTGTGCTAACATCCTTTTGAATTTTAAATTATCATGTATTCATATGTAGAATATAATAGAGTTTTGTTACATTGCCAATCTATCGATTTACTAACGGCTACAACAATTGTATAGATATTACAATAATTTAACCGACTTTTAACGAGCTTGATTTTGCCATTTTCGGCAAGCAACCTATTTTTGCCCACCCTTAATACGAAAGTTAATGAATAAAGATATCATAGCAGAAGCCAAGGAATACGAACAAAAGAAAATGTCATTTAAAACGACAGATGAACGTATTTTTGCTTCTAGAAAATTAAAAGCATTAATCCTTGGTCTCAACGAAATATTCAAAGAAACCAAAGACAAAGAGATTATGGATTTGATGAAGTCACTTACCGAGAAAAAGAAAAAAGTAGAGGTTAGGCTGAAAGGCCGGCAATCTGCCTAGCAATAAAAAAAAGCCCATTTGTTTACAATGGGCTTTTTTTTATACCTAATTACTCAAAGCCGCTACATATTGCGACGGTACTGCCCTCCTACTTCAAATAAGGCTTTAGTTATTTGACCCAAGGAACATACCTTGGTTGCTTCCATCAAATGTTCAAATATATTTTGATTGTTGATGGCCGCATCCTGAATCTTTTGTAGTTCATTGTCAATACGATCTTCCTTGGCCTTATGAAGATGTGATAACATATTGATTTGATATTGTTTCTCTTCTTCGGTGGCACGAATAACCTCGGCTGGGCGCACCGTTGGGCTTCCCTTACTACTCAAGAACGTATTCACCCCAATAATAGGAAAATCACCATTGTGTTTTAAAGTTTCATAATACAAACTCTCTTCCTGAATTTTTGAACGCTGATACATGGTTTCCATAGCACCTAAAACACCTCCGCGTTCGGTGATTCTATCAAATTCGCTCAATACCGCCTCTTCGACCAAATCGGTCAGATCTTCAATAATAAATGCCCCTTGGATTGGATTTTCATTTTTGGCCAGTCCTAATTCTTTATTGATGATAAGTTGTATCGCCATAGCGCGACGCACACTTTCTTCGGTGGGGGTGGTAATTGCCTCGTCATAAGCATTGGTATGCAAGGAATTACAATTGTCATAAATAGCATACAAGGCCTGGAGGGTAGTTCTGATATCGTTAAAATCAATCTCTTGGGCATGAAGACTTCGTCCAGAGGTTTGAATGTGATATTTCAACATCTGAGCTCTAGGGTTGGCATTGTATTTTTGCTTCATCGCTTTGGCCCAAATTTTTCGGGCTACACGTCCTATTACCGCATATTCTGGATCAATACCATTAGAAAAGAAAAAGGACAGATTAGGACCAAACTTATTAATGTCCATACCACGGCTCAAATAGTACTCGACATAGGTAAAACCATTGGCAAGCGTAAGGGCGAGTTGTGTGATTGGATTGGCACCAGCCTCGGCAATGTGATATCCAGATATAGATACCGAATAAAAGTTGCGTACTTGTTGCTGTATAAAATATTCTTGTACATCCCCCATAAGTCGCAAGGCAAACTCGGTAGAGAAGATACAGGTATTTTGCGCCTGATCCTCTTTAAGGATATCTGCCTGTACCGTTCCTCTTACTTGGGTAAGTGTTTCGGCCTTAATGCGATCATATACATCTCGGGGCAATACCTGATCTCCAGTGACACCTAAGAGCATTAGTCCTAAACCATCATTTCCTTCTGGTAATTCTCCCTGATAGGTTGGACGTACTTTATCGGCATACAAAGCCTTAATTTTTTCTTCGACTTCTGCTTGGAGGCCCTGCTCTTTGATATATTTTTCACAATTTTGATCTATAGCCGCGTTCATAAAAAACCCGAGCAACATAGGTGCAGGACCATTAATGGTCATACTTACCGAAGTCATGGGGTGACTCAGATCAAAACCTGAATATAATTTTTTGGCATCGTCCAGACAACAGATAGAAACACCGGCATTACCAATTTTACCATAGATATCAGGACGTTTTCCAGGGTCATTACCATAGAGGGTAACACTGTCAAAAGCCGTACTTAAACGTTTGGCAGGCATGCCAAGACTCACATAGTGAAAACGCTTATTGGTGCGTTCTGGCCCACCTTCGCCAGCAAACATTCGGGTAGGATCTTCACCAGTTCTTTTAAAGGGATAGAGCCCCGCAGTATACGGAAATTCTCCAGGTACATTTTCTTGAAGACACCATCGTAAGATGTCTCCCCAACCTTCATATCTTGGTAGGGCTACTTTAGGAATTTGGCTGTGTGATAGCGATTCGGTGTGGGTATTAATTTTGATTTCTTTGTCTCTTACTTTAAAAGCGTACACCGGTGCTTTATAGCGATTAACTTTTTCATCCCAACCTGTAATAACTTCCCAATTATAAGGATCCAAATCCATCTTGACGCGATCAAACTGTGCGACAAGCATTTTGACCAAAGACTGTTCATCTTCGGCTAAGGCTTCCATCATTCCAGAGAGTTCCAGACCCGCTTTATCGAGTTCCGGCTTGGCATTAGTAATACCTTCTATGGTTTTATACATACCATATAGACGCTGCGCTGTCTCTTGTTGCGCTTTCGCGAAAGCGTCATAAGACCGATTACTCTCTGCAATTTCACTCAAATAACGGGTACGCGCTGGAGGGATGACAAAGATTTTTTCACTCATCTCCTTACTTATCTCAAAGGTAGAATCGAGTTGGGCCTGGGTGGCGGCGTTGACCTTGCCCATGATCTCCTTGTACAAGGTATTCATACCAGGATCGTTAAACTGAGAAGCGATCGTACCAAAAACTGGCAATTGATCTTGTGGGGTATCCCAAAGATTGTGATTGCGCATATACTGCTTTTTGACATCGCGTAAGGCATCTAGGGCACCGCGTTTATCAAATTTATTGATGGCTACAAGATCTGCAAAATCGAGCATG
>PAUP01000061.1 GCA_002712765.1 Cytophagaceae bacterium | reverse complement strand
TTTTGGCTACCAGATTTACAAAATCGGTGTCCAAAGCTGTTCAGTTAAAATAATAGGTGTAAGAAATTTACAATTTGTAGGAAAGAGCTTTAAACGATCTAGGGAAACTTTAAGTAGTAATTCTTATCTTAGAAGACTTCTAAGAATGGCTTAATTGATTGATGAGCGATATGCTCACTGTAATACGTATTATCTAAAAGAGTTATCTCTTTGTTTACTCTATAAGTTACAGAGTCTTACACCTTTGGGTGTTTTATGCTATTATAGCTAGATTCTGATAAGTGGTTAATACCCAACTGAAAAGCATTGACGTATGTCAGTGCTTTTCTACTTTAAACAGTCGCTATATGAAACATTTAGGTGTAAAAATTTCATTATTTGTCAATTATTTTGTCTTTGCCATACTGCTCAATAGTGTAGGTATTGTCATTTTAAAGGCACTCAAAAATTACAATGTTGCCGAAGACACGGCCAGTGTACTCGAAGCCTTTAAAGATTTACCCATTGCCATTGTATCGTTTTTGGTTGCTAGTTTTTTACCCAGATTAGGTTACAAAAAAGCCATGCTTATAGGGTTGGCCTTAGTGACCGTAGGGTGTTTGGCGATGTATTATGGCAATTCTTTTGATACGGCCAAACTGTTGTTTGCCATAGTAGGGGCTTCCTTTGCCTTGATCAAGGTATCGGTCTATTCGGTCATCGGCTTGGTTACCTATAGTCCCAAAGAGCACAATGCCCTTATGAGCGCCGTAGAGGGTGTATTTATGTTTGGTATTGCCTTGGCCTATTACCTTTTTCCTGCCTTCAATACCGATGGTCAGCCAGATGCTTGGCTCGATGTATATTGGTTGCTCGCTGCAATGACTTCGCTCTCTTTTATACTGTTGCTATTCACCAAATTTGAGAACCCTCCAAAACCTGAAGGAACAGACCTCAAAGCCGATTTTCTTGAGATGTTTAAATTATTATCTAAACTCCTGATCATCGTTTTTGTAATTAGCGCTTTTCTATTTGTGATGATGGAACAAGGTATTATGACTTGGTTGCCCACCTTTAACGAACGTGTATTAGGATTATCCGAAAATATGGCCATTATGATGGCGAGTATCTTGGCCATTTCCTTAGGTATAGGAAGATTGATAGCAGGCGCACTTGCCAGAAAGATCAGTTGGGTGTATGTACTCACGGCCTGTACCGTAATAGCTATGGCGATGGTTGTCTTTGTTTTGCCGCGTCTTGTCAATTTAGAGGTAGGGGTAATAACCGGTATTGGAGATATTCCTTTGCTGGGATTTGCGTTCCCGATTATAGGGCTTTTTATTGCCCCTATTTACCCGCTGCTCAACTCTGTAGTGCTCACTGCTTTACCCAAAAAGGTGCATAGCCATATGACAGGGCTTATCGTTATTTTTTCGGCATTAGGAGGAACCATAGGAAGTCGTATTATTGGATATTTGTTCAAATCGGTAGGAGCTCAGGATGCTTTTTATTTTATGTTGATACCAATGACCGCTCTATTAATTTGTTATTTTATACTAAAGCGATTAACCGATGCAAAAGCAAATTAAAGCCCATATAAAAAACACCATCAGTGCCTTATTAGAACAAGAAGATACCGATGGTGATAAGAAAATAACCAAAGAAGATCAAGGACCAAAATCATTTACAGTCACCCTTGACAATGGCGGTGATTATACTATAGAGGGTACTTATTTTCTTTCCAATTTTTTACAGGAGCTAGCCTTGGCCCAGAAGGCGGGTCAAGAAAAAGCCCTTATTGCTCTAGATCAAATAGAAGAGCCACCGTCAGGGCGCATCTCTAGAATGATTCGATCCTATTTTTGGGATGATCTCACTAGAACTATGGATAAAGAGGGTCTTATGGCCATTCTTAATGACGACAAAACCACCACTTCAACACAACGCATTTATGTGCCTGCCACAGATGCCTTAGGCCAAGCCTATTATAATGCCTTACAACAACAAATGCCTACCATCGAGGTGATTGTCTTACCATACAGGATCACTCCTGCGTATGTCAAATCAATAAATGACAAGCCGGGCATATTGGCTTTGGCATTAGAAAACAATAAGGGTGTTCCCTTTGTAGTACCTGGAGGACGTTTTAATGAGATGTATGGCTGGGATAGTTATTTTGAAGGCGTCGGGCTTCTTCTGGATGGAAAACATCATCTGGCCAAAGCGATGGTTGACAATTTTTGTTATCAGATTGAACATTATGGCAAAATACTCAATGCCAATCGCAGTTATTACCTCACCCGTACTCAGCCACCTTTTTTAACATCGTTTATTCGAGAGGTGTATGAGGCCGATACGAGCCTTGGGTTAGCTTGGCTCAAAAAATCCCTTAGCGCAGCCATTAAAGAATACACGCCCGTTTGGATGGAGCAAGGAGAGCGACTCACTACTACTGGCCTAAATCGCTATTTCGCGCAGGGTATCGGTATACCGCCCGAGACCGAGCCTGGCCATTTTGACGAGGTTTTATCCGCTTTCGCGAAAGCGCAAGATTGCTCTCTAGAAGCATTGGTGACTCAATATCAATCTGGTGCATTGACCCTACCCGAACTGGACGCCTATTTTACACACGACCGAAGTTTGAGAGAAAGTGGACACGATACTTCATGGCGATTGGATAACTGCTGCGCCCATCTCAACACTGTCGATCTCAATAGCCTACTCTATAAATATGAAAGGGATATAGCGCATCTGATTGTCACCTATTTTGAGGATAGTTTTGATAATGCGACATCGGCTACTTGGTTAGAAAGGGCCGCCCTGCGCAAAGAGCGAATGAATACTTTGCTCTGGGATGACAACCATGGACAGTTTTTTGATTATGATTTTGTACATCAGCGTCCTAAACGATTTGAAGCGGCTTCTAATTTTTTTCCGCTTTGGGCAGGGCTGTGTAGCAAGGAGCAAGCCCAACGTATGGTTAACTCGCTTATGACAACTCTAAAAGAGAAAGGCGGAATTGCCGGGACTTCTAAGGCCATGGATGATCAATTGACCTCTAATGCCCTGCAGCGTCAGTGGGATTACCCCAATGGCTGGGCGCCACATCAAATGATGCTTTGGAAAGGTTTATATCAGTATGGCTATCAAACCCAAATGCAAGAATTAATATATCGATGGCTTTGGATGATTACTCAAAATGCAGTAGATTATAATGGTACAATACCCGAAAAATACGATGTTGTCCATTGCACTCATAAAGTCTATGCCGAATACGGTAATGTAGGTACCAATTTTGACTATATCACCACTAGTGGTTTTGGGTGGATGAATGCGAGTTATCAATATGGGTTATCCCTACTCAACCCTGAACTTCGTAAAGCGCTAGATGCGCTCACCGATCCAGAACTGCTTTTTTGATCTAATACTATTATTATGAGACCCTACCATAAATCGATACAATTACTTAAACGCGTGGCCACCGAAAGAGGTTTTCTGGCTAGCGCCAATGACATTGCCAATTACCGAAGAGTTTGGGCTCGTGATGGCGTTATTTGTGGTTTGGCTGGTTTGCTAGATGGCGATCCTGGTTTGGAAGAAACCATGAGAGCCACCTTAGAGACGCTGGCCAATAATCAGCACGAGTTGGGGATGATACCCTCAAATGTTCATTTTGATGCCGACACCCCTTCCTTGAGTTTTGGAGGTTTGGCAGGACGTGTAGATACGGTGGCTTGGTTTATTATAGGCGTATGTCAATATGCCTATAAAATGAAGGATCGTTCCTTTTTTGATACCTACCAACCCCAACTTATCAAAGGCTTGCAGCTGCAACAAAGTTGGGAGTACAATGCTGGAGATTTAATGCATGTACCCCGCAGTGGCAATTGGGCCGATGAGTATCCTACGCAGGGCTTTATTCTCTACGATCAGCTCTTGCGACTATGGGGCTTACGCTGTTATTTGCATTTTGATCCTGACCTTAGTTTGCAAGAAAAGGCTAAGGAAATCACAGAGAAGATTGTTCAAAACTATAAAAAACGTCAGGATATAGCGCAGGTATATCACCCTAAAGCGTATAAGGCCTTAGACCAAAAACCCTATTGGGTCGCCGCTTTGGAGCCTGCGGGATATCAGATGCAATTTGATGCCTTTGCCAATAGTCTGGCTTTGTTTCTGCAAATAGGCACTCCCGAAGATCAAACCCAGCTCATACAATATACAGAAGACTTGCGCAAAACACTTGAACTAAAGTTGCTTCCCGCTTTTTGGCCTGTGATCAAAGAGGATGATCGCGCCTGGGAAGACCTTATCAATAATTGCAAATACGACTTTAGAAACCACCCTTATGAATTCCATAACGGAGGCACCTGGCAAATGGTGAATGGCTTTTATGGATTAGGGCTTATAGCTTGTGATAGACAGGAGCTAGCCGAAGAAGTTTTAATGCATATTCACGCTCAGAATCAAAGAGAAGATTGGAGTTTTTACGAGAATTTTAACAGTAAAACAGGAGCTCCTAACGGCGTGCCATATTGCGCTTGGAGTGCAGCAGGTGCTGTACTTATTAGACAGAGTTTACAAAAAAAGAGCTTACTCAAATGACAAGACCTATCGATATTCTCTGCGTAGGAGAAACCTTAATAGATTTTATTGGGCATCAACTAGACGCCACCATAACCGAAACCAAAGATTATCATCGTTATCTGGGGGGAAGCCCTACCAATGTAGCCATGAATATGGCCCGGTTGGGTATGGAAGTGCGTCTGGCAAGTACCATTGGCAATGATGGATTTGGACAATATATTCACGATAAGCTTTCAGAAAACAAGGTTTCCTTAGACTTGGTCAAACGCCATAATGACTATCCCACTTCTGTGATTTTTGTTTCTAAGACGACAGCTACACCAGACTTCATACCCTATCGGCAGGCCGACCATAGAATTTCTCTTGACCAAATTCCAGAAAATCTGCTTGGGCAAACTAAGGTTTTTCATACCACCGCTTTCGCTTTAAGCAAAAATCCAGCTCAAACAACCATTCTTGAAAAAGCCAAACAAGCCAAAGCCGCTGGCTGTACCCTTAGTATCGATCTAAATTATTCACCTCGTATATGGCCCGATCGTAAGGAGGCGGAAAAAGTGGTACGGGAGTATTGCAGGTATAACCCCTTAGTCAAAGTAAGCGAAGATGACTGTGAACGCTTTTTTGACAAAAGACTGTCCCACAAACAGATATTTGACTTTTTTCACAAAGAGCTTCTGGTAGACCATGTATGTCTCACCTTAGGAAGCCAAGGAGTCTCGCTTTCTAGTGTGCCTGCAGGGAGTAGGTCAAGAAATGCGACCATCACAAAACTGCCAGCCCAGCGTGTCGAGCAAATTTTGGATGCTACAGGAGCCGGTGATGCCTTTTGGAGTGGCTTCTTGTTTGCTTATATCAAAGGCTTTGATATGGAGCGTTGTCTTAAAATAGCCTTATCTCTGGCAGCCATCAAACTTCAGCATGTGGGAAGATTGCCTCAAAATATTGATTTAATTACCCAACTTCTCAAGATCGTTTAAGCGGCATTTTGTCGTTTACAGCGCAGCAGAGCAAATTATAAACCTTATTTTTGCTAGTCAAATAATGAATTTTTCCAACCAATGAATAACAAGAAGCGAATACAAGCCTTAGTATATCACGCCAAGCCCAAACCGGGTAAGATTGCCGTGGTGCCTACCAAAAAATATTCTTCTCAACGAGACCTTGCTTTAGCCTATTCTCCTGGCGTAGCAGAGCCCTGTTTGGAAATAGAAAAAGACATAGAAAACGTTTATAAATACACTGCCAAAGGTAATCTCGTGGCCGTGATCTCTAATGGAACGGCTGTTTTAGGTTTGGGTGATATTGGTCCTGAAGCCTCCAAACCCGTAATGGAAGGAAAGGGCTTGTTGTTTAAGATATTTGCCGGTATTGATGTTTTTGATATCGAAGTAGATACCAAAGATGTAGATGCTTTTGTAGAAACGGTCAAAAATATTGCACCCACCTTTGGAGGGATCAATTTAGAAGATATTAGTGCTCCGGCAGCCTTTGAAATAGAGCGTAGACTCAAAGAAGAATTGGATATTCCGGTCATGCATGACGATCAGCACGGGACGGCTATTATTAGTGCAGCTGCCCTGCTAAATGCGCTAGAACTTGCCGAAAAGAATATTGAAGATGTGCGTATTGTGATAAGTGGTGCAGGTGCAGCAGCGGTTTCTTGTACGCGATTGTACAAGGCTTTTGGCGCTAGGAGCGAAAATATTGTTATGCTCGATAGCAAAGGGGTAATCCGTTTGGATAGAGAGGTGTTGACCAAAGAGAAGGAGGAGTTTGCCACGGCTAGAAAAATTGATACCCTAGAAGAGGCCATGCAGGATGCTGATGTATTTGTAGGGCTGTCTATTGCTGGTATTGTAAGTCAGGAAATGGTCAAAAGTATGGCAAAAAATCCCATTGTTTTTGCGATGGCCAATCCCGACCCAGAAATTAGTTATAACGATGCTTTAGAGGCACGTCAAGACGTAATTATGGCTACGGGTCGTTCTGATAATCCCAATCAGGTCAACAATGTATTGGGCTTTCCGTTTATTTTTAGAGGAGCCCTCGATGTGCGGGCTACTTCAATAAATGAAGAGATGAAAAAAGCTGCTGTCAAAGCGCTTGCCAGACTTGCTAAAGAACCCGTACCAGAACAGGTAAATATTGCCTATGGTGAAACCAGATTTACCTTTGGTCGCGATTATATCATACCTAAGCCATTTGACCCGCGTTTGATAACAACGGTGCCTCCTGCAGTGGCACAAGCGGCTATGGATAGTGGTGTTGCCTTGCAACCTATCGATGATTGGGTGCGTTATGAAAACGAATTATTGGATCGACTGGGGGAAGATAATAAAATCACTCGCTTATTGATGGATCGCGCCAGACGGGATCCTAAACGCGTAGTTTTTGCAGAGAGCGATCAACTCGATGTCTTAAAAGCCGCACAGATCGTACATGAAGAGGGTATCGCCATCCCGGTGCTCTTAGGAAATCGGGAAGTGATTTTAGAATTAAAAGAAGAACTAGACTTTGATGCCGATGTCGAAATTATCGATCCCAAATCCAAAGAGGAGGTCGATCATGTAAACAAATATGCCGAGTTGTATTGGAAAGCACGCAAACGCAAGGGGATTACCCTATTTGACGCCAAAAAATTATTGCGTCAGAGAGACTATTTTGCGGCCATGATGGTAAGTGAAGGTGATGCTCACGGGATGCTTTCAGGACATAGTCGCAGTTATCCGTCTGTGATCAAACCTGTGCTCGAAGTCATTGGCCCTGCAAAAGGGGTTAAAAAGGTAGCTGCCTGTAATTTAATGGTGACCTCAAGAGGGCCACTTTTTTTGGCAGACACCTCAATAAATATTGATCCTACGGCCAAAGAACTTGCCAAAATTGCTCAAATGACGGCTACCACGGTTAAGATGTTTGGCCTTGAGCCAGTAGTAGCTATGACGAGTTATGCCAACTTTGGATCCTCTTCAAATGAAAAGGCGACCAAGGTGGGTGAAGCCGTAGCTTATTTACATCGCTATTATCCAGATCTGATTGTTGACGGAGAGGTTCAAGCCGATTTTGCACTCAACAAAGAAATGCTTCAGAGTAAGTTTCCATTTTCTAAACTAGCCGGCAAAAAGGTCAACACTTTGGTGTTCTCAAATATTGACAGTGCCAATATTACATATAAGATGATCAAAGAGCTCGAACGCGCCGACAACATTGGCCCGATTATGTTAGGGATGCGTAAACCTGTGCATGTTCTACAGTTAGGAGCTAGTGTAGACGAGATGGTTCACATGGCTGCCGTTACTGTTATCGATGCGCAAAAGAAGGAAAAACACGGGATGTAACCCTGTGCAAACATCTAGTTAAAATGGTGGGGAAATGAGTGCCTTTTATGGTTAGACGCTGCCTGCGGGAGTGAATCTCGCAGGCTCGATGTACCGCTTTGCTCTCCCGTTGGTCGTGAATCTCACAAGTTCGATTTATCGCTTTGCTCTCCCGTTGGTCGTGAATCTCGCAGGCTCGATGTACCGCTTTGCTCTCCCTTCGGTCGTGAATCTCACAAGTTCGATTTATCGCTTTGCTCTCCCGTTGGTCGTGAATCTCACAAGTTCGATTTACCGCTTTGCTCTCCCGTTGGTCGTGAATCTCGCAGGCTCGATTTCGCGAAAGCGTACTCCTAGATTTCCACTCCAATATTAGCCCTTGTGATCTACATATTTTTATTACATTTACGCCCTTAACATTTTTTTAAAGAATGATTACCCACATTAGCGGAAGACTGGTCGAAAAAAATCCGACAAATGTAGTTATAGACTGCAATGGAGTGGGTTACTTTATCCATATTTCTTTACATACATTTTCACTACTTCCAGATCAAGAATCGCTGCGTTTGTATACGCATTTGCAGGTCAAGGAGGATAGTCATACGTTGTTTGGTTTTATGGAGAAGATGGAGCGGGAGATTTTTAGGCTGCTATTGTCGGTTTCTGGTATTGGTGCGAGTACGGCTCGTACGATGCTTTCTTCGCTGCATCCCGATCAGATCAAACAGGCTATTGCGACTAACGATGTGGCCACCATACAAGGCATCAAAGGAATAGGAGCAAAGACAGCCCAGCGTGTCATTCTGGATTTAAAGGATAAGATTTTAAAAGTGTTTGATGGCGATTTGATTTCTGCGGTACAAAGCAATACCAGCAAGGAAGAAGCGTTATCTGCATTAGAGACTTTAGGCTTTGCGAGAAAGCAGGCCGAAAAAGTATGTGAGAACATACTCAAAAATGAACCAAATGCCAGCGTTGAAACGCTAATTAAGGAGGCATTAAAAAAACTGTAATAAAATTTTGGGGACAAATTATTACTCGATTTTACGTAAGGCTATTAGCGCGTTCTGCGTTTTATTTTTTTTAGGAACTACAACACTCTTTGCACAAGAAGAGCAGGAGAATACCACAGCTCAGGATACCACCAAGACTGGTTTTACAATGGGTAGGCTCGAATTGCCAGACCCCAATAGCATCGTTTCCAAATATACGTATGACCCTATTCTTGATCGTTATATTTATACCGAACAATTAGGGACTTTTAATATTACCTATCCGCTTATCCTTACCCCAGAAGAATACGAACGTCGTGTTCGGGAAGAGGAAATGAAGAAGTATTTTAAAGAAAAAATTGCAGCCCTAGACGGAAGAACAGATGATGGTAAAGATGGGCAAAAGAATCTACTGCCTAACTTTTATGTGAATTCTGAATTGTTTCAGACCATTTTTGGTGGCGATTCTATCGTTATTGTGCCTCAAGGATCTGTAGAGATGGACTTGGGATTACTCTACACCAAACAAGACAATCCCGCTTTTTCTCCTAGAAACAGAAACAATCTTACTTTTGATTTTGATCAGCGTATTAGTGTTAGTCTTTTAGGGAAAGTAGGAGAACGTTTACAGATCACTGCAAACTATGATACCGAATCGACCTTTGACTTTCAAAATCAGATCAAATTAGAATATACCCCTACCGAGGACGATATCATTCAAAAAATTGAAGTGGGTAATATTTCAATGCCACTTAATAGCGCCTTGATTCAAGGCTCACAAAGTCTTTTTGGGGTAAAAACCGAGTTGCAATTTGGAAAAACCAGAATAACAGCGGCCTTTTCTGAGAGTAGGTCGCAGCCCAGGACAGTTACCGCCGAGGGTGGAGCTACCGTACAAGAGTTTGAAATTTTTGCTTTAGACTATGACGAAGATCGGCACTTCTTTCTCTCGCATTATTTTAGAGACACCTATGATGAGTCACTAGCCAATTATCCATTTATCAACTCTAATGTTCAGGTAACACGACTTGAGGTTTGGGTAACCAACAGACAAAACCAAACCAGTAATGCGCGTAATATTGTTGCCATCCAAGATATTGGAGAAGCAAATATTGAAAATATAGGTCTGGATATGATACCACCTGGGTTTGTCAATAACAACGCAGGCGCTTTTCCTGACAACAAAAACAACGATTTTAACCCTTTTGGTATTGACAATCCCGGTATTCAGTCGGTATTGACTAGTGATATTCGAGATTTGGCCAATGTAGAGCAAGGTTTTGGTGGGGTTCAGGTTAATGACGGTATCGATTATGTCTTACTAGAAAATGCCAGAAAATTAGAACCTAATCAATACTCACTTGATCCTAGATTGGGTTATATCTCGCTTAATCAGCGTTTGAGCAATG
Organism: Cytophagaceae bacterium; assembly: GCA_002712765.1. Classification (GTDB taxonomy): domain Bacteria; phylum Bacteroidota; class Bacteroidia; order Flavobacteriales; family Flavobacteriaceae; genus Dokdonia. The sequence goes on along the minus strand of PAUP01000061.1, from coordinate 9,430 downwards.
ATGAGGTACTTGCAGTAGCTTATCAATATACAGTGAACGGAAAAGTCTTTCAGGTAGGAGAATTTGCCAATGATGGGGTTGAAGCCACCACAGGTGCCAGACCTGACGAAAACGGCAATGGTATTCCTGATCAAGTAGATGCCTTAACCCAAGGCTTGCCTGATCAAGACGGAGATTTTATCGCCGATTTTGCCGATGCGGATGTAAACGGTGACGGGATTCCAAATGGACTAGATCGCGATGGAGATGGTATCTTGGATTCGGTTATTCCTGCAGGACAAGTGGGGAGCCCCCAGAATCTAGTTGTTAAAATGCTAAAGAGTAATTTGCTCAATGTAAGCGAGCCTGTTTGGGACCTGATGATGAAAAATATCTATCCGCTGGGTGCTTTCAACCTAGAACAGGAAGGGTTTAGAATGAATATCGTTTATGCCGACCCGGCACCATTGAATTATATCCCTCAGGTGGGAGCTACGCCTCTACCCGATGATGTGGCCAATACGTCTTTACTTCGTGTATTTAATCTAGATCGCTTGACCACTTTTGGAGATCCGCAAGTGGGAGGGGATGGATTTTTTGATTTTGTGCCTGGTACAACCGTAAAGGTTGAAAATGGAAGTATCATATTTACCTCGGTTGAGCCTTTTGGAGAATACCTATTTGATAAATTAAGAGACCCTAATAATCCTAATGGCGAGATATATGACGATAATATGGATAGCTCTGACAATGAGTTGAGCACGTATAACTCCAATCAGACCGAGTACGTTTACAAGACGCTGTATAGCTCGACCAAAGTTATTGCAAGAGATAATGCCGAGAAAAACAAATTTGCCTTAAAAGGGCGATATAAAACCACTGCCGAACAGGGGATACCTCTGGGGGCCTTTAATGTGCCACAAGGATCGGTTACGGTTAGAGCAGGAGGGAGACTACTGGTAGAAGGTCTTGACTATACAGTTAATTATGCTTTAGGTCGTGTGATCATTCTCGATAAATCTTTGGAGGCTTCTGGTATCCCTATTTCGGCTCAGGTAGAAAACAATGCGACTTTTGGTCAACAAAACAAGCGTTTTACTGGTATTAATGTGGAGCACACCTTTAATGAGAATTTCTTTATTGGTGGTACCTTCTTAAACATGAACGAACGACCGCTCACACAAAAAGCTACTTATAGTTTTGAGCCTATTAATAATACCATTGTTGGGTTAAATGCCAGTTTTGCAACCGAAGTGCCGTTTTTGACGCGTCTGGCAAACAAATTACCTAATATCGATACAGATGCGCCTTCTAATTTCTCGATAAGAGGAGAAGTTGCCTATCTCATTCCGGGACAACCCAAAGGCACCGATTTTAACGGGGAAGCAACCTCATATGTAGACGATTTTGAAGGTTCTCAGACTAATATTGATGTGAGTTCGCCTTTGCAATGGTTCTTATCTTCGGCTCCAGTCAATTTTGGTGGTGAGTTGTCTAATCAAACCGTTGAAACGGGTTACCGTCGCTCTAAGATTGCTTGGTATTCTATAGATCCTGTATTTTATAATGCACAACGACCAGACGATATTACCGATAACGACCTTTCTAGTTTTGCGACTAGACGTGTATTTAGAAGTGAAATTTTCCCTCAGCAGGATATCGTTGCAGGACAGCCTCAAGCTTTGTTCACTTTGGATTTGGCGTATTTTCCGCAGGAGCGTGGCGCCTATAACTACAATCCTACTGTAGCCGACGGTATTGTCGATAATCCGACTGAAAACTTTGGAGGAATCATGCGTCAGCTTACGTCAACCAATTTTGAACAATCAAATGTAGAGTATATCGAGTTTTGGTTGATGGATCCATTTATTTATGACGAGAACGCGACCAACCAAGGGGGTAAGCTTACCTTAAACCTAGGTAGTATTTCAGAAGATATTCTAAAAGACGGTCGTAAACAATATGAAAATGGTTTGCCTGAAGATGGCGGTACCGAAGATACTTCTCCAACCATTTGGGGTAAAGTGCCTACCAATCAATCACTGGTGTATGCTTTTGATACCGAAGGCCAGGCGCGAACCAATCAAGATATTGGGTATGATGGTTTAACCGATGCTCAGGAAGCCAATGAGTTTCCAACCTTTGGAGCGCTTCCCGATCCTGCTGGCGATAATTACGATTATTTCTTAAATGCTAGTGGTGGTATCATTGAGCGTTATAAACAATACAACGGGCAAGAAGGGAATAGCCCTGTAGATGTAGGACAAACCAATCGTGGCTCTACGACCTTCCCAGATATTGAAGATATCAACAGAGATAACTCGATGAATACTATTGATTCTTATTTTGAATATGAACTCGATATTACGCGTCAGAGTTTAGATATCTCCAATGAGTTTATTAGCGATGTGCGTGAACTCAATGTGACCACACAAAACAATGCGACAATTCCTGTGCGCTGGTTACAATTTAGAATCCCAGTAAATCAAGCCACCCGCGAAATAAATAGCCCCAACTTGAGAGCGGTGCGTTTTATGCGTATGTATATGAGTGGTTTTGAAGATGAAACGGTATTGCGTTTTGGAACGCTAGATTTGGTGCGGGGTGATTATCGTCGTTTTGTCCAAACGCTAGACACCGACCAGTCTGACCCTTCTATGGAGAATACCTTATTTGAAGTGGCTGCAGTTAATATTGAGGCCAATGAGAATAGATCTCCGATTCCTTATGTGCTTCCCCCTGGTGTGGTGCGCGAGCGTCTCAACAATAATAATAACAACATTAGACAAAATGAGCAATCACTAGCCATACGCGTTCAGGATTTGGAAGGACAAGATGCAAGAGGAGTGTACAAGAATTTTAGAATTGACATGCGACAGTACAAGCGTTTGGAGATGTTTTTACATGCCGAGCAGTTTGATGTCAATACCATCTTGGACGATAATGAAATGATTGCCTTTATAAGGATGGGTACAGATATTACCGAAAATTTCTATCAAATTGAAGTGCCCTTAACCTTGACTCCTTTTGGAACAGCCGCTCCAAGTGGTGTTTGGCCAGATGCTAATAATTTAGAATTGCCCCTGGAGTTATTACAAAGAGTAAAAGCCAGTATTTTGGGAGGAAACATCAGCCCAGACGGTAACGGCATTACCTTTTATGATGCCAATGGCGATATTATCGAAAACCCAGAAAACACCCCTTACAATACGGGTGAAGTACGAGTGGGTATGCGAGGACTACCTAGTTTTGGAGATATACGTACTATTATGTTAGGGGTCAAAAATGGAAACGCAAAAGGTGATGGTCGTATAGAAGGTGAGGTTTGGTTTAACGAGCTTCGACTCACCGAACTAAATAATAAAGGCGGTTGGGCTGCTGTGGTAAACATGGATGCCAATATTGCCGACTTTGCCAACGTATCGGCTACCGGACGTCAAAGTACCACTGGTTTTGGAGGTATAGAAGAAGGTCCAAGCGAGCGTAGCCTGGAGGATGTCCAGCAGTACGATGTGGTGAGTAATGTTCAATTGGGTCAATTACTTCCTAAAAAATGGGGTATGAGCATACCTTTTAATTATGCCATAGGGGAAGAAGTTATTACTCCTCAATACGACCCAGAATTTAAGGATATCGAACTTCAAACTCGTCTCGATAATGCAGGATCTGCAGAAGAACGCGATCGTATTGAAGGTCAATCTATAGACTATACACGAAGAAAAAGTATCAACTTTATCGGGGTGCAGAAACAGCGTACGGGAGAGAGTAAGCCTAAGTTTTATGATGTAGAAAACTTAACGGCCTCATACTCTTACAGCCAGGTAGATCACAAGGATTTTGAAATTGAGCAATCGCGAGATCAAAACTTAAGTCTAGGTGCGGTATATAACTACACCTTTCAGGCCGAACCTTATGAACCGTTTAAGAAAAATGATTCGTTATTTACAGGTCGCTATTGGAAATTTTTAAAAGATTTTAATGTCAACTATTTGCCTTCTAATATCACGGTCAATTCTAATATTACCCGTCAGTACAATAGATTGACGTTTAGAGATCTTGATGCTGTAGAGGGATCGATAGGGATACCTAAATTGTTTCAGCGTAATTTCTTGTTTGATTGGGCCTACGGAATCAATTTTCCGATTACCAAATCGCTTAGAATTAACTACAATATGGACCACAACCGTGTTGTCAGGAATTACCTAAGCCCCCAGGGTGAACCTCTTTTTGTCACCACAGATGCCCAGGGTAATCAAGTAGAGCGTGATGGCTTCGGGCTGTATAGCGGCTTATTTGATGTAGGGACACCTAACTCCCATTTCCAAACCTTACAGGCCAACTATACTTTGCCTTTTGAGAAATTTCCGTTCTTGAGTTGGATTACCGCAGAGTATTCTTACACGGCAACCTTTAACTGGCAACGAGGCTCCCAGCAATTTGCTGTATTGGAAAACATTCCTGATTTAGGTAATTATATTGAGAATGGTAATACCCATGCTATAAATGGAACGCTAGATATGGAAAACCTATACAAGTATGTAGGGTTGACCAAAAAGAAAAAAAGACGCGCACGCCGAGGTTCAACCAACGCCGATCGCAGTCAAAGTGTACCTACGGTAGACGACGATGGCAGCGGCGGTCGTGGTAAAGGAGAAGAAGACGCCAGAAGTCAACTCACTGGAGGAGGCGCAGGCGGTAGAGGAGGCGAGGATGGTCAAAATCCTGGATCGACCAAAGGGCTTAGTGGTGGCGACAAGGCGTTAAACACTGGTATAGGGCTACTTACTGCCATCAAACGAGTCCAGTTTAATTATCAAGAAGATAACGGTATCGCCTTACCTGGATATACCGAGTCTATAGGATTTGCCGGTACACTGCGACCTACAGCAGGTTTTGTTTTTGGAAGCCAAGCCGAGGTACGTACGCTTGCTGCACGCAACGGATGGCTTACGCTGTTCCAAGAATTTAATCAGCAGTATCGCGAGGTTGAAACCAAACGTCTTGATGGACAAATACGCGTAGGCTTATTGCCAGATCTGGATATAGACATCAATTTTAATCGTATTTATCAAGAGAACTATGCCGAGAATTACCGCGTAGACCCAGCGACTCTGGCCTATGAATCCTTAACGGGGAATGTATTTGGTAATTTTAATATTTCGACCCTACTTATAGGAACAGCATTTAGCAAAAGCACGGCCGAGGTTTCTGAAGCCTTTAATCAATTTAGAGAAAACCGTCTGGTGATCGCCAACCGTTTGGCGACCAAGTTTTACGGAGGAAGCAATTTCCCGCTAGACGAAAATGGGTATCCTGAAGGATTTGGAAGAACAAACCAAGCGGTGATGCTTCCGGCATTTTTATCTGCTTATTCTGGGAAAGATGCCAGTTCGGTAAAACTTGGGCCATTGAGAGATATACCATTACCTAATTGGAACATCAAGTATACAGGGCTTATGAAATTGCCTTGGTTTAAAAAGCAGTTTAAGCGTTTTTCAATACAACACGGTTATACGGCTGGTTATACGGTAAATCAGTTTAATACAAACCTGGCTTACAACAGAAATACAGATACCAATCCTGAGACTGCTCAAAGAGATCAGGCGGGTAATTTCTTAAACAATACACTTTTTAGTACCATTACCCTCACCGAACAATTCTCGCCATTGGTAAGATTGGATTTTGAAATGAAAAACTCTGTAAAAATACTGGCAGAAATCAAAAGAGATCGAGCACTTGGATTGAGTTTTGATAACAACTTACTCACCGAAATTAAAGGAGATGAGTATATTATCGGATTGGGATACCGTATCAAAGACTTAACCTTTGCGACCAATTTTGGAGGAAAGCGAACTATTTTAAAAAGTGATTTAAACTTTAAGGCAGATTTTTCTTTAAGACGAAACGAAACGGTTATCCGTTATCTGGATATAGATAATAGTCAGACTACGGCAGGACAGGATTTATACGGCTTGCGATTTACTGCAGACTATGCGTTGAGTAAGAACCTGACCGCCTTATTCTTTTACGATCACACTTTTTCAACCTTTAAGATTTCAACAGCATTCCCTCAAACGACCATTCGTTCAGGATTTACACTGAGATATAACTTTGGAAATTAATGTATAGCTGTATTGATTTTCGCGCCAAGCGCATTCAAAAAATAGAAAAGTAATAAAACATATAATCAACTATTAATAGTAACAATACCATGAGTATACCTGCAGAATTAAAATACACAAAAGACCACGAGTGGGTAAAAGTAGAAGGAGATACGGCCACAGTAGGGATTACACATTTTGCCCAAGGTGAATTAGGAGACATCGTATATGTCGAAGTAGAGACTCTAGATGAAACCCTTGATAAGGATGAGGTTTTTGGAACAGTAGAGGCGGTGAAGACCGTTTCTGATTTGTTTTTGCCGCTATCTGGAGAAATCGTAGCCTTTAATGAAGCCTTAGAAGATGCTCCAGAAACCGTTAATGCCGACCCTTATGGAGAAGGTTGGATGATAAAGATTGCTTTAAGTAATCCAGATGAAATTGCAGAGCTTTTAGATGCCGAGGCCTATGGCGAGCTCATTGGTGCGTAAACTGCTCTTTCTGGCAGCAGTAGTTTATACCCTAGGCATTGCTGTAGGATCGTTAATTCCTCCTGTCGGGCTATTAAATCAGCCTTTTCGGTTTATGGATAAACTCTTGCATTTGGGAGCTTATTTTGGATTAACCTTACTCTGGATTGCTTGTTGGGTGTATTGGCAATGGAGGTTTTTTGATGCCACTGTAAAAAAACGTCTAAAAAGAATAATGCTGATCACTGCCATTCTGGCCTCATGCTATGGCATCATTATTGAGGTTTTACAAGGCACAATGACTTCATACAGAACACTTGACCATTGGGATGTGTTAGCAAATACAACAGGTGTAACACTCGCTATTCTGCTGTGTAGTCTATTTATTAACAAACTTGAGCGTCTAAAATTGGATTATTAATTTTATTTTAGATGAATATTTACTTATTTTAGCTCACCTTATAACTTTTATTATGGAACCTAAGAAAAATCCTAAAGCAGATCTATCAAAGAGAAGCTTGCTGTTCTTTCAGCTAGGACTTATTCTAGTGTTGGCCCTCACTTACTTAGTAATTGAGCACAAAACCTACGATAAGGACGACATTAATTTAGGTCTGGCTAGTGCAGACGATGACGACGAAGACATTCCAATTGTTGAGCTAAATGCTCCGCCACCACCACCGCCGCCACCACCGCCACCACCAGCACCCGAGGTTATTGAGGTAGTTGAGGATGAGGAAGAAATCGAAGAAACGGTGATTGAGTCTACCGAGACTTCTGTCGATGAAGAAATCGTAGAAGTAGAAGAAGTAGAGGTAGCCGAAGAAGAAGAAGAAATTGCTGACGTACCTTTTGCAGTAATTGAAAACGTGCCTATTTTTCCAGGTTGCGAATCAATGAAAAACAACGAAGCGCGTAAAGCGTGTATGAGTGAGAAAGTAAGTAAGCTCGTCAATAGAAAATTTAATACAGAACTCGGAGGCGAGTTAGGATTAAGTGGTATCAACAAGATTTTTGTTCAATTTAAGATTGACAGAAGCGGTAATATCACCAATATTCGTTCACGTGCACCACACCCAAGACTTCAAAAGGAAGCAGAGCGTGTTATTAAATTATTACCTAAAATGACTCCAGGTAAACAACGTGGTAAGCCAGTAGGCGTACTCTACTCACTACCTATTACATTTAAGGTTGAGGATTAAGGATATTATCTTCCATTAACTTGAAATCCCGGTTGCCATTGCAGCCGGGATTTCTTTTTGGTATGCTTGTTGAAGCGTTTTAAAAATTGTTCAACATTTTTAAAACTTTTCTTATGAAAAAATCAAAAGAAGTAAAGTGCGCTGGTCAGAGCGACACTTACACATCAACAAGCAAAAGCCGCGTAAATTTACAAAGAAATCGAACGTTGCATTTTCAGATTGGCTTAATCTTAACGCTGCTAGCTGTTATTTTTCTGATCGAGATCAAAACGCCAGTGGTGGCCATGACGGTTCCAGATTCTAGCTTTGAAGACGAAACTGTAGTCTATGCTGTCGAATTTACCCGCGAGCAACCCAAAACGACGAAAAAAGTTATTAAGCAGGTTCAACCAGAACCAAAGCTCGATGATTTTGAAAAAGTAGAAGACGATACTAAGCTCGTTGAGGATGTGTTGGATCTACCATCACAGGATGAGCCAGTTGCCGATTCAATTACCGATCTTGGAACTGTGCCAGAAGAAGACACAATAGAAGATTTTGACGATGTACCCTTTGCACTTATAGAGGACGCACCCATTTTTCCAGGTTGTGAAGCTGCTGGGTCTAATGAAGCCCGAAAGACTTGTTTTAATCAAAAGCTCCAAAAGTTGATTTCGAGAAAATTTAATGGAGATGTGATTGCCGATGCAGGTTTGACTGGAGAGTACCTCATCCATGTTCAATTTAAAGTAGATACCCAGGGTGATATTGTAGACATCAAAACAAGAGCCCCACACCCACGTTTGGATAAGGAAGCCCGTCGAGTGGTACAACTCATCCCAAAAATGATTCCTGGTATGCAACGCAAAGTACCTGTAGGGGTGATTTATCAGCTACCTATACGTATTAAAGGGTAATCAAAAATTACTAGAAGAAGCTTATAAAACCCATTTGGCAGCTAGCCTAATGGGTTTTTTCAGTGCATGCTTCGCCAACTTTTACCTATCTTTCGATCATCAAAGCTGCAATACCCTATGAAGCGATACCCGAGACTCCTACTTCTTAGTTTTTTAACTTCTTTATCCATAAGCGCTCAAGTGACCATCAGTGATTTTGAGAAATATCCAGTTTTTGAAACTTGTGAATCGGTAGCTATAGCGCAATTGCCCAATTGTTTTAATCAAACCTTGATTACTTTTATTATTGATCGTTTTGAGATGCCTGCCCGGGTTAATGATGAGAAGTATCAAGGGGAGATGGTCGTGCTCTTTGAAGTTACCGCAGAAGGTCAATTTAAAGTGTTGCATACCGAGGCTGTATATCAAGAATTAAAAGATGAAATGAAGTCTGTTTTTGGGCAACTTCCCAAAGTTCGGCCCGCTACTTACAATGCCAGCCCAACATTTATGCAGTTTACCATGCCTGTCAAAATTCCGCTTTCGCGAAATGTAATACAGGAGTACACCAATACTACCACCACGGCAACTAATGAAACAAAGTCCAATGGGACAACAAATGTGCAACCCAACAGCATGCAGCAAGAATACGATCGTATTCAAAATCAAGAATTTGCCGTACAAAACAAATTCAATAGCGCATTGAACATTCCTTTTTCTCATCAAATTTATAGTCGTTTTGATGCGGCTTTAAATCAGGTAGGAACAAATGCGCATACTTCGAGTAAACCCTTTTTATATAC
>PAUP01000060.1 GCA_002712765.1 Cytophagaceae bacterium | reverse complement strand
CCCAAACCGTGGTAGCCGCAAAAACGATGAGTGGAAGTGAAGCACTCATCCAATGTTTATTGGCAGAAGAGGTCAACTTGATTTATGGGTATCCAGGAGGAGCAATCATGCCATTTTATGATGAGTTATACAAATACCAAACCCAATTGCGTCATATACTAACGCGTCATGAGCAAGGGGCTACCCATGCCGCACAGGGGTATGCCCGTGCTACTGGAAAGGTTGGTGTGGCTATAGCCACTTCGGGACCAGGTGCGACTAATCTGATTACAGGTATAGCCGATGCACAAATTGACAGCACACCATTAGTATGTATCACAGGACAGGTGGCCTCGGCGCTATTGGGAAGCGATGCCTTTCAGGAAACCGATATTATTGGAATTTCAACACCGGTAACCAAGTGGAATTATCAAATTACCAAAGCCAGTGAAATTCCAGAAGTCTTGGCTAAGGCCTTCTATATCGCGAGAAGTGGTAGGCCCGGGCCAGTGCTGATTGATATTACAAAAGATGCGCAATTTGAAACTTTTGAATTTGAGTATGCCAAGTGTGAACATATTAGAAGTTACACACCAGTACCCACCCTTGATACCAGTGCTTTGTCTGAGGCAGCCGCTTTGATTAATGCCGCAAAAAAACCCTTAATCGTTTGGGGGCAGGGCGTTATCTTGGGCAAAGCCGAGACAGCCTTTAAAGCGTTTATCGAAAAAACGGGTATCCCAGCAGCCTGGACAATTATGGGGGTATCTGCAATACCAACAGCACATCCGCTCAATGTAGGTATGGTGGGTATGCACGGTAATTATGCGCCCAATATGCTAACCAATCAATGCGATGTACTTATTGCTATAGGCATGCGATTTGACGACAGGGTAACCGGCAATCTAGACTCCTATGCCAAACAAGCCAAAGTCATTCATTTTGAAATTGATCCTGCCGAGGTACACAAAAATGTCCATGCAGATGTGGCCGTTATAGGTGATGCTAAGATAGCCTTGGAGCAATTGCTACCTATGGTAAATGCCAATACACATCCAAAATGGCTCAACCAATTTGAAGAACTGTACAAAGAAGAATACCAAAAGGTGATACGGCACGATTTACTCCCAACCAAGCAAGGCTTGACCATGGGAGAGGTGTTGCACACCCTCAATGATTTAACGAAAGGCCACGCTATTATTGTTTCTGATGTTGGGCAGCACCAAATGATAGCCTGTCGTTATGCCGCCTTTACCGAATCCAAAAGTAACATCACCTCGGGAGGACTAGGCACTATGGGGTTTGCCTTGCCAGCGGCTATTGGTGCAAAAATGGGCGCGCCAGATCGTGAAGTAATTGCGATCATTGGAGATGGTGGGTATCAAATGACCATACAAGAACTGGGAACAATTTTTCAAACAGAAGTGCCTGTTAAAATATTGGTATTAAATAATTCCTTTTTAGGTATGGTGCGTCAATGGCAACAATTATTTTTTGATAAGCGATATGCCTCTACCGAATTAAAGAATCCCGATTTTGTGGCTATTGCCAAAGGCTACAGCATAGAAGCCAATAGGGTGAGTAAACGCGAAGAATTAAAAGCAGCGCTCGAGCATTTTGTCACGGCAGATACTGCTCAATTCTTGGAGGTTTGTGTCGAAAAAGAAGGCAATGTCTTCCCGATGATTCCTTCTGGAGCTTCGGTTTCTGAGATACGTTTAGAATAACTCTAGAAATACAAGTAGTACTTAGCACGACATTAAGCCTATTCTCGCATCAATAAAACGATACCATTTATGGAAACGATAAAAACCTTTACCGTGAGTATGTACACCGAAAATAACATCGGTTTACTCAATCGGATCTCTGCTATTTTTCAGCGCAGACACATCAATATCGAAAGCATTGCCGCTTCAGAAAGCGAGATCGAAGATGTTTTTCGAATTACTATGGTGGTTCATATTACAGAGACCGCTATGAAAAAAATCATCGGTCAAATCGAACGACAGATCGAGGTAATCAAAGCGTATTATCACACCGATGAGGAAACTATTTTTATGGAAAGCGCCATGTTCAAAATGCGTTCTGACCTCTTGTTTGAAGAACGACAGATTCAAAATATTATCAAAGAGAGCAATGCGAGAATTGTTACCGTCAATCGCGCTTTTTTTGTTCTAGAAAAATCGGGACGCCGCTCTGAGATCGCTTTAATGTATCGAGAATTAAAGCCGTATGGCATTATGCAATTTGTACGTTCAGGACGTATTGCTGTAACAAAATCTGAGATGCCAATTTCTTCACTCTTAGGTGAAATTGCGGGGCAAAAAGAAGTGGCATTTCAACAATAATAACCGATAACGTAAGCTGCGTTGCACTGTTTTTTAAAAAATAAATACCATGACAAATTATTTTAATACGCTAACTTTAAGAGAGCAACTTAACCAATTAGGAAAATGTCGATTGATGGAATCTTCCGAGTTTGAAAATGGCGTTACTGCTTTAAAGTACAAAAAAATCGTCATCATTGGGTGTGGGGCTCAAGGTCTTCATCAAGGGCTGAATATGCGTGATAGCGGTCTTGATATTGCCTATGCATTGAGAGAAGAGGCCATTGCTACACAACGAGCGTCTTATATAAATGCCACTAAAAATGGCTTTGAGGTAGGCTCGTTTCAGCAGCTTATACCCACCGCCGATCTAGTGCTTAATCTCACGCCAGACAAGCAACATACAGCGGTAGTGAACAAGGTTATGCCTATGATGAAAAAAGGCGCTACTCTTAGCTATTCGCATGGCTTTAATATCGTAGAGGAAGGTGTAGAAATACGCAAAGACCTCACCGTGATCATGGTAGCGCCCAAATGCCCAGGGTCTGAGGTGCGAGAAGAATTTTTACGTGGTTTTGGGGTACCCACACTCATAGCGGTACATCCTGATAACGACCCAGAACAAAAAGGTCTTACTCAGGCCAAAGCCTATGCAGTAGCCACTGGAGGACATAGAGCAGGAGTTTTAGAATCTTCGTTTGTAGCCGAGGTAAAAAGTGACCTTATGGGAGAACAAACTATCCTATGCGGTGTGTTGCAAAGTGGTTCAATTTTATGTTATGATAAAATGGTGGCAGATGGTATCGCTCCTGACTATGCTGCCAAGCTTATTCAATACGGTTGGGAAACCATAACTGAAGCCTTAAAACACGGTGGGATCACTAATATGATGGACCGATTAAACAATCCTTCAAAGGTAAAGGCTTACGCCTTAGCCGAAGATTTAAAACAGCTGATGCGTCCGCTATTTGAAAAGCATATGGACGATATTATGAGCGGTCATTTTTCTAAAACGATGATGGAAGATTGGCATAATGAAGATCAAAACCTATTGCGTTGGAGAGCGGCTACCGGAGAAACAGCTTTTGAGCAACAAACGCCCACTAATGATCATATTGCCGAACAAACCTATTTCGATCACGGCACCCTTATGGTTGCCTTTGTAAAAGCGGGGGTAGAATTGGCCTTTGAGACCATGACCGCTGCGGGTATCATCGAAGCATCGGCCTATTATGAATCGCTACACGAAACCCCTTTAATTGCCAATACCATAGCTCGTAAGAAGCTATTTGAAATGAATCGCATTATTTCTGATACCGCCGAGTATGGTTGCTATCTCTTTGATCATGCTTGTCAACCCTTGTTAGACGATTTCATGAATCGGCTTGATAAGCATGTAATAGGTAGCCACTTTGCCACATCCAATACCGTCGATAATCAAACTTTGATTGCGGTTAACCAAGCTATTAGAAACCACCCCGTAGAGCGCGTTGGGGCAAGATTAAGAAGTGCTATGACCGAAATGAAAAAGGTGCAAACCCAAGAACGACAGCAAGCCGTAGTAGCCTAACAGCAGCGATATAAATCACTTCATGACACTTACCAAACTATCCTATTACCCAACAGTTTCTGAGGTAGAAGCTGCGGCCACTAGACTACAAGAGGTAGTTTATAAGAGTCCGTTTATGCATAGTTTGACCTACTCTGATAGCATGCAGGCAGCTATTTACCTCAAACGCGAAGACCTACAACAGGTGCGCTCCTATAAAATTAGAGGGGCATTTAATAAGATGGCTACCTTGACCAAAACACAACAACAGTGCGGCGTTGTATGTGCTAGTGCGGGTAATCATGCTCAGGGAGTGGCTTTTGCCTGTGCCTATTTAAAGGTAAAAGGCACCCTATTTATGCCTATCACAACACCTCAGCAAAAAGTGGCTCAAGTGAGGATGTTTGGTCGTGATTGGATCGATATTGAATTGGTAGGAGATACCTTTGATGACGCTTTCGCGAAAGCAAAAACCTTCGAATCCAATACCAAGGCAACCTTTATTCATCCCTTTGACGACTCTCGTATCATAGAAGGACAGGCTACTGTAGGTTTGGAAATGATAGCCCAAGCTCCAAAACCGCTAGATTTTGTATTTGTACCAGTAGGAGGTGGTGGATTATTATCGGGTCTTAGTAGTGTCTTTGCTCAATTATCTCCTTTGACAAAAATCATTGGTGTAGAACCAGCAGGAGCTCCGGCGATGAAGACCTCATTGGCGAAAGGTAAAAATCACACCCTAGCGCATATCGACAAATTTGTAGATGGAGCTGCGGTACAACGGGTTGGCGATTTAAATTTTGACATCTGTAAGCAGTTTGTAGATGAGGTAGTGACGGTAGATGAAGGAGAAGTGTGTCAAACCATTTTGGATATGTACAATCAAAATGCTATGGTGGTAGAACCAGCAGGCGCATTGAGTATTGCCGTGTTAAAACAATTTGAGTCACGTCTAAAAGGGAAGCAGGTTGGCTGTGTCATTAGTGGGAGTAATAACGATATCACCCGAACCGCCGAAATAAAAGAGCGCGCTCTAATACACAGTAAATTAAAGCACTATTTTATTGTAAAATTTCCGCAGCGCGCAGGTGCATTAAAGGAGTTTGTAGCTAATGTTCTAGGTCCAGATGACGATATCACCTTTTTTGAATATTCCAAGAAAACAAGTAGAGAACAAGGTCCAGCTGTCGTTGGAATTCTTTTAAAAAACGCAGTTGACCTATCGCCTTTAATACAAAGAATGAAAGCCGCTAGCTTTTATGGAGAATACCTCAATGACAAGCCTGATTTATTTGAATTTCTAGTTTAGGGTAAGACGCTCACTAGTGTTAGCAACAGCTTTGTTTTTTATTCTTAGTAAGTCTTTTTGCGACCAGCATTTGTAAGCTAGCTGTAACCACATAAATGATCATCAAAAACCCAGTTTTTGAATCGTCAATGAGTGCAGATGCTATTAGAATGATTGCAGCTGCGATTAATGCGGTATAGATATGTGGATTCTTAAATATTTTGAAAGACATAGCGATTGTGATTATATGATTTGTTCTATTAGTGTTCAAAAACTTGGAAAGTCACATAAATCTTATATTTTTTTATGTTCTGAGACAAAAGGGTACTATTATGAGTGCCAATCGGTTAAAAACACATATGATTTGCAGCACTAAAAAATTGCTAATTTTTTATAGGTATTTCATCGAAAAACACAATATATTAAGAAATTGTTAACACAATTTGTATAGATTGCGCAACTAACATTAACAAACATCAAAATTATGAAGAAAAGTAGATTGATGAAATGCGTAGCATTAGGAGCTTTTGCTGCACTCATCGTAAGTTGTGAAAAAGATGCCGTTGACACTACCGAGGCTCTTGAAACTCTTGAAGAAACAACCTCAAATTCAGTTACAGAAACTGGATGGACATCACAAGCTATTCCAGGTCAGTACATTATTGAGTATAACGATCTCAATAACCGTATGCCACAACTCCAGAAGACTACTTCTATAAAAGAATATAAAGATCAAATGGCAGCACGCCAGTCCATTTTTGTAAGCGAATTCCAAGCCATAGGTCTAAAGGCTGAGGCCATTACAGCCGCTTATGGTCATGCGTTAAATGGTTTTGCCGCAAAACTGACTGAAACCCAAGCCGCCGCTTTACGCCTGGATCCCCGAATCAAAAATATAGAACAAGATTTTACCATTAAAAAAGGAAAGCCAAACGGAAATGGAGGTGGAGGCTCTCAAGGCCAGCAGACACCATATGGAACTACACGTGTCAATGGTGGTGCAACTACATCGACCAATACGGCTTGGGTTATCGATAGCGGTATTGATTTAGACCACCCTGATTTAAATGTGGATGTAGCAAGAAGTATTTCTTTCTTATCTGGATCGCCTCAAAATCAATCGCCCGAAGATAAAAATGGTCATGGTACTCACGTTGCTGGTACCATAGCAGCTATCGATAATACGATTGGATCTGTGGGGGTTGCTCCTGGAAGTGAAGTTGTTGCCGTACGTGTATTAGATCGTAGAGGAAGTGGTAGCAATTCTGGTGTAATTGCTGGTGTAGATTATGTGGCTGCAAATGGCGCTGCTGGTGATGTTGCTAATATGAGTCTAGGGGGTGGTGTATCTACCGCATTAGACAATGCTGTAATTTCTGCAGCGGCTTCTGGAGTGATTTTTGTATTGGCCGCTGGTAATGAATCAGACAATGCAAACAACCATTCTCCAGCACGTGCTAACGGGCCAAATATCTATACAATTTCGGCTATGGATGTGAATGACAACTGGGCGTCTTTTTCTAATTATGGATCTGCGGTAGATTATTGCTCTCCTGGAGTAGCAGTATTCTCAACCTGGAAAGATGGAGGGTATAATACAATAAGTGGTACCTCAATGGCTGCACCACATGCTGCTGGTATTTTACTATTAAGTAATAATCAGGCTACAGACGGTACGGTAAACAACGATCCCGATGGAAATGCCGATGCCATCTTGGTATTATAAACAAACTTAAAGATATAGAAAAGGCAACCTGAAAAGGTTGCCTTTTTTATTTTGAACCTTTAAAAAGAGCCTAAATAATCGTACTCTGACCCACAAAAATATTTTCAAAATTGCGATTGGTATCTTCTGGATTTAAAATATAATCGGCGATAAAGTCGCCTACTTTGTTAGTCCCGAAGGATTGTGATGAGGCAATATCTTGAGTAGTAAATCCAAGTTCTAAGGATTTGCCCACGGCATCTTCTACTGCCTGTGCCTCTTTTTCTAACGATAAATGACGCAAGAGCATGGCTGCCGAGAGTATACTTGCCAGCGGGTTGGCAATATCTTTTGCCGTAGCCTGAGGAAAACTACCATGAATAGGCTCAAAGAGGGCATGGGTACTACCTATAGATGCCGATGCCAATAGGCCAATAGAGCCTCCTATAACGCTAGCTTCGTCAGACAGAATGTCTCCAAACAAATTCTCGGTTAGAATCACATCAAATTGGGAGGGGTTGAGAATGAGTTGCATGGCGGCATTGTCAACAAATAGGAAATCTAGATGTACATCTGGATACTGTGGGGCCATGGCCGTGATTACTTTTCTCCAGAGACGAGAGGTTTCCAATACATTAGCCTTGTCAACCAAGGTGAGCTTTTTTCTTCTTTTTTGCGCTTCCGCGAAAGCGAGATGCCCAATACGCTCTATTTCTGTCGTACTATACGAGCAATCATCAAAAGCTTGATCGCCTGCTTGATTGAGACGTTTGTCCCCAAAATAAATCCCTCCGGTCAATTCTCTAAAGATACTGATATCAGTACCCTTTATGATATGTTCTTTTAAAGGCGAATTATGGATTAGAGCATCAAAAGCCTTGACCGGCCGTATATTACAGTAAAGCCCTAACTCCTTACGCAGCTGTAACAATCCTTGTTCAGGGCGTATTTGGGCATTGGGGTCATTATCGTATTTGGGATCCCCAATAGCGCCAAAAAGGATAGCATCTGCCTTTTTGCAAATCGCTAGGGTAGCCTCGGGTAAGGCCGCTCCGGTGGCATCTATGGCGCAGGCGCCCATAAGGGCTTCGGTATATATAAATTGATGGCCGTACTCGTCGCCTATGGCATCAAGTGCTTTTTGAGCTTGTGAGGTTACCTCGGGACCAATTCCGTCACCAGGTATGACCGCTATTTGAAATTGCATAGCATTTTGTTTTAAAGGGTTGAAAGGGTGTGTTGTGCCTCGAAAGCGCTTATGCTTTCTTTTTGACTCAACAAATAGTCGATATCATCATAACCTTGAAGGAGACACATTTTTTTGTAAGCATCTATGGCAAAGCTTGTTTTTTGAGTCGGGGTATGTAGTTCTTGTTTTTCCAAATCAACCTCTAATTGCAACTGTGGTGTCGTTTGAATCTCCAAAAGCAATTGCTTTAAAAAAGAAGCATCAACGGTTATAGGAAGCAAGCCATTATTCAAGGCGTTGCCTTTAAAGATATCGGCAAAGAAGCTAGATATTACTACTTTAAATCCATAATCTACCAAAGCCCAGGCAGCGTGTTCTCTACTAGAACCACAGCCAAAATTGGTACCCGCTACCAAAATTTGGGCGCCTTCGTATTTTTTTTGATTGAGCGGAAATTCATAATTAAGGTGTCCAGTCTTATCAAATCGCCAATCTCTAAAGACATTTTTTCCAAACCCTTTTTTGCTAGTTGCCTTTAAAAAGCGCGCGGGTATAATCTGATCGGTATCAATATTTTCGGTGGCCAAGGGTACAGCCCTGGCTTTTAGTGTGACAAAGGGTTCCATTATACGGTTAGGGTATTTGTAATATCTACTATTTTTCCGGCTATGGCAGTAGCTGCAGCCACAAGCGGACTCGCCAATATGGTTTTGGCACCTTGACCTTGACGGCCTTCAAAGTTTCTATTAGAAGTAGATACGCAGTATTCTCCTGAGGGTATTTTATCATCATTCATGGCCAGACATGCTGAACAGCCGGGCTGTCTTAAGACAAACCCAGCCTCTTCAAACACCTCTTTAAGACCTTCTGTTTCTAATTGTTGGACTACTTGCTGCGATCCTGGTACGAGCCAAGCCGTTACGTGAGCCGCTTTTGTTTTTCCTTTAACATATTGGGCTGCCACTCTAAAATCTTCTATCCTAGAATTGGTACAACTCCCAATAAATACATAATTGATTGGGGTGTCTAAAAGACGTTCGCCTTTGCTAAAATTCATATAGGCCAAGGCTTTCTCAAAGGTCATATCACCTGTCACGGGAATGTGATCGTTTATTTTTATCCCCATTCCAGGATTGGTGCCATACGTTATCATTGGGGCTATATCTTCGGCAGCAAAGTGATATTCCTTGTCAAAAACAGCCTCTGCATCTGTAGGAAGAGTTTTCCAGTAAGAGACCGCTTTCGCGAAAGCGTTACCCTCTGGAGCAAACTTGCGATCTTTGATATAGTCAAAAGTAGTTTGATCTGGTGCGATCATACCCCCTCGTGCCCCCATTTCTATACTCATATTGCAAACGGTCATTCTGCCTTCCATAGACATATTTTCAAATACACTACCAGCGTATTCGCAGAAATAACCTGTACCTGCATTGGTGCCAATCTTTGCTATGATATACAATATCACATCCTTGGGTAACACGCCTGCTGCTAGCTCGCCATTCACGGTTATCCGCATTTTTTTTGGTTTCTCTAAGAGTAAGCACTGGCTGGCAAAAACCTGTGCAACCTGACTGGTTCCTATACCAAAGGCAATCGTACCAAAGGCACCATGGGTTGAGGTGTGACTATCGCCACACACTAGGGTCATACCAGGTTGTGTGATGCCTAATTCTGGTGCCATCACATGAACAATGCCGTTGTATTTATGACCGAGGCCATAAAGAGTAATCCCGTGTTTTTTACAATTTTTAGACAGCTCGGTAAGTTGATTTCTGGAAAGTGGATCTCTCACTGGCAAATGTTGGTCTAGCGTTGGGGTATTGTGATCGGCGGTGGCCACTATCTGATCGGGTCGCGCTATTGGAATGCCTCTTTTTTCTAATTCGTTAAAAGCTTGTGGGCTGGTGACTTCATGAATCAAGTGTTTGTCAATATATAACACCTGCGGCCCATCGGGTACCGCTGTAACTACATGGGCGTCCCATACCTTATCAAAAAGTGTTTTTGGTTGTTTCATACTATTTGGTCTGCTATTTTGAATCGTGTTTGAAGAGATGTCAAAATAGTATGTTTTGCTAAAAATTTAGGCCAAGGCTCCTGCTCTTAGCTGAATGTGTTGCATAATTTGATGAAGGTCGGCATTGGTCACTTCTTTTTGTTTGTCGGCTACGCTTAAAAAGACGTCATAAGCCGCGTCCAATTGCGTCTTGGTCAAATCATAACCTACTTTTTTGGATCTGTAGGCTAGTGCTGCTCTGCCACTTCGCGCTGTTAAAACAATAGCGCTATCTGTAACCCCTACATCGGTAGGATCGATTATCTCGTAGGTAGCTCTATTTTTAATAACGCCATCCTGATGTATCCCAGAACTGTGAGCAAAGGCATTTGCACCTACAATAGCCTTATTAGGTTGTACGAGCATACCCATTTTTTCACTCACCATTTTACTAGTGTCAAAAAGCAGCTGCGTGTTGATATCGGTCTCTAATTTGAGATATGGATGTTGTTTAAGGATCATCACTACTTCTTCCAAGGCTGTGTTGCCTGCGCGCTCTCCAATACCGTTTATCGTGCATTCTATTTGTCGCGCTCCATTAACTACCCCAGCAATGGCATTGGCTGTCGCGAGTCCTAAATCATTATGACAGTGACAGGACAGTGTTACTTTATCAATTCCTTTTACATGCTCTCGCAGGTATTTGATCTTAGCTCCGTATTCTTCGGGAAGGCAATATCCCGTAGTGTCGGGTATGTTAAGGACGGTGGCACCGCTTTTAATGACCGCTTCACAAACTTGAGCTAGAAAGGCATTCGAGGTTCGACCAGCATCCTCGGCATAAAATTCTACATCTTCAACAAATCGCTTGGCATAGGCGGTAGCCTTTTTTGCACGTTCTATTATTTCTTCTGGACTGGCTTTAAATTTATACCGCATGTGAGACTCACTCGTACCTATTCCTGTGTGTATTCGGGGGAACTTTGCATATTCAAGCGCTTGAGCAGCAACTTCAATATCCTTAGGAATGGCACGGGTTAGCCCGCACACGGTAGCATTATTAACCAATTTTGCGATCGCCTGAACAGAGGTGTAATCGCCAGGGCTAGAAATAGGAAAGCCCGCTTCTATCACATCAACACCCAATACATCCAAGCGTTCTGCGATAACTAACTTCTCACTAGTAGCAAGTTTACACCCTGGTACTTGCTCACCATCTCTAAGGGTGGTATCAAAGATTTGAACTTTATCTGTTTGCATAGGTATGTTTTGTTAGTTCAAAAATATATCTTGCTATCTGCTAATAGGAATTTGAATTTGAGCATCTTACGATGTTTAGTTGTCTATTGCAGCATACAATTAACTGAAAACCATATAGTTGTGCGTAAAATAATTACAACGTTTACTGCTTCAAGTGATCCGCTTTTTGTTTTGATCAAGTCATTGACAAAAAGTGAAAAACGCCAGTTTAAATTATATGTAGGCCGTATTGGAGGTAACAGTGATGCCAAATTTTTGCAGCTTTTTGAGCTTATGGATAAGATGAAATCTTATGACGAAACAATAATTTTACAGCGCGGAATTGTTACTAAAACTCAGATTTCTAATTTAAAAGCGCATTTGTACAAACAACTTCTTATTAGCCTACGTCTCACCCCTTCACACCAGAATATTCGTGTTCAAATTAGGGAGCAATTAGATTTTGCTACCATATTGTATCAAAAGGGCTTGTATAAACAGAGTTTAAAGCTTCTGGAAAAAGCCAAAAGCATGGCTTTAGACAATGAAGAAAAGAATATAGCTTATGAAATTGTCGAGCTCGAAAAGGTCATAGAAACCCAGTACATCACTCGAAGCCTAGAAACACGTGCCGATGAATTAACCGACCAAGCAAGAGCCCTAAGCCAGCAAAATGTCTTGACCAGTAAACTTTCTAATCTATCCTTACAACTCTACGGGATGATGCTCAAGACGGGTTATGTCAAAAGCGATACCGAACTCAAGGAGGTCCAAGCATTTTTTGAAATGGCCTTACCCGAGTATCGGTTGCAAGACTTAGGCTTTCGCGAAAAACTATGGCTGTTTAAAGCACATCTGTGGTATAGCTTTCTCATTCAAGATTTTTTATCCTGTTATAAGTATGCCCAACGGTGGGTCCGGCTTTTTGATGAAACCCCGGGTATGATCAAACAAAACCCTGTTTTTTATTTAAAGGGTTTACATTATTTACTAGAATCCCTGTATTATTTAAAACACGATTCTAAGTTTAAAAAGGCACTAGACAAATTGGAGAGCTTAAAACAAGACCCTAAGTTCCCTAAAGCCGATAATCATGAAACGCTATTGTTTTTGTATATCAATAGCAATCGATTCAACCATCGTTTTATGATAGGTAATTTTGAAGGCGGACAACCCCTTGTTGATACCGTCTTGGAAGGAATTAAATCGCCTAAATACCGCATAGATCAACATCATGTCATGGTCTTTTATTACAAAATTGCCAGTTTGTACTTTGGGGCTGGAGACAATGATAAGTGCATCCAATACGCTTCAAAAATCATAACTAATTCTTCCTTAAAAACAAGAGAAGATTTGATGTGTTTTGCAAGAATTCTCAATTTGGTAGCGCATTATGAGGCTGGAAAAGATTATCATTTGGAGGCCTTGCTTCGATCAACCTATAAATTCTTGATCAAAATGGACGATTTGCACGAGGTTCAAAAGGAAATGATCAAATTTGTACGGCGTCTTGGCGATATTTATCCTCACGAACTAAAACGAGAATTTATCGCCTTACACAAGACCTTAAAAACGTATGAAAATGATCCCTATGAGCGGCGGGCCTTTTTGTATTTGGATCTCTTGTCTTGGTTAGAAAGTAAAATCGAAAATAGGCCTGTTGCAGCTGTTATTCAGGAAAAGGCCAAAGTGTTAATACGCTAAATATTGGAACGCTAGTTATCAAAAAATCAAAATCACCATCTACACCAACCCCTGCACCCACATCGGCTTGGAGACCATTGCTCGAAATTAACCTCGCTATGTTGTTTATAAGCACCTCTGGGGTCTTGGGAAGATATATTAGTCTTGACCCAAAAGTAACCATAGCCATACGGGCTTTGCTGGCCGTTTTCTTTTTGGGAGGGTATATACTCATAAAAAAGAAGTCCTTTTTGCTACATACTAGAGATCGCTGGTCTATTGCGCTAGCAGGGCTATTATTGGGGGCTCATTGGATTTTTTATTTCTACGCCCTGCAACTTTCAAATGTAGCCATAGGGATGCTGTCAATTTTTACGTATCCTGCAATTACGGCTTTATTGGAACCTTTACTCTTAAAAACAAAGTTTCAAAAGATTCATATTTTATTGGCCATTTTGGTGCTTGTAGGCTTGTATTTTTTAACTCCTGCGATAGATCTTAAAAATGATACCACCTTGGCCATATTATTTGGCCTTATTTCGGCTTTGTGTTATGCCTTGCGCAATTTAATTATGAAGACTAAGGTGCAGCAGTATTCTGGGGCGGTACTTATGTGGTATCAAATTGTTGTGATTGCCTTATGTTTATCACCACTTGTATTTTGGGAAAGCAAAGCTGTTATCATCGAGCAATTTCCGGCATTAGTGGCTTTGGCTCTATTCACTACAACAATTGGCCACACTCTGTTTTTGTCTAGTTTTAGACATTTTTCGGTAACTACAGCGAGTTTAATTAGCAGTATTCAACCCGTGTATGGGATTCTATTAGGAATGCTATTTTTGGACGAAATTCCCGCAGCTGCCACCCTTATTGGTGGTGTTCTTATTTTATGTAGCGTATTGATAGAAAGTAAACGCTCTCTTCGATGAAGTGGTTTAGTAATTACCTTGATTTTACGATCAAACCCAAACTGGCTATACCGCTTATTTTAGGATTTGTAGTTTTTACAGTAATTGGCACGCTCACTCATGAGTTGGGGCATATCGCTTTCGCGAAAGCACAAGGCTGCACCACCACTTTGCACTATGGCTATATGACCTATAATCAGGAGCCCGTTCCAGAGGATATAGCGCGTATCGCCAAAGTTTATCATAAAGAAATAAACCAAAGGGTAGACTTTCCTGAAAAAGACCGCTGGGAAGCTGTCAGAAAACAAGGCCGAAATCTGGCATTTTGGGTGAGCTTTGGCGGGCCTTTTCAAACAACTGTTTTTGGAACACTAGGTATTCTTGTCCTGTTCCAAAGACGCGGGTCTATCAAAGTCTTTGGGTTAAAACGGGTAGATTGGTTATGGGTCTTTTTTAGTTTGTTTTGGCTTAGAGAAGTCTATAATCCAGTATATGCCTTTATTTCAGGCAGTTTAAGAGGAGACTTTAATCCTTAGAACAAGCCGCCCATAAAGCGTCGTTTTCGGGTAGGGCAGCCGTAAAGGCTATAGCCTCCTTTTTGACGGGATGCAAAAGGGCCAAGGATCTGGCATGTAAACTGATACTACCGTCTTTGTTAGAGCGGTCTGCGCCGTATTTTAGATCGCCTTTAATAGGAGAGCCAATAGCCGCTAGCTGTGCTCTAATTTGATGATGCCGCCCAGTATGTAATGCAATTTCTAACAGCGTATAACTGTCTAATTGTTTGAGCACCTTGTAATCAAGAATCGCTTTTTTACTTTCGGGCACCTCCTTTAGATGCGCATACGATTTATTTTGTTTTTGATTTCTTTTTAGAAAGTGGACTAGTTGGTCTTGTTTTTTGGGTGGGGGTACTTTTACCAAGGCCCAATAGGTTTTTTGGGTTTCTCGTTTGGCAAACATCGCATTGAGTCGGGTTAAGGCTTTGCTTGTTCTGGCAAAGACAACAACACCACTAGTAGGTCTGTCCAATCGGTGTACTGTACCCAGATAAACGGCACCAGGTTTTTGATATTTTTTGGCGATATAGGCTTTGACCACTTCGCTAAGGGGGGTATCTCCTGTTTGATCGCCTTGAACAAGATCTCCAGCTCGTTTATTGACAACGATCAAATGATTGTCTTCATAAATAACCTTGAGATTGTCTAGGGTAGAGCGCATCTTTTTCATAGTACAATAAGATCAACGCCTGGTTGACCTTGCGCTTTATATTAGTATTGTTCTGAATCATTCGGGAAGTCTTGAGACTTTACGTCTTTGCTATACTGTTCAAAAGCGCTTGTCATTTCGGTATACATATCGAGATATCTGCGCAAAAAGCGAGGGTTAAATTCATGAGTCATTCCCAACATATCATGGGTGACCAATACTTGCCCATCTACACCGGCACCAGCACCAATCCCAATTACTGGTATAGTCAAACTCTCTGCAACTTCCTGCGCCAAGGCAGCAGGTACTTTTTCTAGCACAATCGCAAAACATCCTGCTCGCTCTAGCATTAGTGCATCTTCTTTTAATTTGGCAGCCTCGGCTTCTTCTTTAGCCCGAACGGTGTAGGTTCCAAACTTATAGATACTTTGAGGTGTTAAGCCCAAATGTCCCATTACGGGTATCCCTGCGTGTAAAATACGTTTGACACTATCTTTAACTTCTTTTCCGCCTTCTAGTTTGACAGCATGCCCACCGCTTTCCTTCATAATGCGAATGGCAGAGCGCAAGGCCTCTTTTGGGTCACTTTGATAACTGCCAAAAGGCAAATCAACCACTACCAAGGCACGACTTATCGCTCGTATGACTGATGAGGCGTGATAAATCATTTGATCTAAGGTAATAGGCAGGGTAGTCTCATGGCCAGCCATCACATTAGAGGCACTATCTCCAACGAGTATCACATCTATGCCTGCCCCGTCAACAATCTTTGCCATGGTATAATCATAGGCGGTAAGCATAGATATTTTTTCTCCTCGAGCTTTCATCTCGGTGAGTGATTTTACAGTAATGCGTTTGTACTCTTTTTTGGCTGTTGACATATTGGCTTATATTTCTGTTACAAAAGTAGTAAATTAGAGTCCTATATTATAAAGCGCGCACTATGAAGCTCAAATATCTTTTTATCCCGATGATTCTCGTGTTTTTATTAGTTGCTTTTGCCAAGGCTCCAGAAGCAGGACAGCAGTCTACAAGCTCGCCCGAAGAGGAAAAAGTGCAAGCGCTGGTAGAGACCTTTTTTGAAGGCTTTCACAAACAGGATTCTATGCTCATTAAAAAAGTAGTACACGAAAATGTGTTGATGCAATCCATCGGAAAGAATCAAATTGGAGAAATCGTTTTGAGCAAGGAAGACTTTAGCGGTTTTTTAAGTTCGATTTGTAGTATACCAGAAACCACCTCTTTTGAAGAACGCATCCATGATTATAAGATTCAAATGGATGGTAAAATGGCCAATGTATGGACGCCGTATTCCTTTTATATCAATGGCAATTTGAGTCATTGCGGCACTAATAGTTTTCAATTGTTTAAACGCAATGGTGTCTGGAAAATATTCTATATCGTCGATACCCGCGATCGTTCAGGTTGTGATCGCAAACGCGGCTAACAATCTGACAAGGCTACATTTACGGCCAGACCACCCTCACTAGTTTCTTTGTATTTGGTATTCATGTCTTGAGCAGTTTGCCACATGGTTTCAATAACTTTATCGAGTGGGACTTTAACATTGATCGGATCTGAGTCTAGTGCCATTTCACAGGCATTTATAGCCTTGATCGCTCCCATGGCATTGCGTTCGATACAAGGGATTTGTACCAAACCACCTATAGGGTCACAGGTGAGGCCCAAGTGATGTTCCATAGCAATCTCTGAGGCAATAAGCACCTGAGCAGGGGTGCCACCCATCAGCTCGGTGAGAGCACCCGCAGCCATAGCCGAGGAGACGCCAATCTCTGCCTGACAACCGCCCATAGCTGCCGAGATCGTAGCCCCTTTTTTAAACAGACTCCCAATTTGTCCGGCCACCAATAAAAAACGTTTGACATCCTCAAAATTGGCATCGTGATTCTCGATAACCATATAGTACATCATCACTGCTGGGATCACCCCAGCGCTACCATTTGTAGGCGCGGTAACAACTCGGCCCAAGGAGGCATTCACTTCATTAACGGCCAAGGCAAAGCAGCTTACCCATTTTAAAATTTCGCGAAAGCGTACCTCGGTACCGCGTATGGCTTTAATCCACTCATACTTGTCTGCATAAGGGGTTCCTTTTTGAAGTTTGAGGTGATTGTCAAAGGCTCTACGGCGTACATTGAGCCCCCCAGGCAAGGTCCCTTCTGTATGACACCCAATATACATAGAGTCTAGCATGACGTCCCAGATTTGCCTTAATCGCTCATCTATGTCTTTGTCGGTATTGAGATAGCGTTCGTTTTCGAGCACGATATCAGAGATAGACCTGTTTTCTTGAACACAGTATTTGAGCAGATCACTTGCTTTTTCTATAGGTCTAGGGAAGCATTCAAATTCGTGCATTTTACGCTCTGCTCTTTCTCGCTCTTCTTGAACTACAAAACCCCCTCCAATCGAGTAAAATGTTTCTTCTATACTGCTACCATCTGTAAGCTGAGCATTAAATGTGATGCCATTGGGATGAAAAGGCAAGAAATTTCTATTAAATAGAATGTGCGATTCGGGATCAAATGCAATAAATCGCTCGCTGTCCAGATGCAGCTGATGCTGTGTTTTAATTTTTGCAACCTCGAGAGGGATTTCGGCAATATCGCAGGTTTGAGGATCGGCACCTGTCAAACCCATAATCACCGCTACATCGGTGGCATGTCCTTTCCCTGTAAGCGACAAAGAACCGTAAAGGTTAACAGTAATACTCGATATCTGCTCAAAGGCCCCGTCATCTTTTATCTTTTTTATAAACCGTCTGGCGGCTCTCCACGGTCCTAAAGTATGGGAGCTGGAGGGCCCAACTCCAATTTTGAGCATGTCAAAGACACTTATAGATTCTATTTTTTTTGTACCTAGATTCATCATACATATTTTCGCATCAGATAATCTGTTTGAGCATCGTTGCCAATGTGGTAAATATGAGTGTCAAATTTGGAAAAACCAAAACGCTCATACAATGCAATAGCCCTTGGGTTATATTCCCAAACGCCCAGCCAAATATAGTTTTTATCTAACTTGTGTGCGTAATTTTCGGCAAATTCTAAGAGTTGATGACCATAACCCTTTCCTTGCTCACCACTACCGATATAAATACGTTCGATTTCCAGACCGTGTTTTTCTTGAAATTCGGTTTGGGCTTCATCGGTATTGAGTTTTAGATACCCTATGTTTTGCCCTTGGCATACCGCAAAGAAAAAATGACAGTTGGGGTTTTCGTATTGTGATCTTATATGCGCTTTCGCGAAAGCGTGATCTAGATAATGTTCGATATCACTTGGGGTGTTGTCGTGATAAAACGCCTCAGAAAATGTGCGTCGCCCAAGATGTGCAAGTTCTGAGATTTGATCTGGTTGTACAGCCTGAATAGACAACATAAGACATGGATATTAGACCTGATAAAGATAGGCTAGTTTGCCCAAATTAAAATGCCTATGGCGACCCCATTGTTTAGAGCGTGCAAGGCCATAGACCACTGTATGCCTTTATTTTTGATTTTGATTAATCCCATCATAAATCCGGCTAGAATTCTTGGAACAATAAGAAGTATCAAGGCTGCATTGATCACAAATTCTTCTACATAATTATTGATGTGAACTAGACCAAAGAGCAAAGCGCTCAGCGTCAAAACAAATTGGTAGTGTTTAGAGAGCCAATTGCGCCATTTTTGGGTGTGTTCTTCTCGAATCACCTGAGAAAGAAGATAGTATAAGACCACGAGACAAACTGCTATAAAGCCCAATTTGATCCCCCAATGCGCATCTACTGGTAAAAACCGATTGACGTAAAACAGAGGCCAAGCACAAATAAACAAAAGAAGATCACTGTGTTTGGGAAGGATTAGGGTTCGGAACATCATCTCTTCAATAATCGGGGCAAATACCGTAGCCATTATAAAGAGTTGAAAGGGATTTTCTTCTAAGAGTGTTTGTAAGAAATTTTGCTGGTACTTTTCTGATAGAAGATCAGGGAAAAAGGCAGAAAGTACACCCAATAACAATCCGAAAAGCAGATATAACCCCCAAAGTTTACCGTAATAGAGAAAGAGATTTCTAGTTTTATCAGAAGATGTCATGTAGCTGATCAATCAAATAGTTAGTACCGATGATAAGTAGGTTTATGAGTTGCAATGTTACGCTTTATCACGCGATTATTCCTAAGTAATTGATATGAAGCGATCTTGGCAGTGCTCCTTGCTGTGCTCAAAAAAAGTAACTATTGAAGGTAGTAGTATGGATCAATAAATGACAGCTTGTCATATTCTTGGCAGTGGCATAATGATTGACTAAAGTGAAGTGTTGAAAATTTAAATAACATTTAAACACATATATAATGAGTAAGATAATAGGAATTGACTTAGGGACTACCAACTCATGCGTTGCCGTAATGGAAGGTAATGAGCCTACGGTAATACCTAATGCCGAAGGAAAGCGCACCACACCTTCGGTTATCGCTTTTGTAGAAGGAGGCGAGATAAAAGTGGGAGATCCTGCAAAGCGTCAGGCAGTAACTAACCCAACAAAAACGATTGCTTCGATCAAACGTTTTATGGGGAACAAATATTCGGAAAGCCAAAAAGAGGCAGAACGTTCTGCGTATAAAGTAGTAAAGGGCGACAATGACACCCCGCGTGTGGATGTTGACGGTCGTTTGTACACTCCTCAAGAGCTATCGGCAATGACCCTTCAGAAAATGAAGAAAACTGCCGAAGATTACTTAGGACAGGATGTAACTAGAGCGGTTATTACTGTGCCTGCTTATTTTAACGATAGCCAGCGTCAAGCTACAAAAGAAGCTGGAGAAATTGCCGGATTAAAAGTAGAACGTATTATCAATGAGCCAACAGCGGCTGCATTGGCATACGGATTAGATAAAAAAGATACCGATCAGAAGATTGTTGTATTTGATTTTGGTGGAGGAACACATGATGTATCTATCCTAGAATTAGGAGACGGTGTATTTGAAGTGTTGGCTACCGATGGAGATACGCACTTAGGAGGTGATGATGTCGATCAAAAAATCATCAACTGGTTGGCCGATGAATTTATGGCCGATGAAGATATGGATCTTCGTAAGGATCCTATGGCGCTGCAGCGTTTAAAGGAAGCTGCAGAGAAAGCGAAAATCGAATTGTCGTCTTCGACACAAACCGAAATCAACTTGCCATATGTAACAGCTACAGCTAGCGGTCCAAAACACTTAGTACGCAGTCTGAGCCGTGCAAAGTTTGAACAATTGATCGATGATTTGGTAAAACGTACCATCGCTCCATGTGAAGCTGCCTTAAAATCGGCAGGATTGAGTACTGGTGATATAGACGAAATAATCTTAGTAGGTGGTTCAACACGTATCCCTGCTGTACAGGAAGCTGTTGAGAAGTTTTTTGGAAAAGCCCCATCAAAAGGAGTAAATCCTGATGAGGTAGTAGCCATCGGAGCAGCGATCCAAGGAGGCGTACTTACAGGAGACGTAAAGGATGTATTATTATTGGATGTAACACCACTTTCATTAGGTATTGAAACTATGGGAGGTGTATTTACCAAGTTGATCGAGGCCAATACGACGATTCCTACCAAGAAGTCGCAAGTGTTCTCTACAGCTGCCGACAATCAGCCAAGTGTTGAAATCCATGTTTTACAGGGAGAGCGCCCAATGGCAAATGACAATAAGACTATAGGTCGTTTTCACTTAGATGGTATTCCACCAGCACAAAGAGGTACACCTCAAATCGAAGTTACTTTTGATATTGATGCCAATGGTATTATCAAAGTAAGTGCGACAGATAAAGCGACAAACAAGTCTCAAGATATTCGTATTGAAGCTTCTTCAGGCTTAACCGAAGAAGAAATTCAAAAGATGAAAGCAGAAGCAGAAGCAAATGCCGATGCAGACGCTAAAGCGAAAGAGGTTGCAGATAAGGTAAATGAGGCTGACGCAATGATTTTCCAAACAGAAAAACAATTGTCAGAATTTGGCGATAAATTGTCTGATGACAAGAAAAAGCCGATCGAAGATGCCTTAGCCGAGTTAAAAGCAGCCTACGAAACAAAATCTGTAGATGCGATTACACCAGCTCTTGATAAGATCAATGAAGCTTGGAAAGTGGCCTCAGAAGAGATGTACAAAGCCCAAGCCGAGGCACAAGGAGCAGCACAACCTGGTCCTGATGCACAGCCAGGTGATGATGCCTCTCAAGGAGACACTTCTGCCGACGTAGAAGACGTAGATTTTGAAGAAGGGAAGTAAGCTTTTTATAGAAACGACAACACTATATTGTCAAAGCCCCGTCCAATGACGGGGCTTTTTTTATGCCATTTAGCCCGCAGCCAATTTTTTAAGAAATGGAGTGTACACTTCATGTACGCCATCAAATACTTCAACTTTTAAACGCTCATCAAATAGCGCGTTTCCTTTGAGTTGTTGTTCTGTTTTGCGTGCGGCGGTGATATACTCGTCTTTGTTGCCATAAAGATACGTCACAGGGGTATCAGCAGATAAAAAGTCAAAGTCCTTAGCCGTGAGTTCTTGTGGGATGGCGCCAGAGTGGAGTAGGAGATGATCGCAGTTTATCTTGCGGCTTGAAGCCCAACGCGTCACTATGGATACACCTTGAGAATAGCCCATTAAAATGAGTCTAATCTTTTGATTTTTCCATTTGGGTTTTTCGGCCTCCCATACGGCATCGATATATCGCATGACATTTTCCAGATCAAGTGATGTAGTTTCTTTGGTAAGCCATGATGCACCTACGTATTTGAATTTTTTGTCTTGATAATATTTGCTAGGTGCTTGAGGGACGATGATATAATTATTTGTGGGGTCAAGCCGCTCAAAATACTTTTTAAAATATTTAGAGAGATAGCCCATACCGTGAAAGACGAACCAAACATTTTTTACGATTTCTGATTCTTCATGCCCCACAGTTTGAAACGCGTTTAGTGTTTCGTAGGTGTTTAGGTGTTGATAGGAGACGATGTGTCCAGGTGAAGTTTTGTTTTTCATTTTAATAGTGGTGAGAAAGGGTGTTCATTATTAGAAGTACCAAATGAAATATCACAGATATAGCATCTAGAATCGATTAGATCCTTCTATATTCGCTTCCAATACATCTTAAGTAAAAGTAATGAATAAAAACGGGTACATCGCTTTGGTAGTGCTTCTTGGAATTTGCAGCTTTCTTATGCTAGCATCCTGTTCTAGTGACAGTGAAGACGCCTCATCTGCCACTCGAAGTGAATTTATGACTAGAGTAAAAGTAACCTTTACACCTGAAGATGGTGGTGATCAGGTGATCTTAGAAATCATAGACAACGATGGCTTCGATAACCTTGGAGGAAGTCAGGGCATAGATCAAACTCAAAGTTTTACTCCAGGAATATTTTACACAGGTCAAATCGAGTTTTTTGATAGAGAGACTAAACTCAATGAGATCATTCTTGCCGAAAGCGAATTACATCTGGTTATTTTTAAATACTCAGAACATTTCTCTGGATTAGAATATCTGGATCCTTTTGATGCCAATGGGCAGCGACTAGGGCTCAATTTTAGAGTCAGAGTAGATAATGATATCAGTTTTGGGAATAGTTTTTTTAGCGTGGCCCTATATCATGAGCGAATCGATAAGGATAGAGCCGATGCCGACATTGAAGACTTACTATATAGCAATACAGATCCAGATACCGATTTTTATGATGCTGGATTTTTTTTAGGAACAGTCGTCATTGATGACTAGTTTAGCTCACAAAATAGTCTTTTACAGATAGTGCAATTTAGTATTGGCTATACGTTAAGCCTAAACCTAAAATTCTAAATCATTATTGGCATAACAGGCAAGGGCTGAAAGCAGCTCGTATTAGATCGATTTGAAAAAGGTCGTCTTAATTTTGGGCCATTCCGATTTTAATATGCTGTAGCAGGCCGTACTGCGCCTAAACCCGTTTTTTACGATCAAATTTTGTCGTAATATACCTTCCAAGGTGGCGCCTAGTTTTTCTACAGCTTTTCTAGATCTCATATTACGCTCATCTATTCTAAAGGCCACTTTTTCCATATCCATGGCTGTAAAGGCATAATCGAGCATGAGATATTTGATATGAGTATTGATACCGCTGCCGCGAAAATCAGTGCCCAACCACGTCCACCCTATATGCAATGTTTTATGATTGGTGTCCATATGCCCAAAACGCGTACTGCCAGCATATGCCTTTTTAGTCTTGTCATAAATTATATAAGGCTGTGCTGAGCCTTGTTTTGCTTTCGCGAAAGCGTCATGTATATAGGCTTTTAATTTATCTGGAGTGGAAATATCGGAAGGGCCATACATATACAAATCTACTTGAATAGACAAAGGCAGTAACAACTCAAAATGCTCAGGGCGTAGAGGTATGAGCCTGACATAAGCGTTTTCTAAGCTTGGATAATTCATAATTAACGGATGTTTGTTAAAAGTACAAACATCCGTTAATTTAGAGGTCGCATCCAGGTTTAGATACCTAGAATTTTGGCATCTACCCTAAATACGGTTCTTATATCGATCTCGTGATCTTCGCTAATGATGCGATCGGTTGTAGTGCGCACGCGCAGGCTATAACTGTCTTTTTTAATATACGCTTTGAGCTCTACATTTTCTGTCTCAATGTCTATAGATCTCAGATTGTCTTCTGGAATATCTGAGGCAGAGGCAATTACTTGTTCTGGCAGGCCATCGGCTTTGATGAATATTGTAATCTCATTGAGAAAATTAAAATTACCCGAGACTGGGGTTCTAAGATTTAGAGTGAGCTTTTTAAGCTTAATACTCTCGATCAAATCCTTGCGGGTATCATTACTTTCAAATTCTGACTCAGAATCTGTGGTCACTTCGGGTGTTAATACATCAAAAGGGACATCGAGAATTGCTCCAGATGCTATGGTGTATTGGGTGGTGTAATCCAAATCAAATTTTGTGAGATCATCAATCTTATCACAACTACACAGACCTATGCTTAAAAGCACTAAAATCACTATTTTTTTCATTGTCATTGTGGGGTTTTGTTTTTTAAATTAACGAAATTTGAAAGTGTTTGGTTTAAAATGTACACACAAATTTTAATTTATGGAACTCAGTAAAGAAGAAATACTAAAACGATTGGCACAAAGCTGCAAAAACACCTTGATGGAGACCTTAGATATCAAGTATATTGATGTGGGGTCAGACTATCTCGTAGCCAGCATGCCGGTGACACCTAAGGTACATCAACCCGATGGGGTGTTGCATGGTGGCGCTTCGGTGGCCTTGGCCGAAAGCGTAGGAAGTGCTGCGAGTTTTATGTTTTTAAGTGGGCAAGAGACTAGCATTAGAGGAATTGAAATTTCGGCCAACCACCTTAAAAGTAAGAAGGAAGGAATGGTCTACGCCAAAGCGACTTTTATCCATAAAGGCCGTACAACGCAGCTCTGGAATATAGATATCATAGACGAAGACGAGCAATTGATCTCAAAAGTAAAACTAACGACCATCGCCTTACCCAAACGTTAATCCAATTATGACCATAAGCCATTGTATTGAAAATCAATACACTCAGGATCTTCCCTTTGTGATCTATCGCAAACCAAATGCTACACAACTGCTGGGATTTGTTCAGTCCGATCGCACATCCTATCACCCTAACGCTGTCAATAACGCAGGGTTTGTATTTGCTCCTTTTTCTAATACACATCCAAGTATGCTCATTCCGGGAGAGCAGCCTATACGTTTGGAAGCCGACTTGAGCCCTAGCCCCGAAATAGTCTTTAAGGCGCCGCAATCTGTCTCACAACGCCAAGATTATTTAGATTTGGTCAATAAAGCGATTGCGGCAATCAATACGTCAGATTTGCAAAAGGTAGTGCTTTCGCGAAAGCAAAATGTACCCCATCAAAAAAGTATAAGCCAACTGCTACATGATCTTTTGGCGGTTTATCCATCGGCTTTTGTGTATTGCTGGTATCATCCCAAAACAGGCCTATGGATGGGGGCTACACCAGAGCGTTTGCTGTCTCAAAAGTATCAAACCATCACCACCATGTCGCTGGCTGGTACACAACCCTATCAGGATACCACAGCGGTAGATTGGGGTGCTAAGGAGCGAGAAGAACAGCAACTGGTCACAAATGCTATAGTATCGCGATTGGCGCCTTGGGTAGAAAATATCGAGGTGGGTGAGTTACATACCCATAGAGCAGGTAAATTATTACATTTAAAAACCGATATTAAGGCGAGATTACTTGAAGATGGCGCGTCTATTTCTGACATCCTTGCTGCCCTACACCCAACTCCTGCGGTATGTGGATTGCCTAGAGCATGGGCAAAAGATTTTATCTTACAATATGAAGCCTATGACCGGAAGTATTACACGGGCTACCTAGGAGAGCTTCGAGTGACCCAAGACGTCTCTCGGGCCAGGCATCGAAAAAATGTTGAAAATTTAGCCTATACAGCAAGGCAAACACAAAGTGATTTATTTGTCAATTTGAGATGTATGGAGGTAGAAAAAAAGATGGCAAAGGTCTATGTTGGGGGAGGCATCACTGCCGCGAGTATTGCCGAAAATGAATGGATGGAAACCCTGCATAAACTCAGTACTATGGGACGGGTACTTACTTGATATGCATTTGAGTTTTTTGAGCTGTTTATTCTTCCTAAAAGCGTATTTTTACAATAATTCATGAAGCATTCCAAGATTCCAGTTGCTCAATCTATAGTGACCCTTTGTCTAAGCAAAGGTATAGATCAGGTTGTTATTTCTCCTGGATCGCGCAATGCGCCTCTCACTATAGAATTTGTAAAAAATGAGCGCATCAGTGCCTACAGTATCGTAGACGAACGTTGTGCTGCCTTTTTTGGCTTGGGCATCGCTCAACAAACAAAAAAGCCAGTGGCACTGGTATGTACTTCGGGCAGTGCCTTGCTCAACTATTATCCTGCTATAGCAGAGGCTTTTTATAGCGATATTCCCTTATTGGTTATCAGTGCCGATAGACCCGTAGAGCGTATTGATATTGGAGATGGACAAACTATACGACAAAAAGGTGTCTTTGAGAATCACATTCTCTACTCGGCCAATTTGTATTCTGAAGTGGTTCCAGAAACAACCATTACCGAGGCGCGCATACTGCGAAAGCTACAAGAGAGCAGAAGACATAATGAGCAAGAGATCAATAAAGCACTCAATACTGCTATAGAGCAAAGCGGGCCTGTTCATATCAACGTGCCGTTTTATGAGCCCCTTTACGAAATGACAGATATCCCAGCAGTGGCTCCCATAGCCATTACTCCTCGTGAACTGGATTTTGAGATGGCACCAGAGATTATTGAGATCTATCAAAACAAATGGAGAACGGCTACTAAAAAAATGGTGGTAGTCGGGGTTTTGCCTCCAGATAGTTTGGAAGCGCAATTGATACAAGCCTTAGCTTTAGACCCTAGTGTTGTCGTTTTTACAGAGACGACTTCTAATTTACACCATCCCAATTTTTTTACCAGAATTGATAATATTATTGGCCCTCTAGATACCGATGGGTTTAAAGCCCTACAGCCTGAGATCCTACTCACCTTTGGCGGGATGGTGGTATCCAAAAAAATTAAAGCCTTTTTACGTTCCTACCAACCCGAAGAACATTGGCATGTCGATCCTAAAAAAGCGTATGATACCTACTTCTGTTTACACAAACATTTTGAGGTGCCTATCAATCTTTTTCTTTCAGAACTATTAGTGCCGGCTCCAGTACCAGTTTCTACCTACCAGAAGCGGTGGCTAACTATTGGGGCCAATCGCTACAAAAAACACCAAGAATACGTATCCCAAATGCCTTGGTGTGATTTTAAGGCCTTTGATCAAATTTTAGAGCATATACCCGATCACAGCATGTTGCAATTGGGCAACAGTAGTGCCGTACGCTATGCACAACTCTTCGATCTTAACAAGACTTTAAAGGTGTATTGCAATAGGGGTACTAGTGGTATTGATGGTAGTACCAGCACTGCTATAGGAGCAGCCGTTGCTAGTGGTTTGCCTACTACTTTAATTACTGGTGAACTCAGTTTTTTTTATGATAGCAATGCTTTGTGGAATGCCTATATACCCTCTAATTTTAAGATCATTGTCATCAATAATGGAGGAGGTGGGATCTTTAGAATTCTTCCTAATCGAGATAAGGATAGCGCCCATTTTGACACCTTTTTTGAAACAACACATACACTTACTGCAGCACAATTGTGTCAAATGTTTAATCTAAAATACTTTGCGGCCCATAGTGAGGCCGAATGTGCTAGCGCCAAAACTGCCTTATATGCCAATGATGATCAAGCGGCTTTATTAGAAATCTTCACGCCTAGAAAAGTGAATGACGAGATCCTTTTAAACTATTTCAATTTTATCCGCTAAAAATAATCCAAGAAGTTTTTAATTTTTGGTTATATTTAAGGATTATTATTCGTTGAACCAACAATTATCTAAGACTTATGAGTAAAAGAGACGATTTGATCGCTAAATATGCGGACGATTTAAAGAACAAATGTGGAATGAATCCTGATATGGATCTTCTTACAAAAGTAACCATAGGCTGCGGTCCATCGATCTATAACGCAGATGCTGCCACTGTTTCTGGTAGTGATCAGGGCGAGCTTGCAACTGTTAAGAATAACTTCTTAATCAAAAAATTAGGTCTGAGTGAAGGCCCTCAATTAGATACCGCAATAGATAGCTGTATGGAGACTTACGGAAAATCAAATCGCAACAAATACCGTGCAGTAGTTTACTATATGTTGACCAAGCACTTTAACAAGGAATCTGTTTATAAATAGATCAATAATTAACCAACCAAATGAGGAACGCTCGAGTAGAAATACTTGGGCGTTTTTTTGTGTAGTAAACTAAGATAGGTATTAACAGAACTAGTTGTACTTTTGCAAAAATTAGAACATATTATGCTTGAAATAGGTCAATATCATACAATGCGAATAGACAGAGAAACCGAGCCAGGTTTATTTTTGTCAAATGAAGATGGAGATGATGTCTTATTACCTAATAAATACGTGCCAGAGTCGTATAAAATCTGGGATGAACTCGAAGTCTTTGTTTATCTCGATCACGAAGAACGCCCCGTGGCTACAACCCTTAAACCATTTATTGAATTAAATAGTTTTGGGTATTTAAGGTGCACCACCGTGGCAAAAATGGGTGCTTTCTTGGATTGGGGCTTAGAAAAAGAATTATTTGTTCCCTTTGCCCAGCAAGCACGCCCTATGAAAGTGGGAAGTTGGTATATCGTTTATATGTATCTCGATAAGCAAACCAATAGGCTGGCTGCTACTAGTAAAACCATGAAATATCTCAGTAATGATATTGTGTCGGTTAAAAAGTTTGATAAGGTTGATATTTTAATCTCTCATATCACCGATAGGGGTGCTAACGCCATCGTTAACGGTAAGTATCGTGGGTTGATTTATAAGGAAGATATTTTTGAAGACATAAGAACAGGAGATACCCTTCAGGCATGGGTAAAGAAGGTGCGCCCTGATGGTAAAATCGATTTGGTGTTGCAAGAAGAGGGTTACCGAAGTATAGAACCTAATGCTCAATATATCTATGAAGAACTTCAAGCCAATGATGGTTTTCTAGGACTGCACGACAAAAGCGCGCCAGAAGACATTCAAACTCAACTTGGTTTGAGTAAAAAAAGTTTTAAAAAGGCTATTGGTCATTTGTACAAAGATGCCAAAATCATCATTAAAGAGGACGGCATCTATCTCACCGAGTAAACAAAAGTCTTTTGCATTAAGTCAAACGTTACCCAATTAATACGCGCTGAGGTTTTAGCAGGCAAAACTGCGTTGGCTATCTAACCAATGCAGCGCAGGTTCAATACCCATAAATACCTCCGAACTACATTTGTAAATTTGTTTTTCAAAAGAAAACATCTGTTGGCCAAAAGTATCATAGGTCACGATGGCACTTAGGTATTTTTGCTCGGTGTTTCTCTCTTTATTTAGACTGACAAAATCGGTTGCCTTTACCGAATAGCTATTGACGCGATTAGACAGAAAGCCAAAGGCTCTATCTCCCTTGGAGTACCTGTCTAATAAGGAATAAAGCGCTTTAAAACAATCGTAGTCAACCACGCTGCCTTCATGGAATTCGGTGACTAAAAAGGTGTCAAAAACATACACTGGGCCCGCCTTGAGCAGATGGGTGTGTTTAATTAAGGGTCGTAAATTTGATTCTAGTATTCTCATTTCTTTTTAAAAGCTGGCAAACATAGTCATTTTCATTTTATTAT
>PAUP01000059.1 GCA_002712765.1 Cytophagaceae bacterium | reverse complement strand
CGCGGCTGAAATTCGATTGAAGATTAACGACTTCACTCAAATCACGGCTGATGTTGACAAGGTGTTTCTTTGTCCCGGTGGTGGCGGTGTCGCTACACTTACAGCGGGTGATGGGTCATCCAAGTTTCGTTCGCAGTTTGACAATGTAAGCACTGCTCAACAACTCGCAGACCTCATCAATATGGATGCGCGCAAAGGTAAAAACCCAACACTCTTCAACCCATCTTTTGAGTTTGAAGATGTAACCGAGGCTGATGGAACAATCACAGCCAATGTTCATCATGAGTTTATGGCTTCCGCGAACAGTGACTACGGTGGTGGTCAAATCAAAATCAGTTCTATGCGCCGTGGTGACGCAGGGGAGAACGCTACCTATGCTTGCACATCACCCGGTGTCACATTCACAGGAGCAACGGACACAAGCAAAACAGTGACCTCATCCACAGCCACCACCATAGTCCTCGATGATGTCGGGAGTCTTGCACCATACGGTATCATCAACATCGGTGCAACATACGGATACTACCAAAGCATCACAGGAACTACACTCAACGGCGTTACTGACCTTGTAGGTGATATTAGCGCGGCGGCTACCAACGGTGCTACACTCCATCAAAAGAAATTCAAGATTGATTATGTCGGAACGACCACAGGTGACGAAGGCCGTCTTCGTGATTGGTGGGCTGACTACGATATGGGAATCATTTACTTCAACAACTCATACCCTTACTTCTCATGGAACGCTGTCAAATGCTCCTATGTGTATGGTGAGCGGTATGTCGAAAAAGCAATCGAAGACATTTGCACAAAGTTGGTCGCGATGGATTTGATTCTGTCCGACGACCGAAGCGTGCTACTACCCGAAGGAACACAGAATGTGGACTTGGGTAGCAAGTATCAATTGTTCAAAGCACAGGTGGCTGAAACACTACCGCGCTATACAGAAGTAATGACGGTGTTGTAATGAAAGAAGCAATCAACAAGGCTATCGCGAAGGCTATGATGGAGCCTGTCAAGCAAGCGCGTGAGAACAGCGTGTTCAGCAACAGTGGGCGAGTCTTCCTCGATGCCGCCGCTATAACCTACGACGCATCAGTTAGCGACGGAAAGTTGATTGACGCGAGTGGAAAAGTGATGGATGAGTCAAGTCCCGAATACAAAGCAATTGTCAACATGGCAAAGAAACAGGCTCGCGCACAATCAAGTATAGGGAGTGATTTGATTGGCTCTTGAGTCTGTTGAACTCATCAAAGGTATTCTCACCGATGGGTGGAATCGCGGTAACACAGACCAGCGAACACCTATCGTTGAAGACATCACTACGGTTGAGGCTGGTCGCGGTAAGCGTCTTGACCTCACCAACAAAGACGCTATCCTTCTTTACGAAACTGTTCACAACGAAGAACAGCCCGAAGTGTTCTATGATTTTGTCCACACGCGAATCAATGTAACAGTTGATGCGCGAACAATGAGTGGGAGAAAGCATCTCATGAAGATTGAAGATGAGGTTCGGCGCATCATCCACAGCAAAAGAAAAGGCGATGGTGCTAATTTTGACCGTCTTCTTTATAAGATGAGAACTGACCTTTCGGATAGAACGAAGAGGCTACATCGCATGACCTTCCAAGTCGAAATAGTGATATTCTCGGAACTCATCGCGTAGGACAAGGCGGAGCAGATAATATGGCATCAACAGTGTATAAAGGCGACCTATCCGAAGTGACATTCGGCAAAGAATGTGGGTTAGCATTAGCCTTTGATGGCTTCGGTGGTCTTCGTTTCGCGACCAATTCGGCTGGCACAGGCATCACTTTCACAGGCGCGACAGAAGGTTTCTTCTCATCGGGTTCTTTACTTCGATACCCTGCTGGTATGCTTGTTGGTTCTCAACTCCGCGTCATTGGTGGTGGTGCTTTTACTAACGATGATAACGCTACCAAAGGCCATGTTTATACAATCGTCGCAAACAGTGGCGATTCACTCACCGTTTCACCACCAATGAAAGAAGTAAGCACTACATCACTATCCGGTGATGAATTACTCATTGACACAATGGGAACACCAACCATTGATGTAGGAAGCACTCACCACGCTAATGCGCTATCAGCAGACGAGTCTGTGTTAACCAACCAATTCATCGGTCTTGCCGCAACTGTCGGCCTACCGGAAACAAAAGTCGAAGTGCGCCGTTCACACATTGTAGGTGTAGGCCGCGATGTTGTCATTCAAGAACCTCAACGATTCTCTAACGAAGGTGGTTCTCTTGAAACAATGATGAACAGCGCGCGCTGGTTGTATTACGCACTTGGACGCGAAGTTATTGACGAACCTGCGGCAGTCATCTCCGGTGACCCAAGTGCGTCATCATTCTTGGACATCGCCGCTGGCGACACCTATGTTGGCTACACAGGCACACTCTCTAACCTCTCCGCTGGTGAATACATCATCATCAAGGACAGCACAGCCACAGCATTCCCGAAAGACACACCTGCCGCCGGTTCAAAAGAATGGGGTGCTGATGGTCTTGGTATTGATATGGAGAACACAGAACGAAACGAGATTCGTCAAGTGCTTTATGTTGATACAACCACACGACGCTTGCACCTTGAAGACCCTGTTGGGTTCAGTCATACAGGATACTCACTCAAGCGCGTAGCCTATGATACAGGTTCAAGCAACGGCTCACCGGATTTCAACACCACCGCCGCCAACTTCGGAACAATCACCAACCGCCAATCACGACTTCTGTTCTCCGGTGCAACCTTGCCAACCTTTGCGATTGAATCCAGCATCCGAACACACAATGTTGGTTCATTCAATGCAAACGCAACCGACGCTCTCGCTAACGAAGCCGCGCCCGGTTCTGCTAACGACAGCAAGCAACTTACACGCGTTTGGAAAGGATGCAAAGTGAAGGACTTCTCTATCGCGGCAGATGCGGATGCAGAAGTCAAACTATCAATTAACTTCGATGCACTTTACTGCTACACCGATACAGGCCGTCTTGAAAACTCCCACAAAGGTGACCGCTACACAGCACACCGAATGTTTGAGAACACCGCCAACAGCGTCGTTAACCGTAAGAAAGCGGGTATCGCACCAAACACGGAGAAACCATTCTTCTTTTACAACGGTGTTATCAGTTCATTCGGAATCAACATCGCGCAAGTCACCAACTTCTCACTAAGCGGCAACAACAACGCCGAAGCAATTTA
This sequence comes from Cytophagaceae bacterium, assembly GCA_002712765.1. Lineage (GTDB taxonomy): Bacteria > Bacteroidota > Bacteroidia > Flavobacteriales > Flavobacteriaceae > Dokdonia. The sequence goes on along the minus strand of PAUP01000059.1, from coordinate 11,614 downwards.
CACTATCCGTGGCAACAGTCAAGCAGAAGCGCGTAACACCGCTGGTCAATCTCTTGAGCAAATCCCATTCGGTGGCTCACGCAACGCCAACCTCATGATTGAGAAGGCTATGGAATACGAGTTGAGTATGAGCGTTATTGCATCCGACCCGTTGATTTGGCATGAGTTCCGAACCAACAGAACACACGCGTTCACTGAACCTATCACACTCACATTGACGAAGGCTGGCTCCGGTGCTAACCGCGAAGAGGTCATCATCGTCATTGACGATTACATTATCACGGAAGCACCGCTTCCTATCCCCGAAGACAAGGGTGTTATCAAGAGCGAGTTGAAGATTATGCCGAAGCATGTTCGCGTAATCTCACACGACGCGTTCTTACACATGTGAGGTGAACAAGATGAATCCGTTTGAAGCAAGTTGGAAAATAATGAAAGGCGACGAAGAATGCGATGACTGCGGTAATAGCGGCTCATGCAAAAAGTGTTGCGATGACTGCGGAAAGAAGAAATGTCCCGAATGCATGGACAAGGGAAGTTGTGGCTCATGAAGAGTATGCACACAGGCGATGAACGACCACTACGCGTTCGCGCTACCACAGAACCCAAAGAAGTGTTCAACCCCGATGCCTCACTCACTGACGGCAATCCATTCCCCGAACAACAAGAAGTTGTTGAAACCACACCCGTTGGAGAAGAAGGTCCAACTGATTACAATTCCTTGACCATTGAAGAACTGAAAGCACTCTTACGAGCGCGCGGTCTTGATGTCAAAGGTAAAAAGGCGGAACTCGTTACTCGCCTAATTGAAGCGGATACCCCCTCGGAAGAGGCAGTTGAAGTGGATGAAGTTGCTCCTTCGGAAGAAGCCGCGACAAGTGATGATGGAGTAAGTGAGAATGATGCCAAAGATAGCAGACCCAATGAGCCTGTTGGTGAATAGCCAAGCAGTTGAACATGAAATACCAGCCGACGAAAACGACCACGATGTGGTTGTAAAAGTATGGGTGAAGGAGTTATCCTTCATGCAGTTGCAAGACGCAATCAAAACTTTTGTAACCATCACCACCGCTGGTGGAGTGGATATTGACCTCGCGGCGTATTGGAAATACATGTTCGCAGAAGCAATTGAAAAGACTGAACCTCGTCTGTCTATACCGCAAATGTTGTCACTAAGGCCATTCATCGCTAATCAAATCACCGCATTACTACCGCAACCACAGGACTTAATGAGCGGCCCTTTAGCGGCTGGGGCGACAGAATAGACGAAGCGTATCAATACCTTCGCCATCCGTCGCCCGATTTAGATTACGGCTTTAGCGCGGCGGCGTATTTTGTCGCGAAACATTATGGAATCAGTATGCAAGAAGTGTGGGATATGAGTATAGAAGCATTCGAGCAGTCATTCGTTTGGGCTAACGCCGCTGAAAGAATAAAAGCGGAACAAATGGAAGAAGCCACCGCGGGTGCTAAGAACAAGACACGCGTAGGGTCAACTCACGGCGAGATGCCGTTTAGTCAATGAGGTGAGATGATGGCAGGTGACTTAAATGCGTTAAAAGACCAAGTTGATAGTCTCACACTCGCGCTTGAGCAGTTCGGTGTCTTCAATCTCAACGCATCAAAGAAGATGGGTATTTTTGAAAAGCAAAAAGCAAAAGTCACAACAGCCATCAAAAAATCTCCTATCGTCGGTATGGTGAACACTCTCCACGGATACGCGAAAGCGATTACTAATGTCACTAAAATTACAGGACAGAATGTGACCATGACAGAAAAGCAAAAAGAAGACCACCGTGAAGGCATGTCAGTAATGCAGAAATTAGTCGCTGGAACTATCGCACACGGAGTGGCACAGAAGATGAGCAACAAACTGTTGAAGATTGCAAACAACAGGTTCACGCGCATGATGACAACATTGTTTTCACTGCTCACTGTTTTCTTGGTTGTTGGTTTCGCACTCGCCGTTCTATCAATAGCGTTTGAAGGTGCTAACAGTCCAGTTCTCACAATGACGGAGAATTTAGGACCACTTCATGACGCGATGCAAGGGTTGGTGCTTGTCATCTCCGGTGAAGGAGATGAAGGTGGATTAGCCACATCCTTAGATGTTCTCGCCGCTGGATTGTTAGCCGCTGGTATAGCCTCTCTTCTTCTTGGTGGAACGGTAGGAGTCATAGTTGGTGCTTTCGTTATCGCCGCCGGAGTTGCTCAAATGTTTAACAATGAGTTCGACAATGTGTATGCATCCATCGCTGTTGGTGTTGGTGTATTCATGACTTTGATTGGTTCTGTTATGATGTTGAAGAAAGTTTTCCTCGCATTAAAAGCAGGTTCGATAATTGCTGTTCAAGGCACAGTAGGTGGAGTAGTGGCGGGTCTTGGTCTTGTCATCGCTGGTGTTGCTGGACTTGTCGCGTTTGCGACGGGTGCTGGTAGTGGCATCAAAGCAGTTATCCTTGCCGTTCTTAGCGCGGTGGCTATCGGTGTTGGCTTGTTCCTCATAGGAGTCATGGCAGTTCCCGCGGCTATCATCGCGGCTGTTGCTTTAGTTATCGCAGTCATCTATCGTAATTGGGACACGATATTTGCATTCTTGATAGCCGCTAAAGATTGGTTATTCGGTTTAGGTGGATTGATTTTCTATGGCGCGCTTGCTGGTCTTGGATTACTATTTAGTGGTGTTATGGGTTTGATAACAGGTGCTATCGGTATTGTCTTAGGTGTGCTTGGTGGTATAGTAAATGCTATATTCCAAGTTGGTAAATCATTCTATGATGATGTCATCTTGGGCGGGGGTTCGCTGATTGATTGGTTCATTAGCATCCCCGGCACAATCAAGAAAGGTTTTATTGACGGGTTCAAAAGCGTCTTTAATGGTGTGGCGGGTATTTACAACAGTTTCGCAGAAGGTCTTAGTTTCGACATACCCGATTGGGTTCCTGTCGTTGGGGGTAAATCGTTCAATATGCCTACCATCCCTAAACTCGCTAAGGGTGGTATAGTCAACTCTCCAACCCTCGCGATGATTGGTGAGGATGGGCCGGAGGCTGTTGTCCCACTCAACCGTAAGAACAACCCCAGCGGTCTTGGTGTGGGTGGTGGTGGCACAACCATCAACATCAATGTCGGTGGTGTCACAGACAGAACCGATAAGCGCGCATTAGCAAAAGAGATTGGTGATTTGATACGCGCTGAAATGACTCGCGGTGGTCGCTCTCACGGAAACAGGAGGTCGGGTGTATGACGAAGATTCGATTGATTCGTAACGATGGGGGTGTCTTAGTCGTTGATGTAACCGATTACAGCCTCAACATGACACGGAGCGTTCCTGTTTTACCTGTGCCGGTTCTCGGTGAGCGATATGCTATTGACTTGAATATGGTGACAGCAGATTTCAAACTCAATGTTATACTCGCGGATGATGATTGCGCGGCAAGTTCATTTGAGAAAACGGCGGCTAAAGCATCCATTGATTTTAGCGCGTTAGCAAACAGTGACGGTGGCACGCGTCAACCATACCTATCGGGTAGTAGTCCAAATGTTTCCGTCAACGACTTACACGATTTGTTTTTTGAGATTGAATCTTCTTACACAGGGGAGAACACAGTTCGCCCTCCTGTCCGTATCAAGTTCAACAAGAACTCGGCATCGCATAGCGCATCAAACTCACCGTCACAAGTGCTTGTTGGCATTCAAGGTATCACCACAGATAATGGTTTAGCCTCCGCGGTCAAGACAGCGTGCGAGGCCGCTAATTTTTCTCAAACATTAACAACTGCTGGCGGCACAAGTTTCAGTAGCGCGTTCACCATCACTGTATCCAACGGTGAAAAAACAGACAACGCGAAACTGACATTCACTCAAACCGAGAAAGGAACGGGTGGCAACAACAGAACACCTGTATTCAAGAAAGGCTTCTCGGCCTTCATTCCTCTTTTTGACGAGTTCGCAGGTGGAACAGACAAGTCATGCAAAAGCGCGGGAGATAAACTCCAAGACCTTATCGCGTATGTAGGCAATGCCAGCCTACTCGGAACATCGGGTTCTGCTCTTGGTGGTCGCGCAGACCCCGACGATAGCAATTCTTTGATTGAATCGGACATCTCTTTATCCGATAAACAAACTGCTGACTACATCATAGGAATGCAACTCCCTTACAACTCACTTGTGCAAAGCACATCAGCAAACGATGACTACATCGAGCGTAATTTGATTATGGTGACGGGTAGGTCGGACGCGAATCAACAGGACTCAAAAGCAAACTCGCTCGATGTTGGTGTTGTTTTCGACCCTACGAATAAGTTCACTGGATTAGCCGGAACAGTTGTAGCAATGTCATTCAGTTATATTGCTGGTGAAAATGTGTATGAAGGCTCATTAACCTTCATGCCTGTTGATTTTATTGTGGGGAGTTGAGATGGCAGTTATTGGTTTATCAAGTCACGCGCTATTCTTCAACGGCGTGAGCGACAGTGTTGTTTGCCCTCAAGGTGATTTCACCAAGACTGGTAACAAGCGCATTCTCGGTGGTGTTGAGGCGCGCTCATCAGCACCTATACTCCAAGACGATGACGGACATCGCTTTGCTAATTCTAACAATCAATCGCTGAAAAACTTCACAGTTGAAGCATGGGTATCACCGGACTGTGGTGGAGTGATTGCCAGCAAAGCAGGTTTGTTTGAACTGCGCATGGGAACAATCAACGCACCCGGTGTTGCTTCGTTCAAGGTTGAGTTCTCTAATGGTGTCACGGCCATCGCATCATCGTTCAATAATTACCCAACAAGCGCGGCCTCATTCATCAGCAACAATGTTGGATACAATACAGGACAGCGCGAATTGTATCACATCTCCGGTGAGTTCAACGGAGAGCAGGTTAAACTTTATGTCAACGGAGAACTGATGGCTTCGCATAAAATGAACAAAGAATACTCATGCAACATCAACGACCAAGACCTATTCATCGGCGGCAAAGGTGGCGAGTATCGCGGATATATAGAATCGCTTCATTGGAAAGCAGATGTCTCAACTATGGAAGCGCGCGCAAAACCATTTATGTTGTCAAACAGCACTCTTGGTCTTTGGAGATTTGAAGAGCCTGTTGATACTGACAGCACTGTATTCAAAATCACATCTAATGTAACAGCAGGTGCAACATCAATCACTATCGGAGCAACTCAATGTCAATCACTTTACGAGTTAGTGAGTGGTAAAAATGACACGCTTGCCGTGAATCACACGCTGGAAGGACTTGGTAATTATCGAGTTGCTAACGCCGCGCACAGCAGTGGTGCGCAAGTCATCAGCGTAGCCCACACACCATTCAATCTTCTCATCAACCCAACAGCAACAGATATTCTCACAGGCATTCCTAACGATTCTCCACCGGAAAGAGTTCGACTCAAAGCAATCAACACCAACGGAACCATCACGGTTGACAGCATTCACCTCGACTTTGGTGTATCAAGTGATACAGGTTCGCGCGGTGTATTACATGCACGAACAGCATTTCACACAAGTAACAATTTTGCAAACGATTCAACAATGGTTCTTGTTCGTTCCGATATACTGATTGATGGAGAAAGCGGAAAGCCGTTTCAAAGAGTTGGAACAGGTAGTCAAGCGATTGACAGAACGGGAGCGATGGTTATTGATGAGAGTGCTAATGAGTTTCATGGTTTCTTGTATTCGCGCTCACTTGCTGTTAACACAAACAACTTCGCACCTTCTTCTTGGAGCATCGCGGAGCGTTTCAAAACAGGACACACAGGTCGTCATCATTTCACGCAATTAGTTGGACACCCATACCTGCGTATGTTACCTCCAATACACGAACAAGAACTGACAAGAACAATTGACGGAATAGCAGATGACGCGCTAATCACATTCGCTGGGGGTTATCTTGGACTCAAAGATGCTTTACCAATCAACAGCAAAGTTGCTGTCACACACACAGCATTCAACGCTCGCGTTGTGGATATGAGAACGAGTGCAATAACCAACGGACTTGTTCGTAACGGGTTGGCTTCGATAGATGGACACCGCGATGGTGTCATTGCTATCTCCGTTGACGACATTGAACCATTTTTGTTGAAGGGTGGAGGTATTGGTGTATCGTCAACTACCGATTCTCAATACGCAAAGCACCTTACACCCGAAACAGAATCGCGCGTTGCTATTCTTGAAGTGTCGGGGTTGACCGCTGGTTATGTTGAGATTCACTACAATGCAGTTGACCTCACAGGTGGCAAGATGGGCTTGTCGAATCCAGCACTTCTCATTACAAAGACAGTCCCCGATGGTGGTTGTCTTCTCAATAGCAAAAGAATAGCCGCGCATATCGCTGACGCTGTTAGTGCTGGTGCTACAATACACTCACCGGGTGGTGTTGTAACTGCTTCATCGAATGATGTTGGAAGCGCGCAAGTAGCGATGAAACCTCATCACCTTGTTGGTGACAACACAGGCGGCATTGAATACGATGAAGAATTGGACGAGAGCCTCATACCTTCAAACTACACACCTCTTAGCGCAGGTGATGAACCACGCGCGCCACCTCAAGGTGTCGGAACTAAACCGCACCCATCAGTATATCACAAGATACACATTCAACCCAATCAAAGAAGTCAAAGTGACCCACCTGTCGGGGAATCCCCAACCCACTATCAAGAATCTGTTCAATTCGCATCACAGAAAGGTGGTGCGTTTGAGATGTTTGACATCATCGACAATGACAAAAAAGGCGATTCATATATTTTTATCATTCAGCCATCTAAGCACGAACGAACAATGCAATTATCAAGAATAACACCTGCGTCAATAGACGCTAACGATGCAACATATTTCACCGTCGAGTATGTTCAATCAAATGTGCGCGTCACTTCTATGGAAGTGAATGATTCGGGGATGGGTCGTTTCCTCATTATGCAAGGTCAAGGGTTGATGAGTGATGTAGCAGACCAAACTGTATCATACTCCGGTGATGGCAGTCGTGATTCACACATTGTCAAAGAAATACAACCGGGTGCGCCTGTTGTATCAGTCACTCTTGGTGGTGCAGGTCAAGGCGCAATCAATACAAAACCAACTTGGGACCCCGCTACTTTGTCGCGCGTTGGGTGGGATACTCGTCATGACTGTGCCGCGCAAATAGCCACCATCGGTAGTCCTTTCATTGATGTCGCCCCTTTGAATAACGCTGGAACATTTCTTGCGTCTTGGGGAACATTTTGTTTTCCAGCAACAGGTCGCATTCATTTAGAGAATGGAGCGAGTGCTGAATACTCTTCAAAGACTGGAACAAGATTCACATTTGATAATGGAACATCACTCATAGGGACTGGTAAAATGGTTTTAGCCAACGGACGCGAAGCCGCATCATTCAGTGCGTGGTCAACATCAAATTCATTAAACGCTGGGACGAAGATACTACTTGACCCAAATTTCAACTCAAGTTCTGTTTGTGGCGATGGGACTACAATCAACGATAGGTTGTTTCAATCAATTGGTTCTGTTCAGCACGATTATCAACTTGGAACACAATACGCAAGCACACGCGCGCTTGCTGAAATACCAGTATTCCCTCAACACTTTTTTGAAGACCGCGACGCTGGTGTTTTCCCCGGCCCCGACAACAGTATGAAAATACACTTAGACGCAACAATGACAGCACAGGCATGGAACCCTACACCTGTTGGTCGTCGCGCACCAAATCATTCAGCGACAGATTATGAAGCGTATGGACACTATCAATATGCAAAAATCAACAATACACCAATCCGAAGCATAGTGACCAAGATTACGAGGAACGCATCAACAAATGAAATACATCTCAATACAAATAAAATACCCAATTCAAGTTTCGACGGTGCTGGTGATGTAAGAGGTATCAGCACACGAAGAACGCGACGAATTGTATTGGGTAATGGTGAATGGGCTTACTATGAAAAGAATGGCACAGGGGTATGCGTATTGACATTAAGCAACTTGGATACTCATTCAAGTGAAGACTTCTTCACATCGTTACAGATAGGTTCTCAAGTGGTTGTTGGTCTTTTACCCGACAACTCCAACTTTCCGCTTACGGGCAATGTTGGATATGATTCATCCGCTCAAGAATACCGCCGCCCATTCTATTATGACCGCGGGAGCGTGATGACTCAAGGTGGCAATCTCGATTACGGGTTGCGTCAATATGTCAGCGCGGTTGAGTTCAAGGCTGGTCCAACATCAAACCCTCATTTACCGCGTATCAAAAACAAAAACGCAGTGCTGGATTTGTTGACAATTATCACTGGTCAAACATTTTCATTCAATGGTGACATACCAAAAGGTAAGTTACCAACCAATTATCACTTCGCGGCCATCAACGAAGACACAGGGCGCAAATACAAAATCACTTACAATTCTTCAACCAACGCAACACAATTAACAACAGCCGCGCATCCTCTTCTTGACAGCACAGCACCCTCTCTCGCCGCTGGTGACACTCTCACTCTTCTTGGTGTTTATTCTGTTGATGCGGCAACTATGCCTTTGAAGATTGAAGATGGTATCGCAAACGCAACATGGAATAACCCATACTGCCCCGGTGGACTACGCTATGGTGATACTGTTTGGATGAACATGCACTACACCAACCCTCATGCCATAGAGGGGATGTTTGCAAAGTCGCGCGGTGTGTCAAATGAATATGAAGTATGGCGTGGGTTCAATGGCGGTAAGGGTGATTTAGGAACAGAAGCGCGAGATACTTTACCGATTGAGAATTTCCTTATCGGTGACACTTGCCTCGAAACTGCTCGCAACTTTGTCCAACATGTGAATGAAACAATCAAACTTAACTGGACTGAACTTGGTCACTCAACCGACCCACCCATTGTGGCATTCCTCGACCCTTACCTTAGCACAGAACAGCACGCGCGAGTATTGCTTTACGATGTAGCACATGACCGTGAGTTCATCGCGTTCCATGACCTACACATGCAAGTGCAAACAAGCCCAACTACTCCAACAATCAACGGCCTTGATGTAGCGGCTGGGTTTAGAACACAACGCAAAGATGTGCAACTCATCACTAAAACACTCTCTCAAACAATCAACAGCGTATCATACACCTACGAAGACGGTAATGGTAAGTCACACTTTGTTGAAGGTGCATACGCGCATCGCAGTTGGTATTTGATGGATGAATCATTCATGGTGACTACTCAATCAAATAGCGTAGCAACTCATCAATACAACCGCAAGGCGCGAAATACATCCCACTATGTAAAGTTCGGTCACGAAACAACACAGTATGGTCAAGGTCGTGTATCCCAATCATCAGTTGATATGGATAAAGCCGCTTTGCGGCACGCTGAAACAATCGACCATGTTGAATCTAATTTAGTTCAAACTGGTAGCACAACAGCACCTCAATTTACAGCAACATTCTTTGACACACCCGAAGGAACTCGCACAATATCCGCCTTCCTTTGTATGAAAGGAAAGCGCGCGATTGCTAACAATCTTACATCTCATTATGAAGACAGATTACAGCACCTACCGCATTGGAGTGAAATGGATTTCATTCGTCGTTTAACGATTGATATGGGTGAAATAGGACTCAAAGAAGGTGTAACTGATATTGAAGCCGCGGCGAGAGAAATAGTTCGTCTTATCAATCAAGGTGGTGCATTCAATGGTCGTAGCAGTCAACGACGACCATCGGACCAATACGCCGGGGAAGGAGAAAGATTTGACATCAATCGTCGTAGCATCTCCACAGGAGGCACAGACACTCAAGAGCCAACAGACGCTACTGCCGCTCACCAACATGCGGACTTTGCTGTCACCGGCTCAACGCATGACCCTGCGCCATTTTGGATGGATAATGCATTCACATCATTCGACCGTGGTTCACACATGGGTTATCTCCGCGCGCACTTAGGTCGTGTGGTCGAAGACGCTAACGGGAATGAAGGGTATAGCATTGTTATACACAGCACAGTTCCCGGCGCGACAGGGCGTAATTTTTGCGCTTGGCTTGATAATAGTAAATCACAAGCCGAATACAAACCTCAATTTCTCATCGGTCATGGTGGTCGTTTCCGTAATTTTTACTGCGCTCCGCCGGAGATGGCTGGTGAAAACATGCATCCTGCTCCGATGCCTATTGACAAAAATGGAAAACCGTTTGCACCAATCACAACACTAAGAGAGTATGTTGCTTTAGATGAAGGCTCCGATGAGTTCTTCACGAATCAACATCTTGGGTTCGCGGCAAACTTCAACACAACAATTGATGGAGAAGAAAGTCCAAACACCGGAGCATCAACAGGGCGCGCATCAAACACAGGTTCTATGGAGTCTTTTGAAAACAGTGGTCAAAAATTCACTGTTCGCGAAGGATTGCAAACAGGCAGTCGCGCTAAGGCACGAATAAACTTTGGTGGTATCGTTGCCGCTGGTGTCCCCGGCTTTGCTCCCGATGCTGGTATATGGGGATTCGGTGAGGATGGGAAGAACACAGGTCGTTTTGTTTCTTCTATATACGGTGACCATTTAGCCAGCGATAGTGATAATTACAACTTGTATTCTAAATACGCGCCAGCCACACAAACAGGTGATGCCGCAATAGGAACTCAAACTTTGTATGGTTTGAAAATGGTTGACCATCGTGGTAAAACACACATCTTACGATACATTTACCGAACCGAAGGTCAATCTTTTTCACATAAGAACTCCGTTATGCCACCAACCATTGATGAGGAAACGCTGATTTATTTCGATGACCGTGATGTTGCACAAGGTGGATTCACCATCGGTGCAAATATGTGGGGGAATGGAGCAAACGCGACACCTTTCTTTTACACAGGGTCAAACAACCACAATTGGCGCGGCAATAAATGGAGAGGTGTTGATACTCCAAAGGCTGGGTATGCTGTCACAGCAAACACCACGATGAGTGATAATGTATTTCAATTAAAAAATGCAAGTGGATACGGTTATCACAACGGTGGTATATGGCATCATCTCCCCGACACTGATGATGTTCTTGGGTGGATGGGCTTTCCCGATAGCGGATTGATTTGGATGGCTATACCAAGCAGTTCATCACAATACCGTGATGTTGGTGCTGTCTTCTCATACACTTCGCGGACTCATAACGGTCGCGGTGGTCCACACTCTTTCTTTGGTATCAATGGAGAGCAGATGACAGGTAATAACATGACAGATTCATGGTTTGATACAGCCGCAAAATGTGGACCCACAAGCGTGAGTAATGAGAAAGCCCCTGTTATCATTAGTCCACATTTGAATCAAACAACCATAGTGACAGACGAGTTGATTGCCGCGGCTACAACATACGCGTTTATGGTTGACCCAAACGAAGAAGACCAATACTTTGATTGTAGCAATTTGCGCGCACCGGACGGTCGAACTTACGGTGAAATACTTGGTGATAAAGCGCAGACTGCTATCAAGATTACCAAGTTTAATCGCGACAAAGAAGTTGTCCCACTCAAGAATATGTTTTCTGCATCACTGTCGCGCGATTGGGGACTTCAAGCAAGCACGACAGACTCGCCTAACATCAACGCTAATCATAGTTCCAATGGTCAATAT
>PAUP01000058.1 GCA_002712765.1 Cytophagaceae bacterium | reverse complement strand
GCAAGAAATAATATACAATGATAATATTCCCGTGGTGGTACAAGGTGTCGTGGCCGATTTTAGTGCACGCACCGATATTATTTTTGATGAGTTTGTGTCCCTAGAACCCGCTAGACAAGCCGATGTAGGAGAACAAATATTTACAGAGAGTTGGGGTAATACGCATACCTCTAGCCAATTATTTATAAAAATTGCCAAAGATACCCCTGTTGGGACGATCAAAAGTCAATTGGATCAATTGGCTTTGACCTACACCGATCAGTATCGCATTAAATTTGATCAGGTACGTCACTTTGGGCTGTTGGCCTTAAGCGATATTCATTTTGATCAGAATTATGGGGTCTATAATTATGACCGTATTCAGGCGAGCAAAGAAGTATTATGGGGATTGGGTTTTGTCGCCTTATTCTTGCTGATACTTGGAAGTATTAATTTTATCAATCTCAATACGGCTCAAGCCGCCCAACGCGCCAAAGAAATAGGGGTACGCAAAACACTAGGAGGTTCAAAAAAACAATTGATAGGGCAGTTTATGACAGAAACCTATCTCATCACCTTTATGGCAGCCCTGCTCTCTTTAGGGATGTCCCTATGGCTAATTAATGTATTTGACGCCTTTATCCCGAGTGGTTTAACTTCGGCATTGATGCTACAACCTCAAATGATTGTATATGCGGTAGTGCTCTTAGTTGTGGTGGCCACGCTGTCTGGGCTCTATCCTAGTCTGGTATTGTCTCATTTTAAACCTGCACGTGTGTTAAAGGGAGATACCCTGCTTTCTAATAGGAGTAGCAGCATGAGAAAAGTACTCACGGTATTTCAATTTTCGATCGCACAAATCTTTATCATTGCTACCTTACTAGTGGGCAAGCAAATTCATTTTTTGTTACAAAAGGACATGGGGTTTGATGCCGAAACGACAGCTTATGTCGCTACACCTTGGGATGATGATAGTATTGCCAAACGTCAAGTCTTGGCCCAAAAAATAAGTAGTATTCCAGAAATACGAAAAAGTAGTTTGGGTAGTATGCCCCCAGCTTCCTTTAGTATGACTTCGGGTCTGGCCTCAAGAATCACTGATGGTGGTGAGGTCAAACAGCAGATTCAATTTTTATTTGGCGATCGCAACTATTACAATACCTACGATTTAGAATTGATTGCAGGAAGAACGCCTCTTAACGATACCATACGCGAATATGTGATCAATCAGACGGCACTCTCTGTATATGGCTTTGATCGTCCTGAGGAGGCAATAGGTGCTCAGCTCACCTTTACAGATGGTGATTGGAGTGTAGTAGGGGTTGTCAAAGATTTTAATCAGCATTCCTTACATAGCAGTGTAAGCCCTATGGCTATTACGGGAGATTTTGGAAGACCAGAGTTTACTCAATTTAGAAATATTCATTTGTCTTTACCACAAGATAAAGACCAATTGAGTGCCGCCATTTCAAAAATTGAGACCGCTTTTACTTCGGTGTATCCCGAAGCTATTTTTGAACTGCAGTTTACCGATCAGATGGTTGCTAATTTCTATCAAAATGAACAGCGTATTGCCACTTTGCTCAATTGGGCTACAGGATTGGCAGTGCTTATTTCTTGTTTAGGGTTACTAGGCTTAGTCATTCATACCACAGAGCGTCGTACCAAAGAAATTGGTATTAGAAAAGTCCTAGGAGCCTCAATAGTGCAGCTCAATATGCTTTTGTGCAAAGAATTTCTGCTACTGGTAGCCATAGCTTTTATCATTGCTGCTCCCTTGGCTTTTTTAGGACTTCAAGACTGGTTACAAGATTTTGCTTACAAAACAGCTTTGAGCTGGTGGGTTTTCGCTTTAAGCGGTCTGGTTATGGTGTGTATCGCACTTGCCATTATGAGCATAAGAACCATTGCCACAGCTATGCGTAATCCCGTTACGAGCTTGCGCACCGATTAATAATTTGTATAACACTTGGCTTTGATCTACGCGATATTGGCTCAGTTAAATTAAAAGATATGTTTAAAAATAGTCTATTTACTGCCTTACGTGGTCTGAAAGCCAATAAGACCTTTACGGTCTTAAACATGCTAAGTCTCATCATTGGCTTGCTGGTTATCTATATTGCTATTGGGTATTTACGGTTTGAGAAAAGCTATGATAGTTTTCATAGCCAAAGCGATCAAATCTACCGTATTGGGCGCACTTTACGGGCTCAGGATTATGCCGTTGTAGGATTTCCGAGTTGGAATGATACTGAGGCCGAAGCCCAATTAAATCAAATCAAAGGCATAGAAGCCGTAACTGGGATTGCAGCCTCGGCGCAGTTTATGATTTCTAATGATGCCCAATTTGTACGCCTTGATCAAAAGCAAATTGAAGAAACAGCGCTATTAACAACTAATACTCCAGAAGCATTTACCAATATTTTTGATTGGGAAGTGCTTGCAGGAAGTCAAGAGAATTTTGCCCGTCTCAAAAATGCTCTCCTACTAACCGCTTCTACAGCCAGTAAGTTGACCAAGCAGACTAGCTATGATAACCTGATAAATAAAACGCTTAATATTGGCGATCAAACCTATACAGTGGCTGCTGTGATAGCCGATGTACCTCAAAACTCACATTTTGATTTTACAATGGCGGCCCATCAAGACAGGATTGCGTATTGGGGAAGACATCTTTATGTAAAACTCGATCCAAACACCGATGCGGTTGAGGTGACATCACGACTCAATGATGCCTTTTTACAAATAGACCCCAGGCTGGCCACCAACCCAACATACAAAGGGCATTTTTTACAAAAAATCACCGACATTCACTTAAACTCTAATATTCTTTATGAGCTCAAAACCCCAGGTAATCGTACCTATATGTATCTCATCGGGGCTTTTGGAGTGCTCATTGTATTGATCACGCTCTTTAATTACGCCAATTTTACCCTCGCACTAAAAACCAAACAATCCAAAGTAATTGGCGTGCGTAAAGTATTAGGGGCTTCGAGTACGACTATCGCTGTTCAGTTTTTATTGGAAGCACTGTTTTTGGTGCTATTTTCTTTGCCACTTTTGTTTTTGAGTATGTATCTCGTTGTCCCATTTTTTAATCAATTTATGGGTGTTCATATAGCGAGTAATCCACTTGAAGATATGACAACGCTAGGCCTGTTACTGGTTATTTCATTTGGTATTGGGCTGCTGGCTAGTGTAGCACCTGCAATTCTCTTATCTGGAAAAGACACTCTTAGTTTGTTTAAGGAAAAATTGACCCAACGCAGGTTCGAGCATTTTTCGTTGAGACGTTATTTGGTTATTAGTCAATTTGCAATTTTGATAGGGGTGAGCTCGGTATCCTATTTTATGTATCGACAGTTAGAGTTTATCAACAATAAAGATTTGGGATTTCAAAAGGAGGGTATATTATACACCTATACCGCAGCCGATGATATTGATGTGTTTCAACAACAACTCGAAGCAATTCCTGAGATAAAAGCGGTAGGAAATGGTTCCTCTTTTGGCATAGAAACCTTTAATAATGTGCAATATAAACTCGAGGGCTCAGAAACTATTTTTGAAGATGCCAATCAATTTTATCTGGATTACGACGCGATTAAGGCTTATGAGTTAGAGACGACCTTGGCGCCTTCTATTTTCGCTTCAAGCGAAAACAGAAAGCGACGCCACCTTATCAATAGATCGGCAGCAGAGCGTTTTGCCAATCTTAAAAAAATTACTGTAAACGAATTAATAGGTACCCAAATCATCACCGAACCCAGCTACCAAAATGAAGATGGTAGTTATGGCTTCCCTTTTACCATAGATGGCATTTATGAAGACATTAATGCATTTTCTCTCAAAGAATCTATAGCACCGTATTTTATTACCGTGTCAGACGGGGTGCGCATGGGCGGAATGAGTATCGTAGCTTTTGATCCTGTGAGCACAGCCTCTACCGTTGCTAAGATTGAAGCTGCTGCGGCTACTTTGTCGCAATCATTTCCTTTACGCATTGATTTTTTGGATGAAAATTTTCAGCAATTACATGCTCAAGACACCAAAACGGCTACCCTTGTTTTTATCCTTAACGGCATCGCCATATTGCTAGCTGCTATAGGGATTATTGGGATTACCTTATTGCTAATTGTAGGTAGAACCAGAGAGATAGGTATCCGTAAAGTACTTGGGGCCTCGGTGGGTCAGATTCTTGGTTTGTCAATAAAGGAATATGTCAAATTTGTGGTAGTAGGTCTACTTATTAGTGCTCCGTTGGCTTGGTGGGTCACCCAAAAGTGGCTTGATAACTTTGCCTATAGTACGAGCATCGAGCCGCTTGTATTTCTAGTGGTGGCACTCTTGGTCTTGCTCTTAGCGGCGGCTATTGTATCTGTGGTTTCTTATAGATCGGCATCGGCCAATCCTGTAGAAAGTTTAAAGACCGATTAAGTAATAGGCTACCAAAGACTTGGAATAAAGCGATGATGTACAGGAGAACTGAACAAATTCAACCTACCTAAAAGAAGAAATTTAATTTAAAAAATCTAAAATGATCAAAAATCACTTAAAAATAGCCTGGAGAAATGTTGTGGCAAACCCTATGTTTTCTGCTATTAATATTCTTGGTCTTTCGTTAAGTCTAGCCATCACAACCTTATTGTTCCTCTTTATTTATCACGAGAATAGTTTTAATGAGATGTATACAAATAAAGGGCAAATTTTCCGAGTCACACTTCAAACTGGTGAAAGCTACAATAATACGGTATATGCCAATGCTCCTGCCATGGTAGGCCCAACTGCAGCAGTAGAAATTCCTGAAGTCATAAATGCCCTTCGTGTATATAAACATGGTTTTGGAGATCCAGCTTATATAGGTACAAAAAACAACAGCTTTATTGAAACAGGTTTATACTATGCAGATCCTAGTTTATGTACTGTTTTTGAAATTGATCTATTAAATGGCAATAAGGATAATGCCTTAAAAAACCCAAATACAGCCATCATTTCAGAACGTACGGCAGAACGTTTTTTTGGAACCTCAAAAGTCTTGGGGCAATCCTTTAGCATAGACGATAATAAAACCATTGAAATAACAGGAGTATTTCGGGATTTACCAACCAATAGCACCTTAGATGGCAACGTATATGTGTCTATGGCCACAAGTTTCTTTTCGAAAAACCCTAGCTGGTCTAATGCAAGTCTTGAAACTTACCTTTTAACGACACCTAATACAAATGCCAAAGTGTTGGATAAAAAGATGCAGGAAATGCTCGACAAGAACGTTCCGGAAGAAGGCCGATGGTACAGCCTAAAAGCGCAGCCTTTTGATCAAGTGCATCTTTATTCGAGCCATATTCAAAATGGTTACAGCAGTAGAAAAGGTTCTATAGATCAAGTAAGTAGTCTTTCTTGGTTGGCCTTTTTAATACTCATCATTGCCTGTATTAATTATATGAATTTGGCCACAGCTAGGTCACAAAAACGATCTCGCGAAGTTGGTGTGAGTAAAACCTTAGGGGCATCAAAATCATCCTTGATTAGGCGTTTTTATACAGAAACAGGTTTAGTAACTTTTATCTCTATAATCTTGGGGGTGTTTATCGCTATATTGAGTTTGCCTTATTTTAATAAAATAGCAGGTATAGAGATACCCTCGGATCTTTTACTATCGGGTATTTTTATTCTTTCATTAGTCGCCATTTGGTTAGTGGCAACACTATTGGCAGGTTCTTATCCAGCCCTATACATGTCAAGTTTTTCGGCCAAAAAAGTATTAAATGGTGATAAAGGGGGGAGTTTTTGGACCATCTCTATACGCCGCGGATTAGTGGTGCTACAATTTGTTGCATCTACGATTTTGATCGTTGGTGTTTATGTTATTTACAGTCAACTCAATTATATACAACAAAAAGATCTTGGATTTACTACAGATCGAGTAGTAGCGGTTTCAATCAATGGAGTTAATGATCAAAATAAGGTAGCGCTACTTAAGGAACAACTACTGCAATTGCCAGAAGTGACAGCCCTTGGAGCAGCTCAAGGATATCCTGGTAAAAATGTAAGTGGCCGTATGATACAGCATCCACTTGAAGATGACGGCGGTCTTGCTGTACAAACCAATAGAGCCGATGCCGAAGCCTTAGATGTCCTTCAACTTAGACTTTTGGCAGGTAAAAATTTACCGTCTGTAAAGGCAATAGGCGATACCCTTGTTGAGGTGGTTGTCAACAAGAGAATTACCGATTATCTGGGCTATGAGCCGGCTGAGGCTATAGGCCAGAAAATTTCTATGTTACCTGGTGAAAATGAATATATCGTGGGGGTGGTCGATAATTTTCATTACGCTTCCCTAAGAGAGCCTATTGGGGCCTATGCATTTCATAACCTCGCCTCAGAGTATAAAGAATTTTTACTACTCAAATTGACCGTAAGTGACTTGAGTCAACATATTTCGAGGATTCAGGATCGATTTCAAACCGTGGTTGATGCAGTACCTTTTGATTATAGTTTTATGGATCAGAATATTGAAAAGCTTTACATAGAAGAAAAGCAAACTGCATCAATAGGAATGATATTCTCCATATTGGCTGTCTTTGTAGCCTGTTTAGGTCTTTTTGGTTTGGCAGCATTCACCGCCGAACAACGCGATAAGGAAATTGGCATTAGGAAAGTCCTGGGTGCTTCTGTCTTGGGAATCACCAAATTGTTATCAATTGATTTTATAAATCTTATCTGTATCGCCCTACTGATTGCGTTTCCTTTGTCATACTATATCATGAATAATTGGCTACAAGAGTTTGCCTATCGCATACATATTGGATGGACGCCATTTGTGTTTACCGCATTATTCGCATTATTGGTTGCTATAATGACGGTCTCATTCCAAAGTATCAAAGCGGCCTTGCGAAATCCAATAACCGCATTACGAAAAGAATAAAACGCAAACAACTTACAAAAACAACGCGTAATTGAAATCATAAAAACGAAGCCTAAAACAAATACAATATGCTATTGCAATTAAAAAATATATACAAATGGGTCACACAAGGTGGTCGTCGGGTCTTTTTGCTCAATGATATCAATCTCAGTGTTGAGGCTGGAGAATTTATCACCATCATGGGCCCTTCGGGCTCTGGCAAATCAACCTTGCTCAATGTTATAGGGATGTTGGACGGTTTTCAAGAAGGCGAATATCAATTCTTGGATGAGTCTGTACATCAAATTAAAGAAAAACAACGTAGTAAACTCTACAAGGAATATATAGGATTTGTTTTTCAGCAATACCATTTGATCGATGAGCTTACTGTATATGAAAATATTGAAACGCCATTGCTGTACAAAAATATCAAAAGCTCAGAGCGAAAAGCCCTTGTAGCCGATATGTTGGATCGCTTTAATATAGTAGGCAAAAAGGACCTGTTTCCCGCCCAATTGAGCGGTGGGCAGCAGCAATTGGTGGGGATTGCACGGGCGCTCGTTGCCAAACCCAAATTGATTCTAGCCGATGAACCCACTGGTAATCTCAACTCGACACAAAGCCAAGAAATCATGGAGCTATTTGCCACACTAAACGCCGAAGGGGTAACTATCATTCAAGCTACGCACTCTGAGACCAATGCGGGTTATGGGTCGCGAACCATTCATTTATTAGACGGTAGACGCGATCATAGCCGTTAAGCCAATATTCATCAATCAAAATCGAACATTGTACGAAAATGTGAATCGGGCTTTTGCTATGTCTATCAACAAGCGGCAGCCTATAGACTCAAGATAAGTCAAATAGGGGTATCGGCTTAGCCGATGGTATCGCCGTTGCTCTGGCCTACATCATTATCATCATCATCACCACCACCACCACCAACAACAACAACAACAACACGGCCATAGCCTCATGACCCAATCAGACGGCAGTACCTTAAAAAAAGCAAACTGTAAACATGCTTTTAACTCGCTGAAACAACATTTTTTACTTAGGCATATAAAAAAAAGAGAATCTTTTCAGATTCTCTTTTTCTCTTTTCCATAGTGTGTTTAGACCGTTGGTCTTCCCATTAACCGTTTTTCAATCTTCTTCTTTTTTGCAGTCAATCGTTTCATAACCTCCATTAAAGAGGCATCTTTTGACTGTTTATATATCTCATTAATTGCCAAAATTAAACGTTTGGCTTCTCTAGATGCGGCTACCCTATCACTGGTAGACATATGACTCATCTTTGCGTTTTCAAAACTGTAGGCTTGTTGTAGTAAATCCATAGCAAATCTTTTTTTGTTCAAACTTGTGTAAATTTAATTAAACAGAATAAAACTAACAGCTGTTTGTAGTGAGATTAGCAAATTCTTAACATTCCTAGCAAGGTTTTCAATTGGAGTGGACCACGGTCCCAAAAAGTGCTAATTCAAGGGCGCCTTAGTTGCAAAAACTACTGTAAATAGTAAGGATGATACTGTAATAGATTTCGCGTAAGCGAAAACAGGATTAGAGATCTGCTCTAAAAATCAAATCTACGCCCACAAACACGCTAGAGGTAAACTCTGAATTGAGTCTGTTTCTATCGTCTCCACCTACTTGAAAGGTCAATATTTGTAATCCCACTTCATCCCCTTGATTATACAGGCCATAATCTGTGGTATCAAAACCTACACGGCCTCGCACGATAAGGGCATTATCCATAAAACCATAGGCTGTAAATAAAGAAAAGCGAATAGATTCTTCCTGCACATAGGCAAGTGAATTGGTTTGTCCCAAATTATACGACTTTACCGATGTGAGTAAATTGGCACCTACGCTTAGGTTATCGGTAAGCGAGTAATTGGCATCGGCACGTATAGGTAGGGTGGCATTGATATAGAATTTTTGGTTGTTTGACTTATACCACAATCCAACAAGTGGGGTCAGGGTTGTTCCAAAATTTTCGGAAGATAAGTATGCTCCAAATTTGATAGAATAACTTCCAGAATAGCGTTTTTCTAGTAAAGCCAAACCTCCCATTTGAAAATCGTCATTACCTAAATCGTCAAAATCTGAGGCAAGTTTTGGGAGCATCACATAAGTACCACTCCAATTATTACCGTGTTCGTATTTCACCCCTAAGTTAAGACGTGTCATGATGAGGTTAGAACGCATATCGGTGTGGTTAAGACCCAATCGCGTATTTTCATAGGTAAAGCCGCCAATGACCACGAGCTTACTTGAAACAGGTAAGGGAAAATAGACCTCTGCATTTGTATTACCAACCTCGGTTTCGTTGTCATTATCAACATTGCCTAGGGTGGCCTGACTATAGGATACCTTGACCAAATCGATATAATCTTGTGCCAAGCTGGTACTTGCAAAGGCGAGTAATACTAAAAGAGTAGAAATTTTTTTCATAGACGTATTAGGTTAAATAAGTAATATTTTAGTGTTTATAGTTGAGACTAAGATAGCCAAAAGAGTATTGGCATCAACTATTTGATTAGGTATCACCTATTAAAACTTTTTATAAACGATATAACTTACGCTATGGAGATGGTATTGAGAATATGACAAATGGCTTCCAAACGCGCCGCGGGTTTTTTATCGGCATCGATGATTTTCCAGGGTGCCTCTGGGGTATCGGTATGGGCAAACATTTCTTCTTTGTATTGTGTGTATTGATCCCATAATTCTTGTGCTCTTTCGTCAACAGCGGTGATTTTCCATTGTTTTTTTGGATCTTTTTTAATCTCTTTAAAGCGTTTGGCCTGTTCTTTTTTGGAAATAGAAAAATAGAATTTGATCAGATAAGTGTCTGAGTCAATAAGCATCTTTTCAAAGGCATTGACTTGTGACATAAAAATGTCATATTCTTCCTTGGTACAAAAGCCGTTAACGGGCTCTACCACAGCTCGATTGTACCAACTGCGATCAAAAAAAACAATCTCACCAGGTTTGGGCAGCTGGTTGATGTACCGCTGAAAAAACCACTGTTGCCGCTCATCGGATGTTGGGATATTAAGCGCAACGATACGATATTGTCTGGGGTTCATATATTCGGTAATCCTTCTAATAGCACCACCTTTGCCTGCAGCATCACGCCCTTCACAAATAATAACCACCTTTTTGTTATTGGCAATTACCCATTGTTGTAATTGGATCAGTGCTTGTTGTTTTTGACGTAAGGTTTGGGTGTACTTAATCTCTGCCAAGACTTTATCAAGAGCTATTTTTTTATCTTTTAGCAAGATGCGTTGGCCCAACTTGGAGTTGAGAAGGTTAACATCTTCTTTAGTCAATTTTTTAGCGGTCATAGGGTATTTTTAAATATCAATTTGGATAGCACTACGGTGATATCGCATAATTACATTAGGGTCGGGTAGGATAGAAACCTTAGATTTTCCCTTGTTGGGATAATCAAATTGTGACAAAACATAACGCATACTTTCGAGTCGTGCCGTTTTTTGTCATTGGTTTTGACAATGACCCATGGGCTAAAATTGGTGTGGGTCTTACTAAACATTTGTTCTTTATAATGGGTATAACGATCCCATAGTTTTTGCCCCTGCATATCAACTGGGCTAAATTTCCATTGTTTTAGTGGGTTATTTAATCGGGATTTAAACCGGCGTTTTTGTTCCGATTTTGAAATAGAAAACCAGAATTTTATTATGATGAGATTGTCTTCATACAGCAGGTGTTCAAACTCTGGCACCTGTACAATAAATTGACTGTACTGTTCTGGGGTGCAAAAATCCATAACGGGCTCGACCACCGCGCGATTGTACCAACTGCGATCAAAAAAGACAATTTCTCCAGGGTTGGGTAATACTTTTATATACCGTCTAAAATACCATTGGCCCTGTTCTACTTCTGTAGGTTTTGTCAAGGCAACCACCCTTGAAGTACGTGGGTTGAGGTGTTCTTTAAATCGCTTAATGGCTCCGCCTTTACCCGCAGCATCGCGGCCTTCAAAGATGACAGCTACTCTCAGTTTATGATCAGAAATGTGTTTCTGGAGGTTGACAAGTTCGGCTTGTAACTCCAGCAACTCTTTTTCATACTTAAGGTTGTCTAAAGGTTTTTTGAGCGATATATTTTTTTGCTCGGCCAAGTTTAGTAACTCCTTTCTGCTACCTAGCTGGCTTAGATCTTTGGCGGTAAATGGCATCTGTAGTATTTTGAGTATACTCAAAGGTAGCAGCTATCCTCGGGATGAATAATGATATATATCAGCCCATTCGCAGTCTTACAATGACATCTCTAATTGAGGAGATATAGCTGTATTATTTGATTGTATCGATCACACTGCCACATGCGAGCATAGCATCTCCATAATACGGATTTCTAATTTTTTGATCAGAACTCAACCACACGGCCCCATTATTATTATTGGCCATAGGACATTTTTGTACGTATAAGACATCACCATCTTTAATCGCATTTTTTGCGATAGGAATAAGGTTTTGATTAAGTAACACATAAGCGGCACGCTGGGCTTCAAGCTTCGCGCTTTGTGCTATTTGGCTTAGATACTGCAAGCTCTTGGTGACATGTTTGCGTTCCATCTCGTTGAGATCCTTTATTGGTAAGGCTTCAAATTGGGGTAATCCCGCTTTCGCGAAAGCGCGCACCTGCTCGATATCACCAGCTATAAAAGCATCTTTCATCTGGAGATACACAGGCAATACGGCTTCAAATTGAGACTTAAATCCCTCCGAAAATTCTAATGCCATGGCGGTTTGAGGAGTTTGAGATGTCATCTCTTGTTGCATCATTGATCGTTTACCTTGTAATTGGGCCGCCGCATCTACACTAAAGGCGCCTTGAGTGACGATTTCTTCTCCAGTTGTCAGTCCTTCTAAGATTACATAATGATCCCTCAGGCGCTGGCCCAATTGAACTTGACGCATTTCAAAGACAGGATTGTTGGGGTTGGTCTTTACATAGACTATAGAACGTTCTCCCGTCCATAAAACAGCAGTAGCAGGGATACGTAAGCCCTCAGTGACAGTGGTCTTGGGTTGGTTAAGAGAAGCTGTAATAAACATACCGGGCTTAAATATATTATTGGTGTTAGAAAGCGTCGCTCGAATACTAACGGTGCGGGTGGCGTTTGATAATACAGGATCGATAAACGAAATGCTAGCTTGAAAAGTCTTATCGGGATAAGCATTGGCACGAATACTTATCTCTTGACCTATTTCTAAGGATGCAATCTGGTCTTCATAGACATCAAATTGAGCCCAAACCGAGCTCAGATTACTCACCTTTACAAGAGCCTGTCCTTCTTGGATGTAATCGCCTTCTTGCTCCATAACCTCAGATACCGTACCTGTGACATTTGCATACACTGGAAAATTCTCGCGTACCTTACCCGAGCGCTCAATCGCATCAATTTGGGATGAAGAGAGTTTCCAATTTTTCAGTTTATTGCGTACAGCACGATACAGTGCCGGTTGGGATGTTTTTAGAGCGGCAGCAGTAAGGAGTTCTTGCTGAGCTGCGATAAGCTTGGGAGCATAAATAGTGGCCAATCGCATTCCTTTAGTAATTTGCTGGCCTTGATAAGACACAAACATTTGGTCCGAACGTCCGGTATAATCACTAGATTGCACCGCATCATTTTCTTTGTTTGGGACTATAGTTCCAGAAATTTCTAAAAGGCTAGTCTCTTGGTCTTTTGAGGTATTTCCCACCGTGCTCGTTGTTACATTGGCTAAGGCTAATGCATTAGGAGTCATTTTAATCTCATGTGGTTGCAATCCTACTTCATTGGTAGCAACAGGTATCAAATCCATACCGCAAATAGGACAATCACCAGGTTCTGCTTGCTTAATTTGAGGGTGCATAGCGCAGGTCCATAGTTGTGCCGAGCCTTCACCCGTATGCTGATGATCATCGGTACTCAATTGTTGTGCGGTGTCATTGGTTGCATTTTGACCAAAAATCAACCAGCCTGCGATCAGACCAATACTACAGGAAATAACGAGGTATATATTATTTTTGCTCATAAGATTATTTGTTTTCAAGACGCACTATCATCGCCTTCATTTCTTCTATTTCCCTGCGTTGGGCTTCTATAATTTCTTGGGCTAGCTGTTTGACTTCAGGATCTTCGATATTGGCGCGCTCACTCGTCAAGATTGCGATAGAATGGTGAGGGATCATCCCTTTTAACCAAAGCACATCTCCCACAATTGGTGCTTGTGCTCGTACCAGGCCTAATGCGCCTAGAAAAAGAACCAAGCTTCCTAAGAGTATGGCGATATTTTTCTTTTTATTGGTATACATATGTCTCATAAAATACCACATAATTACCGCCATCGTAGCGATACCAAGACAGACCATATAAAATCGTGTCACGCTAAAAAACACATGATCTAAGGTATAGGTGTTTAAATACATCGTGATATACATGGCTATAAAAGAACAGCCCAGCATAATAAAAAAGGTAGTGTACTTTCCAGAACGATTGTGTTGTGAATTTTCCATTGGTTTTGATTTTAGTTAAACAGCATTAGTAGCGCCATTCCTATCATAAGCGCATTTTCGATTAAGGTAGCTTCGGTCATTGGCAGTTTTAATGCTGTGCCCAAACAAGCACATTGTATTTTCTTTTTATCTAGTAAAGTCTTGGCTACCCCAATGGTGGTAATTCCTAGAATGACAAGGGTCGCGATAAGGGCAATTTTTATCTGAAAGCGCATCAGAAATAGCAGTCCCAAAGCCGTTTCTATAAAGGGATAGATATAGCCGTATCCAGGAAGCCGTTGGGCAAGAGGATCATACATACTAAAACTAGCAGGAAATCCTTTGAGATCCAATATTTTAAAAAAGCTAAAAACGATATAAAACAGACCCATAAAATCCAGCATAAATGCACGCCATTGCCATTGCTTATAATGCAGTAATAGACTGGCAATTGTGATATAGCCTAAAATGAGTAGCAGCGGTTGTAACTGTTGTAATTTACTAGGGGTTGTGGTAGTTGAGCTAGGAGCTGCACTAGAAAATACATTTTGCTTTGGCTTTTCGGTAATGGTATATTTTGCGGCTAAGGCCTCTTGCAGCGCTGTTTCAGAAATATGATGTTTCATATCAATATGCGCCTCTTCCTTTTCTAAATCTACTGTAACATTAGTAACACCCTCTACCTCCTGTAGCGCTGTTGTTACCTTAGCAAGGCAGCTGCTACAGGTCATTCCTTGTATGTGATAAGTTTGTCTCATGATCTTGCTGTCAAATAGTTAATAATAGTCATTTGTAGGTAGTAGTTTTCTATGGCAGCTATGCGATTCATCTCAATATTAAGCTGGAGTTCTTGAATAGCCAATACATCGGTAAAATCGATAGTTCCTGTTTCATAACTCTTGAGTAATATCTGTTCTGCATCCTTAGCTTGCTTAAGGTTTTGCGTCTGGGACTCATGACGTATTCTGGCCGAGTGAAGTTTACTCACCGCCGTAGCCAATAGCGTCTCCAAGTGATTGCGGCGCTGCTGTTTTTGAAATAGGATCTCCTGCTGTCTCAAGTCATTTTGTTTAGACACCGCCTTATTTTTTGAATTAAAAATAGGAATAGAAATGGCAGCCATGGGCATAATAATATCCTTTCCGTTATCGGTAAATGTCATATTTGGGCGTTCAGAAACATTGATGTAGTCTACCCCAAAACCTATCATGGGTTTGTTTTCTTTTTGATGGAGCAGCTCAGACTGCTCTACAGAGGCATAGAGTTTTTCGTATTTTAATAACTCTGGATGAAAATCTAAGTTTTGAGTTGTTACTTCTAGGGCTTTGGTAGGTAGCTCAAGATTGGTTACAAGGGTGATGGAGGCCTCCTTTTGACGGTTTAATAAATTATTTAGTTTAATGGCGGTTGCTTTGTATTCTTCTTGTAAAATAGCTTTGAGTTGTTGCATTTCGTTTTGACGCATTTGCAAGCGCAGTACATCTACTGCCGAGGCTTTACCCACTTCTACTGATGTCAAGGCCAATTGTTCATAGGTTTGTAGTAGTGTAAGATTGTCGTCTAAAAGAGCTTGTTTTTCTTTGTTGGCATACAAATCGTAATAGGCGCTAGATACCGATGCCACTAGTTTTCTCTTGGCTATAACGATGTCAACAAAAGTGGCCTCTGCCATAGCGTTGGCATAATTGGCCCTAGATGTAATGGTACCAAACCATGGCAACATTTGTTTGGCCGATACTTTAAAACGTTGGGCACCCGTTCTGGTTTCTGGTTCGCTCACAAAATAACCTAGACCAAAGTCTGTATTGGGTAGGGTATTGACCTCATTGACTTTTTCGGAGACCCTCTGATATTGCACCTCAAATTGTTGAATTTCTGGGTTATTGGCTAAGGCCACTTCAATAAGAGTTTCTAATTCTTGGGCCGAAACTAAACTACTCGCAACTAATGCCCCGAGAACGCTTATCCTGTGTATGATGGATCGTATACTGTTCACTTGAATGATCTTTTAAGTTCATATTCCTTTTTCCAACTGTAGAGCACGGGTACCACAAAAAGTGTAATTAGTGCAAATAGCATCCCTCCAAAACTAGGGATGGCCATAGGTATCATTATATCGCTTCCTCTCCCTGTAGCAGTAAGTATAGGAAGTAAGGCCAAGATTGTTGTAGCCGTGGTCATAAGACAGGGTCTGATTCTCTTTTCACCCGCTTCGATCACGCTTTGGCGTATGTCCTCAACCTTATCGGGTTGATTGCGCTTAAAACTCTGGGTGAGGTAGGTGGCCATAACCACACCATCATCGGTGGCGATTCCAAAAAGCGCAATAAAGCCCACCCATACCGCGACGCTTAAGTTGATGGGGTGTATCTGAAAGACCGATCGCATATTTTCGCCAAAAAGGCTAACATTTAAAAACCAATCTTGACCGTATAGCCATATGATAATAAAACCTCCAGAAAATGCTACCGCTATTCCTGTAAATACCATAAGGGCAGTTGATGCGCTTTTAAACTGGAAATAGAGTATCAGAAAAATAATAATCAAGGCAAGCGGAACTACAAACCCCAGTGTCTTTTCTGCCCGAAGTTGATTTTCGTAAGTGCCGGTAAAGGCGTAATTCACACCTTGAGGTACTAGGAGTTCTCCACTCGCTATTTTTTGCGCTATCAATTCTTGCGCATTTTCAACAACACTTACTTCGGCGTAGCCATCTATTTTGTCAAAAAGTACATACCCCACCAAAAAAGTGTCCTCACTTTTGATCACTTGAGGTCCTTTTTCGTAACGTACCTCAACAAGTTCACCCAACGGGATAGGCGACCCATTAGGCACAGGAACATAAATATCATTTAAATCTTCTGGGGTATTTCTCAGTTCTCTGGGGTAGCGCACGCGCACTTGGTAACGTTCACGGCCTTCTATGGTTTGGGTAAGCGGCATACCTCCAATAGCTACAGCAATAACCTCTTGAACCTGATCTACCCTTAGGCCGTAGCGTTGTAATTGCGCTCTGTCAATATCTAACAAGAGATACGGTTTACCTACAATACGATCGGCAAATACAGCTTGATCTTTGACTCCGTCTACCTGTTTTAGTATCGTCTCTAATTGCTTGCCAAAGGCTTCAATTTGTTGTAAATCCTGTCCTTTAACTTTGATACCCATAGGAGCGCGCATACCAGTTTGGAGCATGACCAATCGGGTTTCTATAGGTTGTAATTTTGGTGCTGTGGTCACTCCGGGCAAGCTGCTCGCGGTGATGATACGATTCCAAATATCGTCGGGAGAATTAATTTCTGGTCTCCAATTTCTAAAATAGGCACCATCATCGTCTGGTATGAGCATGTCTCTATCAAACAAAAAGGGATCAGCCAATTTGGCTTGATCTTTAGGCGTCTTTAATTTGGTTTGCACATTAGGGTTGTCGACAAGCTGCCCATTCTTTAATTTAAAAAAGCCTTCTGAGGTAACTTGAAAGCGCTGCGGCTCGCCTTGTAGATTGAGTTGATATTCTGGGTGATAGGCAATAATGTTCTCGTACATCGATAAAGGGGCAGGGTCTAGCGCCGATTCGGTTCTACCGGCTTTGCCTACTACCGTTTTTATTTCAGGGATTTGGGCTACAGCCATGTCCAATTGTTGCAACACCCTTTTGTTTTCGGCTACACCAGCGTGGGGGAGAGAAGTAGGCATTAATAAAAATGTACCTTCATTGAGGGAGGGCATAAATTCTTCGCCTGTATGACGCATAATCCATCCTCCACATAGCAATAGCAGTGTTGGGATAGAAAGAAATAGTAGTTTGTTTTGGAGGGCCCATCGCAACATACGACTGTAGTATTGTTTAAACCACCAAAAAACAGCTAAGAGGCCAAAACAGATCAGCCCTACAAATAGCACATTGATCAAAATGCTTCGGTCAAAGCCAAGAGGGCGCCAGTACTGAGCCAGTAACAATACGATGCTCACTGCGCTTAAGGCAATGGTTAAGGTGGTATTGCGCTTTCGCGAAAGCGTGCCCTGTAGCACCAGCAAGGCCAGTACTCCAAACAACAGCAAAAGTAGGCCCATCCAGAACCCCAGCGCTATTGCAATGCCACCAAGCACTATCAAGAGCGCATTGGCCGCAAGCCGATAGCTTTTTTGAAAGGATCTGTTTTTAAATATAAAAGCGGCAAATGGCGGTACTAAAAATAGGGCGACAATCACAGACATACTAAGCGCCATTGTTTTGGTAAAAGCCAATGGGCGAAACAATTTACCCTCGGCACCTATCATGGTAAAAACAGGTAAAAAACTTATAATTGTAGTGAGTACCGCCGTAAGTATGGCACCCGATACTTCTGAAGTGGCCTGATAAACAACTGTATTTATAGGCTGTTTAAGACGCTGTTCTCGATCTTTGTTCTGGTCAATATGCCTAATGATATTTTCACACAAGATGACACCTAGATCAACCATTGTACCTATGGCAATGGCAATACCCGAGAGTGCTACAATATTGGCATCAACCTTAAAAAGCTTCATTGTAATAAAAACCATTAAGACCGCTACAGGTAGTAATCCGGCTATCAAAATAGACGCTCTAATATTAAATACCATCACGATGATGACCAATATGGTAATGAGAATTTCTAAGGTTAAGGCTTCGCTCAAGGTGGCTAAGGTTTCTTGAATCAAAGTGCTTCTGTCGTAAAATGGCACTATGGTAAGTTGTGAAGTACGACCGTCGCTCAATTTTTTGGATGGTAAGCCTGCGGCAATTTGCTTTATTTGGTTTTTGACATCGCTAATAACCTCCAAGGGATTGGCCCCATAGCGAGAGACGATAACGCCTCCAACCACTTCGGCTCCTTCTTTATCGAGTATCCCGCGACGCGCAGCAGGTCCTAGGTTGACTTTGGCAATATCGCCAATGGTTATAGCGGTATATTCTTCGGCGGTGACCACCGCGTTTTCTATATCTTGGATGGATTGGATATATCCCAAACCACGCAGCAAGTATTCGGCTTGATTAATTTCTAAGGTCTGGG
>PAUP01000057.1 GCA_002712765.1 Cytophagaceae bacterium | reverse complement strand
TCGATATACGTACCCTCGTTTTAAGTCATAAAGATGAACGTATAGATTTGAGCGGTAAAATTAAAGATAGTACCTATAAAGATATCAAGGCCAACTTTACCAATGTAGATCTGAGTAAAATCACCCCAGAAATAGAAAATATTGATTTGGCAGGTAGGGTAAATGGAGGATTGGATCTTTTACAAAAGGACGGTGCCTATTATCCTAATTCTTCGATTATTATAGACAGTCTAGGTATTAACGACTCATATCTAGGGGTTTTAGATCTGGAGATAGAAGGCAATTCATCCCTCTCGCGTTACCAAGTCAAAAGTACACTAAAGAATCAGACCTTGAAATCGCTTGCGGCAACCGGTGTTATTGATGTTGGAGGAGCAGCCTCATCGATAGATCTGGATGTAGTATTACAAGATTTTGATCTTAAACCGTTTGATCCATTAGGCGAAGACGTGATTTCTAATATTCGAGGATTGGTGAGTGGAAATGCCAAGGTAAGTGGTAGTTATAAAAATCCCGATATCGATGGGCGATTGCGTCTTAAGGATGCCGGTCTAAAAATTCCCTATCTCAATGTAGATTACGACTTCAAAGGCATTTCACAAGTCGATTTAAATAAACAACAGTTTATCTTTAAATCGGTCGCATTGGAGGATGTCAAAGAGAAAACCAGAGGCACCTTAAACGGAAGTATTTCTCATCAGGCTTTTTCGGATTGGGAATTGGATCTCGCCATTAATACCAATAGGCTACTGGTCCTGAATACCAAAGAAGAAATAGAATCACTCTATTACGGTACGGCATTTATCTCTGGAGAGGCAAGTCTTAAGGGACCTACAGATAATCTGGTCATTGACGTGCTGGCCAGTACCGAAGAAGGTACCGTCTTTTACGTACCCATAGACGATACCGAAGCTATTGGAGATAACTCATATATCCATTTTCTAAGTCCAGAAGAAAAAGCGGCAAGGATAAATGGTGAGTTTGTCAATACTCAAGTAAACAGTGGGCTTTCACTCAATTTTGATCTGGATGTAGATACTGATGCGCTTATAGAAATTGTCGTAGACAAGCGCAATGGAACCAAACTCAGGGGTCGAGGTGCAGGTAACCTTTTGATAGAAGTCAATACCAATGGTAAGTTTAATATGTGGGGGGATTTTATTGTCTATGACGGTAAATTTGATTTTAGATATGGTGTGGCCAAACAGTTTGATGTTGTGCCATTAGGAAATATACGTTGGGAAGGAAGTCCAGAGCGCGCCTTATTGGATCTTAGTGCGACCTATAGGACACAAGCCAATCCATCTATATTGTTAGAAAACCCTTCGGTAAATCGCAAAATACCAGTTGAGGTGGTTATCAATCTCAATGGCGAATTATTACAGCCCGATATAGAATTTGAGATTAATTTTCCAAATGCAGGAAGTACGGTTACCTCCGAATTAGATTTTCGCTTAAGCGATAGAAACACAAGAGAGTTAAACGCTATTTCTCTCGTATCTCAAAATACCTTTTTAAGTGCCACCACTGTATCTACTGCAGGTGTCGTTAATAATGCCTTTGAGACAGGATCATCGATACTAAGTGGCTTGTTGTTTAATAATGACGATGGGGTCTTTGATGTGTCTCTTGATCTGGTCTCTGCCGATAGGAACCCCGAATATCAATCGGCGGGTAGAGTAGGGATTACCTTAGCTACCCAAATTACAGATCGTGTGCTTATTAATGGTAAGGTAGGGGTGCCCACTGGTGGGGTGAGCGAATCTGTTATCGTAGGAGATGTAGAGGTAGACTTTTTACTCAATGAAGACGGTACCTTGCGCGCCAAAGTTTTTAATCGTCAAAGTGACATTCAATTTATTGGGGAGACCGAGGGGTATACACAAGGCGCAGGTTTGTCCTATGCGGTAGATTTTAATTCGTTTAAAGGGCTCTTACGTAAAATCTTTAACGGCAAGACCAAAGAAGTCGTGCAAGAATTGCAAGAAGCGCCTCCTGAGCAAGAAAAGATTGGTCCTGACGGGGTCACTTTTAAGAACAAATAACACCTTTGATTTGGGTACTAATGTCTTTTGAAAAACTCATCTATTTGTGTTCTTTTAAGGGTCAGTTTGTGTGCTCTTTTTAGGCATATTTTTGAGAATTTAATATTCTAAACCACCTTTCTGCAAAAAGTTTTCAAACGAAAACGTTTGAAATTGACAATTCCATTAAATAGCCGCTAAATCCTTGAGTTATCTAGTTATAGTTTGCTAAATTTATTTTTTATTAGCCAAAATATGACTAAAAAAATGCAAAAAATAGCCGTTTTGACCTCGGGTGGAGACTCTCCAGGAATGAATGCGGCCATTCGTTCGGTTGCGCGAACCTGCGCCTATCACAAAATTGAATGTGTAGGTGTTTTCAGAGGGTATGAAGGCCTAATTGATGGAGATTTTGTACCCCTAGATGCAAGAAGTGTACGTGGCATTATAAACAAGGGAGGTACCTTTTTAAAATCGGCGAGATCAAAGCGATTTATGACCCCCGAAGGAAGAGCAGAAGCCTATAAACAATTGATGGCCTCAGACATTGACGGTATCGTGTTGATTGGTGGTGATGGTACCTTTACAGGAGGTCTTGTCTTTAATTCTGAATATGATTTTCCAGTGATGGGAATACCAGGAACTATTGACAATGATATTAATGGTACCGATAGAACCTTAGGGTATGATACGGCACTCAATACAGCCGTAGAAGCCATCGATAAGATTAGAGATACCGCTCATTCTCACGATCGACTATTTTTTGTTGAGGTAATGGGGCGTGATGTAGGACATATCGCATTAAACGCTGGAGTTGGAGCTGGAGCAGAAGAAATTCTTATTCCAGAAGAGGACATGGGTATTGATCGATTGGTCGAGTCTTTGGAGCGATCTAAGAAAAGTGGAAAGTCGTCCAGTATTGTCATTGTGGCCGAGGGAGATAAAATAGGTAAAAGTGTCTTTGAACTCAAGGATTATGTAGATCAAAATCTCGAAGAGTATGACGTTAGGGTATCTGTACTTGGACATATGCAACGTGGAGGGTCTCCTACTTGTTATGATCGTGTTTTGGCAAGTCGTATGGGGGTTAAAGCTGTAGAGGCACTATTAGAAGGTCAAAGCAATTTTATGGTGGGTACCACTCATGATAAAATGACACTAACCCCACTTGAAAAAGCAATAAAAGGAGAATCAAAAATTAATAAAGAATTAATACGTGTGTCAGATATCATGACCACTTAAAATAAAAGAGAAAAGCAATGGGAAATTTGAAATTAGGTATTAATGGTTTTGGACGTATAGGTCGTATTGTATTTAGAGCAACGGTGCAGCGAGATGATGTTGATGTAGTAGCGATTAATGACTTATTAGATGTTGATCACTTGGCATATTTGTTAAAATATGACTCTGTACATGGACGATTTGACGGAACTATAGCGGTTAAAGACGGTCACCTGGTGGTAGATGGCAAAACCATACGTGTTACCGCCGAAAGAGACCCTAAGAACCTCAAATGGGATGAAGCAGGCGCTACAGTAGTGGCAGAGTGTACGGGTATTTTTACCACCTTAGAAACGGCCGATTATCACCTGCAGGCTGGTGCCAAAAAGGTAGTGATCTCGGCGCCGTCAAAAGATGCCCCTATGTTTGTTATGGGTGTTAATGACGATGCTTTAACTTCAGATCACAATATTGTTTCAAATGCCTCCTGTACTACAAACTGCTTAGCTCCTATAGCCAAGGTAGTTAATGACAACTGGGGCCTAGAAGAAGGCTTGATGACCACTATTCATGCCGGTACTTCAACCCAATATGTTGTAGACAGTCCTAGTCGTAAAAATTATCGTTTGGGTAGGTCTGCACTTAACAATATAATCCCTACTTCGACTGGGGCAGCCAAAGCCGTAGGTAAGGTGATCCCTGAAGTTGATGGAAAATTGACAGGCATGGCTTTTAGAGTGCCTACTGCAGACGTATCGGTGGTAGATCTTACCGTGAGAACCGTAAAGGAGACGTCTATTGATGAAATTAAAAAAGCTTTTGAAGCGGCCTCAAAAGGAGCGATGAACGGTGTTTTGGGTTATACCGATGAAGGTGTTGTATCTCAGGATTTTGTGAGCGATGCGCGCACGAGTATTTTTGATGCCGATGCAGCCATAGAGCTCAACTCGCGCTTCTTTAAATTGGTGTCTTGGTATGATAACGAATTTGGATATTCTAACAAATTGGTTGATTTGGCTCAAAAGGTCAATGCACTGTAATAGATGAGAAGAAGTATCTAAAATCCGTTCTTTAAACCGATTTTAATCTTTTGAAAAGATACTTTACATCATCTTTAGCTATAGCATAGTTATGGTACTCATCGTCGATAGCGGATCTACAAAAACAGATTGGATAGCCCTTTCTGAAGAAGGTCACGAATTGTTTCAAACCCAAACATTGGGCTTAAATCCTCAGGTACTTTCTAAAGAGATACTCAATGAGCGTATTATCAATAATTTTGAATTATACAAGCATCGCCACGAGGTAAGTCGTTTGTATTTTTACGGAGCTGGGTGCGGTGTTGAAAAACCGCGACTCTTGATCAAGGAGGTATTTAAAGACTTTTTTACACAAGCCGATGAGGTCGTTATAAAAGAAGATACCTATGCCGCGTTGTACGCCACAGTAAAGGAAGGCGAGAAGTCTATAGTCTGTATTTTAGGAACTGGATCTAATTGCTCATACTATGATGGTAGTGAGATCGTCCAAAAGGTTATTTCCTTAGGCTACATTCTGATGGATGATGCTAGTGGAAACTATTTTGGAGGGCAACTCATTCGTGACTTTCACTTTAATAAGATACCCAACGATTTGGCCAAGCGTTTTAGTGCGGCATTTGATTTGAGTTCAGAAAGTGTCAAAAACAATTTGTACAAAAGCCCTAACCCCAATACCTATCTAGCCACCTTTGCTCGGTTCTTGATAGAAAATAAAGATCACGACTATTGTCAGGCATTAATAGAGAAAGGGCTTAAAAAGTTTGTTGAAAATCAAATTTTACAATTTGAGGATGCCCATCAGCTGCCTATTCACTTTGTTGGCTCTATTGCTTTTTACCTTAAAACCGAACTTAAACGCGTTTTAGACTCCTATGGATTTAGACTGGGAAAGGTACTAAAGCGCCCTATAGATGGGCTAGTGACTCATCATAAGAATCATATCCTTAACAAATAAGTATAGAAAACGCTTGATCATAAGATCAGGCGTTTTTATTTGATAGCAATACAGGATATCTCTACGTTGACATATTTTGGGAGGTTAGCGACCTCTACCGTTTCGCGGGCAGGAGCTGTCGCCTCATCAAAGTATTGCCCATACACCGCATTGATCTCTGTAAAATTTTCCATATCACTTATAAAAATCGATGTCTTGACGATATGCTCAAAAGTCATTTCGGCTGCATCTAGAACAGCTTTTAGATTTTGCATGACCATTTTGGTTTCTTCGGCAATACTCCCCATAAACAAATCCCCCGTTTTGGGATCGATGGCGATCTGACCTGAGGTATAGAGCGTATTCCCACTTAGTACAGCTTGGTTATAAGGCCCAAAAGGCGCAGGGGCGTTTGGTGTTGTAATAATTTTTTTCATAGACTAAAGATAACTAGCCTAGGGTTATTATAAAAGGAGAATTTTGACTCGTTTATAAACGTTCATCTGGAGCTCTACGCTTGTCGTATTTGATATCGCTAAGTATATTTCCTTTGATGCCAATAAAGAAATACCAAGATGATCTATTGCTAAAAGGGACCCAATTAAAATCGAGTTTCCAGCTTTCGAGATCCCTTGAAAATCCTAAGGAAGTATAGGTAAAACCTGGATTTTCAATATCGTAACCTGAAGAGCCTCTTACCGTCCAACGTTTGCCTAGTTCTACATCTCCACTAAAAACTAACGAATGGGTAGAAATCATATCCTGACGTGCCGCATTGGTATAATTGACCTGATAGGAAACACGCAGTTTCCAAGGGATATCAAAGTTGTAAAATTGCACCTCTTGCTCTTCTTCATCCTGTTCTTCTTCTTCGGTGCCCTGATTGAGACCTCCTGTGATGTCTACACCTGTTCCAAACAAATCATCGGGCCGTCCTCCTGCGGCAAAGGTGGTATTTTTGGTGCGATCATTAGATTTTTTGGAGCCATCAAAGTCTTGACTTGAAAAAGCGTATCCAAAGTTGGCACTAGCGCCAGTAAGTCTAAACAAACTCCCACCGTTGTCGATATTAAGGGTATTGATACGTCTATTGCTACTATTAAGCGCATAAATATCCAAGGCTGCTCTAAAGTTGATGTCAAGTTTGTCCCGTATAATTGGCACCGATCCGTTTACGTTGATAGGGGCTAGTTTTAAACTATCGGCGGCAAAATTGTAAGAGGTACTAAAATTTAGATTTTTGAGCAGTGATATTTTGACCGGATCTGTTTTGGTACTGTCTTTAGAACGCACTTTGGCTTCTATGACATTGCTAACACTCAAGGACATCGAGCTCGAAACTCTATTGGTAGGTGCCCCGTAAATACCGCCCTCAAATCGAGAAAATTCTACTTCTTCATCTATGGTAGGATCTAAGGGGTCGGGACGTCTGTAGGTGTCAAAGTATTGATTAAAAGCTGGGGTATAATTATAACTAATGGCAGGACGCATAACGTGCCTTATGGTTTGTATACGACTCCCTTCTTTAAAGTTAAAAGTTCCGTAAACCGTGGTTCCTAAACTCAGCCCACCATTATAAGTGCGATAAGAGTCAAAGCCTCTTACCGTATCTCTTACCACCTCGTCAAGCTCTCGATCATAAGATTGTTCGATAGTTTTGAAAAGCCAGTTTTCTGTATAATTACCATTGATTGATGCGCTAAAATACTTGAACAACTTAAAGTTTGTAGCGATAGGTATTTGATGCTGAAATCCCATTTGAGCCTCTCGAAACATTTGGGGAGTAAAAAAAAGACTATCGGTAGTGACAATGCGGTTTTCACCTCGTCCCGAATAACTCAGGTTAATATTTTGGAGGATGCCCTTTTTGCTGCCCGACTTGGGTGCAAACGGAAATATTCTATCTACGTTTACTTGAGCAGTAGGTAAGGTCATATTGATCACTTCTGTACGCGAATTTTGAGAATGCGTTGCTGCTAGCGTCAAATTAATAGGTGTCGAGGTTTGGAAGGTTTTAGAATAGGAAACCGAAGAACTAAAATTATTATTCAAAAAATTTCCCGTCGTACTTTGATTGAGCGATTGTTGGTAAAAATTAGAGCTTCCCAGATTGACCGAGGCCGAAAATCGACTGTTGGGACTTGCTTTAGGATCTTGGGCATGATTCCATCGAATGTTGTACGTATTAGTTTCAGAAAAATCGGGCAAGCCTCTTTCGCTTCTCAGAATGCGCTCATAACTAAAATTAAAACGCCCATTAAAGCGATAGCGCAATCGGTATTCAGAACTCGCTCTGATGGCATAACTTCCATTGGTGTAATAATCTCCATCTATGGCTAGGTTATAATAGTCGCTCAAGGCGAAATAATACCCTAGCCCCTGTAAAAAGTATCCTCTTTGACGTGTCTCTCCAGGAGAGGGAAGTATAAATCCAGAGACACTTTTTTCGCGTTCCATCGGGAAAAAGGCAAAGGGAAGACCTATTGGGGTAGGTACATCTGCGATAAACATATTGGTAAGTCCGGTCACCAGTTTTTTGCCTGGTACAAACTTTACTTTTCGAGCATAAAAATAATACTCAGGATCATCAATGTTTTCACTAGTTGTAAAACGCACATTACGCATAAAAACCACAGAGTCATTAACGCGTTTACTCACCTCATTTTTAATTTTAAATCCGGTCGCATCATCTTCTACTCGTGATCCATAAATAAGCGCCTGCTGGGTGTCAAAGTTAAATTTGATAGAATCTGGTTTGACCTCGTTGGGTCCTTGTTTAAAGATGGGAACCTGGGTGTAGGTACCTGAAGTGTCCGTAATCCCTCTCGCAAATACCGTATTGCTTTGATAGTCTAAAATAATTTCACCTGCATTTATTTGCATATCCTCATAAATGACTTCGGCTTCGTTGTATAAGTATATTTTTTTTTGACGTTGCGATATACGCTCATAATCGGTAGCTTTATACTCGACCTTATCGGTCAAGGTTTCCTTGGGCGTTACTTTGATGCTATCTTGTAGCACCTTGGTGGTATCTTGTGGGGGTGTTATAGTCTGAAAACCTTCTTTTGCGGTCGAAATAAGGGTGGTGTCTTTGGCTGGTATTCTTCTGGCATCATTCTTGGGTGGAAGATCCTGACTATAGCCCAGAAAAGAGCAAAGCATAAAACTTATACGTAGCAGTAATTTTGCGATTTTTGTTTGCAATACGATTAACCCTATTTTTGTGCTTTGATCAACATTTTGAGTGCCAAAATTACATCTTTTTTTCGTGACGATTCCCGTAAAAAAGTAAATTTGAAATAAGCGAGAGCCTATTGGCGTTAATACCGCAATAGCTCGTGATTTATAAACTAACGTTTAAAAGAGTAGATTTTGAAGAAAAGGATGCGTTTAAAACCTTTATTTAGTAGTAATTTAACGTTATGGGCTGGACCCAGACTAGGCGGCAATACCTTGTTAGTATTGTTGTTTCTTTGTGTATGCGCTTTCGCGAAAGCAAAAGACGACGACACCAATGCCCAAACCCCAAGAAAATTTAAGGTCGTACTAGATGCTGGTCACGGCGGTAGCGATCCTGGTAAACCTTCTAAGTTTGGATATAGAGAATCTGATATTGCCTTAAAAATTGCGTTGGCATTAGGAAAAGAGTTGGAAAAAGACCCTAGTATGGAGGTTACCTACACGCGTAAAACAGATGTTTTTATTCCGCTAAAAAAGCGTGGTGCCATAGCCAATGCCGCCAAAGCCGATTTGTTTATTTCGATTCATTGTAATGCGCATCATACCCAAGCTTATGGTACAGAGACCTATGTATTGGGATTACACGCCAACGAAGAAAATCTAAGAGTGGCCAAGGCAGAAAATGCGGTGATCTTTCTCGAAGAAGATTATGAGACCACCTACGCCGATTACAACATTAATTCTCCCGAGTCTATCATTGCCTTTGATGTGATGCAAGAAGAATATTTGGAACAAAGTATTTTGATGGCGTCGCTTATACAAGATAATTTTAGAAAAAAGCTCAAACGAAAAGATCGATCGGTAAAGCAAGCTGGTTTTGTCGTGTTGCATCAGACTGTAATGCCAAGTATTCTGGTTGAGACAGGATTTATTACAAATGTTAAGGAAGGAAAGTATTTGGCCTCAAAAAAAGGCCAGCAGGCTATCGCCAAGACCATAGCCGATGCAGTAGTTACCTATAAATCTAAGGTATTTATTCCCGAAGCAGAAACCCAGCTTATCCCAAAAGCCAATACCACCGATAAAATTGTAGCGGGAGTCACCTTTAAAGTACAACTCGCTGCCAGTAGTCGAAAACTAGATCCAAAACCCTATAATTTTAAAAAGCTACCTGAGATCTCACGTAGCAGAGAAGGTGGTCTTTATAAATATTACAGTGGTAATACCTCTAATTATACCGCGATAAAACGACGTCTATCTGAAGCCAAAGCCAAAGGGTATACCACAGCTTATATCGTTTCTTTTGATAAGAACGATATCAAAGTACCTTTAGCGAAAGTGTTAAATTAAGTATGGATCAGGTAAAGACTCTTAGTTTATTCTGCTACTTTTGTAAGAACTAAAAACGATATCCATTGAAAATCTCTAGAGAAGTCAAGACCGCCATTTTAATGATAGTCGCTATTGCGCTTATCATTTTTGGATACAATTATCTCAAAGGACAAAACCTTTTAGACAACAGTAAAACGTTTTATGCTATCTATGACAATGTAGAAGGATTGGCTCCAGATTCACAAGTAACCATAAACGGGTTTAAAGTAGGTAGCGTTCAATCTATCGATTTTGCCGATACTCGTGGTAAGCTGCTTGTCACCTTTACCGTAGACAAAGATTTTTCATTTTCAAAAAATAGTATTGCCAGAATTTATGGAGGTGGGCTTTTAGGCGGAAAGTCACTTTCTATTGTTCCTTCTTACGAGCAAGGGGCTACTGCCAAAAGCGGCGATACCCTTAAGGGCGAAATAGATAGAGGTATTATGGAATTGGTCAATGAAGAATTGACTCCCATGCGCGACAAATTGGAAGCTGTTATTGTTGATGCCGATTCTGTCTTGACCAGTGTAGGAGATGTGTTGGATAAAAACACCCGTCAAAATTTACGCAATGCTATCGCCGATTTTACAATCACTTCTAGAGAACTAAAAGGAATCAGCACTTCAATGAATGGCTTGTTGCAAGACAATGAAGATAAATTAAACAGCACCCTTACCAATATTGATGTGATGAGCGAAAACTTCGCCAAATTATCAGATTCGCTATCTCAGATCAAAATCAGACCCTTGATTACGAATATGGAAAATATGATCGCCGATTTTGAAGGAATCGCAAATAATTTAAAAACGGGTCAAGGAACGGCTGGTAAACTTTTGAATGATGACCAAGTTTATGTAAATTTGGAACGTACCGCCAAACAGATGGAACTCTTGCTGCAGGATATGCGATTAAATCCTAAGCGTTATGTGCATTTTTCGTTGTTTGGAAAGCGAGCCAAAGAATATACGCCACCTGAAGAATCTAAAGATTAGGCGATTTGCCTATCCAAATACATATGCAATACCTACCCAATATCCTCTTTCTCATCGCCCTTGTACTGGGCGTTGGTTTTTTTATAAAAAACGTAAGAAAACTTACACGTAATATCAATTTAGGGAGAGATGTCGACCGCTCAGACAACAAACCTAAACGCTGGCGCAATATGGCCAAAATTGCCCTTGGTCAATACAAAATGGTAAAACGCCCTATATCGGGTGTGCTGCATGTCATTGTATATGTTGGGTTTATTATCATCAATATTGAAGTATTAGAAATAATCATTGACGGATTGTTTGGTACCCACCGTATTTTTGGGTTTATGGGTGAGTTTTATGACGTCCTCATAGGAAGTT
Organism: Cytophagaceae bacterium; assembly: GCA_002712765.1. GTDB lineage: Bacteria > Bacteroidota > Bacteroidia > Flavobacteriales > Flavobacteriaceae > Dokdonia. The sequence goes on along the minus strand of PAUP01000057.1, from coordinate 5,033 downwards.
TTGAAATTCTAGCCTTTTTGGTATTTGTGACTGTAGTTATCTTTTGGTTGCGTAGAAATGCCTTACATATAAAGCGATTTATGAGTTCTGATCTAATAGGTTGGCCCAAGCTTGACGGAAATCTCATCCTTTACTTTGAGATGGTTTTGATGGGCTTGTTTTTAGTGATGAACGCCGCCGATTACCAATTACAAATCATGGGCGCGTCACATTATGCTTCGGTAGACGGGATTGTGGGATCTTTTCCTGTAAGTCAGTTTATAGCGCCTGTGTTTGAAGGGATGTCTGAAGCCACATTAATCGTGGTAGAGCGGGCCGCATGGTGGTTACATATTTTGGGAATTTTGGTTTTTCTCAATTACCTGTACTACTCTAAACATTTACATATTTTACTTGCCTTCCCAAATACGTATTACGCCAATTTAAAACCACAGGGGCAGTTTACCAATACTGATGCCGTGACCAAGGAGGTGATGCTCATGATGGATCTGGATGCAGATCCCTATGCCGCGCCACCAGAGCCAGAGGGAGAGCCTGAAAAATTTGGAGCGAGTGATGTTAGCGATCTCAATTGGGTTCAATTGATGAATGCTTACAGCTGTACCGAATGTGGTCGCTGTACCAGTGAATGTCCGGCCAACCAAACAGGTAAGATACTTTCGCCAAGAAAGATAATGATGGATACTCGTGACCGCTTGGAAGAAGTTGGTAAAAATATCGATGCCAATGGTGGTACTTTTCAACCCGATGGAAAACAGTTATTAGACGATTATATCACCAAAGAAGAATTGTGGGCTTGTACTACCTGTAATGCCTGTGTGGAGGCCTGTCCTATAAGTATAGATCCTTTGAGTATTATTATGGAGATGAGACGATATATGGTCATGGAAGAAAGCGCGGCACCTAGCGATTTAAATAACGCTATGACCAATATAGAAAATAACGGGGCACCCTGGCCATTTAACCAGATGGACAGAGCCAATTGGATTGATGAAGCATAAGTATTGGATCATATCGCTAGTGGTGTTGTTTTTGACCCTAGGTGTAAAAGCCCAAGGGTATAATGACTACCGTAAAGATTCATTACAATTTAAGATGTATACCCGATTGTATATAAGTGATCAATTACAAATTGATTCGCTCACCGTCAAAAAAATATTTTGTGATTTCTGTTCAGAAAAGCAGATGGATGTCTTGCATCAAGAAGCCATTCGTCAATCAATGATAGAAAGACACAATCCAAAATATCGCAAACCTGGAGAACACCGTTTGGCATTGGTGGTTCGTTTTAGCAAAGCCGATTTTAAAAAATTAAACGATAAACAATGAAAAAGGAAGATGTAGCCAAACTATTGAGCAAGAAGGTAGAAGAAGGAGAACATGTAAGCCCTGTTTTACCTGAAGGTGTAAAAAATTATCTCATCGATATTGACGGGACTATTACAGAAGATGTGCCCAATGAAGAGCCAGAACGTATGGCTACCTGTAAGCCTTTTCCTGATGCATTAAAGACGTTAAATAAATGGTATGACCAAGGGCATATGATTTGTTTTTTTACTTCACGTACCGAAGATCACCGCGAGGTAACCACAACTTGGCTTAATACCCACGGATTTAAATTCCATAGTTTACTTATGGGAAAACCAAGAGGAGGAAATTACCATTGGGTAGACAATCACCTGGTAAAAGCAACCCGATATAAAGGAAAGTTTACCGATTTGGTAGAAAAAGAAGTAACCATTGAAGTATTTGACGACTAGCGTTTAAATGACCAAATGATCTTGAATAAGGAGATAGTAATACATAATGACGCGAATTACTGAAATTATATTATGAGCGAACAATTAAAAGTGCCTACAATGGCCGAGTTTATGGCGCAAGGAAAGCAGCCTGAAGTGCTTTTCTGGGTAGGATGTGCCGGGAGTTTTGATGATAGAGCCAAAAAAATAACTAAGGCCTTTGCCCGTATTTTAAACAAGGCTAATGTTGATTTTGCGGTTTTGGGCGCCGAAGAAAGCTGTACGGGTGATCCTGCAAAAAGAGCAGGAAATGAATTTTTATTTCAAATGCAAGCCGTCACCAATATCGAGGTGCTCAACGGCTATGAAGTCAAAAAGATAGTGACGGCTTGCCCTCACTGTTTTAATACCCTAAAAAACGAATACCCATCATTAGGAGGCAATTATGAGGTGGTGCATCATACGCAGTTTTTGAAATCCTTACTTGAAGACGGTCGTTTGACTGTAGAAGGTGGTAAGTTTAAAGGCAAGCGTATAACCTTTCACGATCCTTGTTATTTAGGGCGCGCCAATGGGGTGTATGAGGCACCAAGAGATTTGTTGCGCAAACTCGACGTAGAGTTAGTCGAAATGCGTAAATGCAAGGCCAAAGGCTTGTGTTGCGGTGCAGGTGGAGCCCAGATGTTTAAAGAACCTGAGCCTGGTCATAAGGATGTAAATATAGAACGCACCGAGCAGGCATTAGAAACAAAACCAGACATTATCGCAGCGGGATGTCCTTTTTGCAATACTATGATGACAGATGGTGTCAAAAACAAAGAAAAAGAGGATGCTATCGAGGTAATGGATGTTGCCGAGATGATTGCTGCTGCCGAAGATTTATAACCAACCGTGATAGCCTTATATAGATGATTGTAGATTTTAAAAACATGCCCGATACCTCCAGAATTTGGATCTATCAAAGTGACACTAGGTTTTCGCAAGAGCAGTTGGTCAAAATTCGAAAAGATCTCACGAGCTTTCTTACCGCATGGACTGCTCACGGAGCACAACTCAAGGCTGGATTTGATATACGGCACGATCGGTTTATTATTATCGCTCTTGATCAGACTCAGTCCCAGGCAAGCGGCTGTTCTATAGATAGTCAGGTACGATTTATCATTGCCCTACAGCAAGAGTTAGGGGTAGATTTACTGGATAAAATGAATGTGACCTACTATCAAAACGATCGTGTTCACTACAAGCCCTTGCTCGATTTTAAAAAAATGGCTAAAGATGGAGCTATTGGTAAGAAAACCATTGTCTTTAACAATTTGGTGACCAATCTCGGAGAATTCAAAGATTCTTGGGAAATTCCAGCAATAGAAAGCTGGCACAGTCGTTTTCTTAGAAAATAGTTGATAACATTTTGTTAAGTTTTATGGCGCTTTTCGCGAAAGCGAAACAAACTTGCTACATTCGTTTATACGGTCAAATACACCAATTACGGTAATCTTGGCAAGACAGTCACCTTAATTTGACTAATTACACAATTACTATGTCTATTAAAAAGACGCTTCTCTATATTTTGTTTTTTTTATGTTGTTGGAACAATTTTGCCCAGCAATCATATCCCTTGTACTCCAATGATATAGAAGCCCAACGCGCTTGGGTTGATAGTGTTTATCGCGCTATGACTCCACAAGAGCGTATAGGTCAACTATTTATGGTAGATATATTTTCTAGCGATCCCGAGACAAAAATTGAAAAGGTCAGAAAACTCATAAAAGAGTATCATATAGGGGGTGTCATATTCTCAAAAGGTGGCCCCGTACGACAAGCTCGCCTTAATAACGAATTTCAGGCCATGGCAAAAACGCCTTTACTCGTAGGTATGGATGCCGAGTGGGGTTTGGCTATGCGATTGGATTCTACCTATGCCTTTCCTTGGAATATGACCTTGGGTGCCATACAAGACAATGCTATAGTCGAGAAAGTGGGCCAACGTATCGGAGCACATTGTAAACGTTTAGGGGTGCATATTAATTTTTGCCCTGTGGTCGATATCAATGTTAACCCTGCCAATCCTATTATTGGTAATCGCTCATTTGGAGAAGACAAGTATAATGTCACTCAAAAGGCGATTGCTTTTACTAAGGGCATGCAAAGTCAGGGAGTTTTGGGTAGTGCCAAACATTTTCCCGGTCACGGCGATACCGATAAAGACAGTCATAAAACCTTGCCTACCTTAGATTTTACAAGAAAACGTCTCGATAGTATCGAGATGTATCCCTATAAACCTTTGATACAAAACGGAATTGCCAGTGTGATGGTGGCTCATCTCAACGTTCCTAATTTGGTGCCAGAGAAAGGGTATCCCACATCCATTTCACCTACGGTAGTGACGACTATATTAAAAGACAGTCTGCAGTTTCACGGTTTAATTTTTACAGACGCTCTAAATATGAAAGGAGCGGCTAATTTTAAAAATCCGGGCGAGATTGATTTGGCTGCTTTTCAGGCTGGTAATGACGTTTTACTTATTAGTGAGGATGTTCCGGCCGCTGTGGCCAAAATTAGTGAAGCACTAAATACCGGTAGTTTGACAGAGGAGCGACTGGCACATTCGGTTAAGAAAATTCTATATGCCAAGTATAAGGTAGGATTACACAAATATAGCCCAGTCGATCTTAATCATTTAAATGAGGACTTAAATACAACTCTTGATGATGTGGTTTATAGTGAAGCCATTTCTAATGCTTTGACTATTACAAAAAACAGCGCTCAGATCTTACCTGTCAAAAACCTAGAAACCAAGAAAATTGCCTATGTGCCTTTAGGAGATGCCTCAGGGGATGCCTTTTTTAACGAAATGCGTAAATATGCAGGCATCACCAAGATCACGATAAAAGACAGTACCGATATTAGAAAATTGACGCCTTATAATTACGTCATAATAGGGTTTCACCGATCTAACGATAATCCTTGGAAGTCGTATACTATATCTAAAAAGCAAAAGGAATTAATAGCGGCCATTGCCGCACAAAACGATGTGGTCTTAGACTTATTTGTACGCCCGTATGCCATGCTTGATATGAGTAGAGCCAAGATTAAGGGGATTGTTCACAGTTATCAAAATAGCGAGATAGCCCAACGAAAAAGTGCGCAACTTATCTTTGGTGCCATACCTAGTCGTGGGAAACTTCCTGTTTCTTTACAAGGCATGGCAGCAGGAAGTGGTTTTGAATCGGGCACGCTAAGACGCTTGCGGTATGGCATACCAGAAGAAGTGGGTGTAAACTCCGATAGCCTTGT
>PAUP01000056.1 GCA_002712765.1 Cytophagaceae bacterium | reverse complement strand
TAAGAAAATGGATATCCCAGTCGTAGTGTAACCAGCTCATAACCTGCCACGCTTGTCTGGTTGGCATCATCGGCAAACTGCTTCCCTACCATGTTGACGGTAAGGGCGGCCTGAAACCCCTGTGTTGGCTCATATTTAAGGCCAATGCTCGTACGATGTTTAGGTAAGCCCGGCAAGGCATTTCCATCAAAAACACCAGAGGGTGTAGCATAATTTTCGTATCTAAAATCAGAATAAGTATAACTGGTGGTGAGTCGCCATGCTTTCGCGAAAGCGTAAACCCCACCAAGCTCAACCCCATCTCGAATGGTTTCTCCTGCATTGCGGTAAAACAAACGATCTGGAAAATTGGCCAGCTCAAAAGGCACCAGATCATCGGTGGTTAGAATTCTAAAAAACGCAATGTCAAACTGAAAAGAAGAAGAAAGATTGGCCTTCCAGCCCAGCTCAATATTGAGCGCTTTTTGGGGTTGCAAGTCCTGATTAAAACCCTGATCTCCTTCGGGATTGGCAGAGAGTTCTGAGAGCGATGGGGTCTCAAAACTCGTAGACAGCGTACTGTAAATTTGATGCCTCGCACTAAGACGATAACCCACGCCAATACTTGGGTTAAAAGCATTTAATGTTTGAGCCCCAGAAGCATTTCCGTCGGTATTAAACTGGTCTATGACCTCCAATCTATTGTAGTCAAACCGAACTCCAGTTTGTATAGACCACTTGCCTGGTTGCCATAGATTAACTACAAAAACACCGAGATTGGTAAACCGTTCTAATTGATCTAAGGTAGCTGCCCCTATCACGCCTTCTTGATTTAAAAACCGTTGACGCCGATCACTTTGATAGGCCGCATCGTAACCAATTTTCAAACTGTTCTGACCCTTTTTAAACTCAATAGCGCTTCCTTGACCCGCATAATTACGTGCCAAAGCAACAGCTCCGCCAAATTCGAAAGGCAATAGCCCATCAAAATCACGTCTTATATAAAAAAGATAACTGTTTATCTTTTTTTGAAAATTACTTTTTGATGGCAGCTGCCAGTCTAAGGCTGTTCCTACTTTAAACTGACGAACCGCCTCCCCGGTTTCAAACATCAGGTTGCGATCTCTTGCCTGTCTAGGATTGGCTTCAAGTTCTTCGAGGGTAAGCCCTCCAGGATCATTGGCCAAAGGCGAATCGCTAAAGTTAACAAGAGTCTTGAACACAAGCCGATCACTAAGCTCAAAACGACCAGAAAAATTGGTGTTAATTTGTTCAAATTCGCTTTGCACCCTGTAATTGTTTGCGCGGCCATAATTGCCGTGTAGTACGTAAGTAGTCTTGTCATTTGTAATCCCAGCAGTAAGTTGATAATTCTGAAAACCATAGGCGCCAATGGCCGCTTTCCAGTGGTAAAAATCTCGTTCAAAATGCGACAAGGTGTTTATTGCAATCACTCCGCCAGAGGCATTGCCATACAAGCTCGAACTAGGTCCTTTTAAGACTTCAATATTGTCTATGATTCCCAAATTCAAATTGTCTAATTGACCTTGTCCATCTGGGGTGGTTTCAGGAATACCATCTACGATAAGTTTGACCCCTCTAATCCCAAAAGCCGCTCTTGCACCAAAACCTCGTATCGAAATACGTAAATCTTGTGCATAATTATTGGCATTTTGCGTAAACACACCAGGCATTTGAAGCAGGTATTCCTGCAGCGAGGTTTGTTGTCTGGAACCATCCAGAGGGCTTGCCTTAAAAACAGAGACTGCAGCAGGTATTTTTTTTAGAGATGTAGCAATACGGGTGGCGGTCACAACAACAGTATCGAGCTCTTGCATATCCAAATCTGGATCTTGGGCGTGTAGCATGAGGGGTGACCAAATCAGTAAAAAGAGAATGTAACGCACTTAAAGAAGATATTAAAGCGCTTACAAGGTAGCCAGAAAAAGACAAAAACAGCTATCTTAGAACATAGATTTTGGCGTAAGCGTAACAAAAACACTGCAATACTGACTAGTCATTACAACCTAACATACCAACGATCACATGAAAAAGCTATTCAAAAAATTTCGCCATTGGTACAAGGCAAAAGTCAAAGCGATCTCACCTGGCAAAAACGCGGTAAAAGGTGCTGCTTACGGCCTGTTATTGCTATCGTTTTTACTCTTTGTACTAGCGGCAGTTCGCAATGTGATCCTGACCAATGACTCTTGGATCATCGTCTTTTTATTGTGCTTTGTTCTTGGCGCTATTTTATTGGCACTAATCAACACCTGGCTTATCAAAAAGATTGCAGGCATTCCAAGAATGTATAAATTGGCGCTCTTTATCGCGATTCCGCTACTAGTGGTTGTCTTTGCTGGAGAAGGGCTGTATATTACAGTAGGTATACTATTATTTTCTTTGCTTGGCGCGGGGCTTGCCGTGCTCTTTTCTGGACGCTTTCGCGAAAAGTCAACCACAAAAAAAACCATTACCATCACAGGACTCCTCCTTGCGATAGCCACTCTTATAGTAGCCTTTATTGGCTATAGCCCTGATGGATTTGAGATGGACCCCATCGTCAATGCGGCGGCACTTAATGCCGATGCGATCAAGCATATTGATGCAGCCTCTCCCGCACAAAATGGCTCTTATAACGTGGTGACCCTAACCTATGGCAGTGGTAAAGACAAACACCGGCCAGAATTTGGAGAAAAGGTCTCTATAACCACAGACTCGGTCAATGGAGTGGCTTTTCTGGATGATTGGGATGGTTTTGGGGGTTGGTACCGAGAACAATATTGGGGTTTTGACGACACAGCCTTACCTCTTAACGGCTATGTCTGGTATCCTCAAGGTGAGGGGCCCTTCCCTATGGCGCTTATCGTACACGGCAATCACGGCATGCAAGATTACTCTGATGTAGGCTACGCATATTTAGGAGAGCTATTGGCCTCTCGTGGTATTATTGTAGCCTCTGTCGATGAGAATTTTCTCAACGGGTCCTGGTCTGATATTATCGGAGGTCTAGATGATGAAAATGATGCTCGAGCCTGGTTGCTTTTAGAACATCTTAGACAATGGCATGATTGGAATGCTTCTCCAGAAAGTCCCTTTTATCAAAAAGTAGATACGACAAAGATAGCCCTTATAGGACACTCTCGCGGTGGCGAAGCTGTTGGGCATGCCGCACTGCTCAACAAAACCCCATTATATGTGGATGACGCAAGCATCCCACTTGACTATAACTTTGACATACAGTCTATTGTTGCTATTGCCCCTGTAGATGGTCAATACCAACCGGCCAATACGCGCAGCGCCTTTAAAGATATCAATTACCTCGTTTTGCACGGCTCCCAAGATGGTGATGTCACCTCTTACTCGGGTTCTAGACAATACGAACGCATTCAATTTACAGATAGCACCGACTATTTCAAGTCTGGAATTTATATACAAGGAGCCAATCATGGACAATTTAACACCAGCTGGGGCAATAATGACACGGGGCTGGCTCCTACCAAATTTTTAAACCTGTCTCAACTGTTGACTGCTCAAGATCAACAACAAATAGCCAAAGTCTATATCTCGGCATTTTTAGAACACACTTTAAAAGATAATAAGGTGTACAAACCACTGTTTACCGATGCCAGAACGGCTAGACAATGGTTGCCATCAACGATTTATTTATCCCAATATCAAGATGCTTCATTTAGACCTATAGCTACTTTTGACGAAGATTTTGACGTGACCACAAGCTCAGAAGCCGAGGGTATTTTTGTATCAGAAAATTTGTCGGTGTGGCGTGAGCAGGAAATACCATTAAAATACGGCAAAAAAGGAAGTCGAGCCGCCTATGTAGGCTGGTATTACGACTTGGATCAAACCGATAGTATAGCGCAACCTGTCAAGAACCAAAACAAAGGGAGCATTCCTGATTCTATAGTAGCGCGATACACCCTTCGCTTTGATCAAATACCGCTGGCTGTAGATAGTACTGCTGTATTGACTTTTGCCCTAGCCGAATCTACAGAAAATACAAATCCCAAAGACAGTGGCAAATGGGTGCGCACTAACAATAACGCAAATAACAATGCTTCACAAAATAACAATATCTCAAACTCTGAAGCCGCAAACAATGAGGAGATGACAGACGCCTCCCAAACTCAAGAAGCAGATGTAGACGACCAGGAAGAAGCCGAAGAACCTATAGATTTTTCTATTGTGATACGCGATAGTCATCAAAATGAGTTGCGATTTGCGTTAAGTGATTTTTCGGCCCTGCAACGCGAAATTCAAACCCGGGTTTGGAAATCAGAATTTATTACTGGCGAGAAGGCCTCAGAACATGTTTTTCAAACCTTTCGATTTCCGTTATCAAAATACCTGACCAGTCCAAACAATTTTGACACCAATCAAATCAAATCGATTTCCTTTGTCTTTGACCATACGCAAGAAGGCGTGATCATCATAGATCATCTTGGTTTTACCCAAAGCTTGGAACACTAATTGTAAGCCCGCAAAAAGTTTGTGACTGCAGGCTATTTTTTAAGAGCGTATCCTAGCAATGGACATAAGAATTAAGCATAGAGAAGGTCTATGGTTCTATGTGTTAGAATAATGTTAGGTTCTATGGTTAAAACCTACTATTGGCGTATATTTGCAAACTATTTAGAATCATTATGATTAAAGTATCACCAGAAGCAAAAAATAAGATCGCAAACCTCATGCAGGAAGGCGGTTATGATGTAACCTCAGATTATGTTCGCGTAGGCGTCAAAAGTGGTGGTTGCAGTGGCTTGTCGTATGAGCTCGATTTTGATCGCTCACAAAAAGATAACGACAAAGTTTTCGAAGATAATGACGTTAAATTAATTGTAGATAAAAAGAGCTTTTTATATCTCATCGGTACCACCTTAGAATACAGTGGTGGCCTTAATGGGAAGGGATTTGTTTTTAACAATCCAAATGCGCAACGCACCTGCGGGTGTGGCGAAAGCTTTTCACTATAAGTTGCATGTGATTGCGTTTTGAAAAGCGCAATGATAGATGACACTTTTATAAAGAAACTATGGCTTACACTGAAGATGATTTAAGAGAAGAATTAAAGACCAAAGAATACGAATACGGCTTTTTTACCGATATCGATTCTGAAACCTTTCCCGTAGGTCTGAATGAAGATATTGTTCGGGCGATCTCTAAGAAAAAAGAAGAACCTGAATGGATGACCCAATGGCGTTTGGAAGCTTTCAGACATTGGGAAAAAATGGAAGAACCCGAATGGGCCAACGTCCATTATGAAAAACCTGACTTTCAAAATATCTCTTACTATTCGGCACCTAAGAAAAAAGATAAATACCAAAGTCTTGACGAGGTAGATCCAGAGTTACTGGAAACCTTTAAAAAGCTGGGTATTTCTCTTGATGAGCAAAAAAAGCTCGCGGGCGTTGCCGTAGACATCGTGATGGATTCGGTATCGGTGGCTACCACCTTTAAAGATACCTTAGCCGAAAAAGGCATTATTTTTTGCTCGATTTCTGAGGCGATCAAAGAACATCCAGAGTTGGTGCGTAAGTACCTAGGTTCTGTTATTCCGCAACGAGATAACTTTTATGCTGCATTAAATAGCGCAGTTTTTTCTGACGGTTCATTCTGTTATATTCCTAAAGGCGTGCGATGCCCTATGGAACTCTCTACCTATTTTAGAATTAATCAAGGAGGTACAGGGCAATTTGAACGTACACTCGTTATCGCAGACAAAGGAAGTTATGTGAGTTATCTAGAAGGATGTACCGCACCTAGTCGTGACGAAAATCAATTGCACGCAGCTTGTGTAGAACTTATCGCCCTAGATGATGCCGAGATCAAATACTCTACAGTACAAAACTGGTATCCTGGAAACAGCGAAGGAAAAGGTGGTGTGTATAATTTTGTAACCAAAAGAGGTATTTGTGAGAATAATGCAAAGATCTCTTGGACACAAGTAGAAACTGGAAGCGCGGTCACCTGGAAATATCCAAGTTGTATTTTAAAGGGTGATAATTCTATAGGCGAATTTTACTCGATTGCCGTTACCAATAATTTCCAACAAGCCGACACAGGTACCAAAATGGTTCACATCGGAAAAAACACCAAGAGTACCATCATCTCAAAAGGAATCTCTGCTGGAAAGTCACAGAATTCGTATCGCGGTCTAGTAAAGATTAATAGCGGTGCGGCTAATGCGCGTAACTTTTCACAATGTGATAGCCTACTGATGGGCAATGAGTGTGGCGCTCACACCTTCCCGTATATAGAAGCAAAAAACAAGACGGCACAGATCGAACACGAAGCCACGACTAGTAAAATTGGAGAAGATCAAATTTTTTACTGCAACCAGCGGGGTATTGATACCGAAAAAGCCATCGCCCTTATTGTTAATGGCTTTAGCAAAGAAGTACTCAACAAATTACCGATGGAGTTTGCCGTAGAAGCACAGAAACTATTAGAAATTAGCCTTGAAGGCTCTGTGGGATAATCCTATACTACTTAAAAAACAACACTAACACCAATAAAAATGTCAAAAGGTATGAGAAATGTTGCAGTACTACTCACATGTGCGTTGGCACTTCTAAGCTGTAAAAACGAAACGACCTCACCTAAAGAGGGTACTACTCAAGAAGCAGCAGCACAGCCTCAAGAAGATGTGATCACCCTAAAAGGTGAATTTATTTATCTGGATAATGCCGCCGTTTTAAATTGCGGAGACAAAATCTACGGGGTTACCATAGATGACAAAATGCACGAACTGGCCAAAGAAGTGGCTAAGCAACAAAAAGAAAAGGTAGATATGGTTCCTGTTATTATACACGGAGTGATTGGACCCAATCCCGTTTTGGCAAAAAATCAAGAGGGATGGCCAGAGGTCGTTACCATCAAAGAAATTGTAAAAGTATTACCCTTAAATGAAGACAACGCGATTCGAATAGAATCGGGCAAATAAGCTATTTATACACAGCATTCCTAGTTGGGAATCGGTTAAAAGAAAACAGATGTTATCAGTAAAAAATCTGCACGCAGGAATAGAAGAAAAAGAAATCCTAAAAGGTATCAACCTAGACATTAAAGCGGGTGAAGTACACGCGATCATGGGACCCAATGGTTCTGGAAAAAGTACACTATCGGCAGTAATTGCAGGAAAGGAAGAATACGAGGTAAACAAAGGTGAAATTGAATTGGACGGCAATTCGATTTTAGAAATGGATCCTGAAGAGCGCGCTCACGAGGGTATTTTTCTTTCTTTCCAATATCCCGTAGAAATTCCAGGGGTCTCGGTGACCAATTTTATCAAAGCGGCCATCAATCAAACGCGTAAAGCAAAAGGATTAGAGGATATGCCTGCTAGTGATATGCTCAAAAAAATCAAAGAAAAGTCTGAACTTTTAGAAATAGATCGCAAGTTTTTATCGCGCTCTCTAAACGTTGGATTTTCGGGAGGAGAGAAAAAGCGAAATGAAATATTTCAAATGGCCATGTTAGAGCCTAAACTCGCGATCCTAGACGAAACCGACTCTGGACTTGATATCGATGCCTTACGCATTGTCGCCAATGGCGTCAATAAATTGAGAAGCGAAGATAACGCCGTCTTAGTGATCACTCACTATCAACGTTTATTAGAGTACATCGTACCTGACGTAGTTCACGTTTTGGTCGATGGAAAAATTGTAAAGACTGGTGGTAAAGAATTGGCACTAGAATTAGAAGAAAAGGGATACGATTGGTTAAAAGCCGAAACGGTTTAACCACATCCCCTTTGTTAACGCACAAAAATGCACGCTATGTCATTAAAAGACAAATTGCTTAGTTCACATATTGTTTTTCAAGAAAGTTTAGATCCAGATTCTCCCATTTACGATGTGAGAAGTGAGGCCATCAAAACATTTGAAGCCGAAGGTTTTCCCACAAAACGAGATGAGAACTGGAAATATACCTCGCTGAACAGCCTGTTAAAAAAAGAGTACAGTATTCGCACCAAAACCGAATCGGCACTTGATTTTAAGGATGTCAAGCAGTACTTTATTCACGATATTGATACGTATAATATCGTTTTTATCGATGGAGTTTTTAGTTCATACCTCTCATCAACCACCCATGAAGGGATTGATGTTTGTACGATGAATTCGGCGATTAATAAGCCCAAATACAAGCAAATTATCGAGGTGTACTTTAACAAGATCGCCAAAGATGAAAGCCTTAATGCTTTAAATACCGCTTTCGCCAAAGAAGGCGCTTATGTATATATTCCTAAAGGGAAAGTAGCCGATAAACCCATTCAGATTGTTCATTTGTCTACCGGTGCTGAAGAGGCGATGTTTTTGCAACCTCGTAACCTGATTATAGCCGAAGAAAATACCGAAGTTCAAATTATCGAACGTCACCAGAGTTTGTCGTCTAATGCAGTCTTTACCAACTCGGTTACCGAAATATACGCGGGCAAACACGCCAATGTTGATTATTATAAGATTCAGAATGATCGTTTGGAAGCCTCGCTTATAGACAATACTGAGATTGAACAACACGACAATAGTGTGGTATCAGTACATACCTTTTCATTTGGAGGTGATATTGTGAGAAACAACTTGAACTTTTACCAAAAAGGAGAGCATATCGATTCTATCTTAAAGGGGGTCACGATCATCGAAGGGAAACAACACGTAGATCACAATACCCTTGTGCATCACATCACCCCCAATTGTGAATCGCACCAAGACTATAAAGGAATTTTTGCCGAAAAGTCTACCGGTGTATTTAACGGTAAAGTAGTGGTCGAGAAAGAAGCTCAAAAGACCAACGCCTATCAATCTAATAACAATATTCTTATTGACGACCAGGCTACGATAAACTCTAAGCCACAGCTAGAGATCTTTGCAGATGATGTGCGTTGTAGTCATGGATGTACCATAGGACAACTGGACGAAAGTGCACTGTTTTATTTACAGTCTAGAGGTATTGCTAAGAAAGAAGCTAGAGCCCTATTGATGTATGCCTTTGCCAATACGGTGCTTTCTAGCGTTCGTTTGCCTCAATTAAAGCAACGTATCACCAAGCAAATTGCTAAAAAAATAGGAGTGAGTATTGGTTTCGAAATTTAAGACCACAAGCTCCGTCAACCCATAATCTATGAACCAAACCGCCGCCACTACTGTTTTAGACATCGAGAAAATTCGCAATGATTTTCCGATCTTAAAACGCAAGGTCAATGGCCAACCGCTTGTCTATTTTGACAATGCTGCTACCAGCCAGACGCCTCAGGTGGTGATTGATGCAATCGTAGATTATTATGCTAACTACAACGCCAATATACACCGAGGAGTTCACGCACTGTCCCAAGAAGCGACCGATGCCTACGAACAGGCGCGAAAAAAAATACAGACCCATCTCAATGCCAAAGAAGCATATGAGATCATTTTTACCGCGGGTACTACCCATGCTATCAATCTAGTGGCTAACGGATTTCGCTCCTTTTTAAAACAAGGCGATGAAGTTTTGGTTTCGGCTTTAGAGCATCACAGTAATATTGTGCCTTGGCAAATGCTTTGTGAAGTTACTGGAGCTCGTTTGCGAGTGATTCCTATGACTCCCAAGGGCACCTTAGATATGGACGCTTTCGCGAAAGCGGTCACAGACAAGCTCAAATTGGTCTTTGTCAATCATGTGAGTAATGCCTTAGGCACCGTAAATCCGATTAAAGAAATCATAGATCAAGCCCATAGTGTTGGTGCTGCTGTTTTGATAGATGGCGCACAGGCCTGCCCACATATCAAACCAGATGTACAAGAGCTCGATGCCGATTTTTATGTGCTCTCGGCCCATAAAATATGTGGTCCAACGGGCGTAGGTATTTTGTACGGAAAACAGGAATGGCTCAACAAGTTACCACCTTACCAAGGAGGGGGCGAAATGATTGATCAGGTGAGTTTTGAGAAAACTACCTATGCAGGTCTACCTCATAAATTTGAAGCGGGAACACCCAATATTTGTGGTGGCATCGCTACTGGAGTAGGTCTTGATTATATGAACACTATAGGTTTTGACGCGATCGCAGCTTACGAAAACGATTTGCTCGAATATGCTACCCAGAAACTCAAAGCAATTCCTGGACTAATTATTTATGGTACCGCTCCAGAAAAAACAGCGGTAATATCGTTTAATGTAGGGGAGATTCACCCCTACGATATTGGCACAATACTAGACAAACTAGGAATAGCCGTGCGTACTGGTCACCACTGCACCCAACCTATTATGGATTATTTTAAAATCCCTGGGACGGTGCGTGCTTCTTTTGCCTTTTATAACACCAAAGAAGAGATCGATGTTTTTGTAGCTGCCCTTCAGCGCGCAGTGATGATGCTATCTTAAAATCAATTGTAGATGAATTCAAAACTTTTTATTGTCCTATTTGTGATGCTAGGATTAAACGCCTGCAAGTCTACAGATATAGCGACTCCCACCACCGAAGAGTTTGTATGGGAAGTGGCAGATACCACGGTAGACTGTGATCAAAACGGTAAGTGTCTTCAGGTAAAAAGTGTTGGTGACAACACCTGGACTGTGTTTTATGATACTATTGAAGGTTTTGATTATCAACCAGGCTACTCCTACACGATCAGGGTCAAAAAAGAAGCTGTACTTCCTATGAAAGATCGCTTTCCTGCGGCTCGTTATAGCTTAGTCACGATTAACACCATGCAAAAAACAGCGGTCACCGAAGGTGACATTCCTATACTCGGAGGGTCCTTTAGTGTAACTTCGTTAAATGGCAAAGATGTTGCTCGAGAAGGTATTACCTTAAATATAGACCCAGAGACCAAACGCATTTCTGGGTATGCTGGTTGCAACAATTACAACTTAAAAATGCGTCAAACACGTTATCAACTTAGGTTTTCTCAACCTACAACAACTAAGATGCTTTGCAAAGACAAAGCCTCGCTAGAAAAAGAGTTTTTAATCACCTTTATTCAGGGAGATCGGTTTACCCTAGAGGAAGACACCTTGCGCATATACGATATCGACAATCAAATCTTGGAGGCCCAACTTCAGGAAGAATAGGGCAGCTAGATGATCGCACTCTCTGATCACATTCATTTACAAGCGCTCACGCTATCAGATCATTCTGAGGTTTATCAGCTCCTGCAAACGATTTATACCCCAGCCTATGGGCACTATTGGGAAGACAATGGCAAGTGGTATCTCGACCAGCAATACCAGCTAGAACATTTTACAAAAGAACTCAATGAGAAAAAATCAAAATATTACCTTATAAACTATAGCGATAAAAACGGGACATCAAGTGTACCTATTGGTATATTTAAGTACAATACCCATACACCCTATGCCCCACTGCCCGAGTATCGCGCTTTCAAAATTCACCGATTATACCTCGCAGTAGACTTTCAGGGAAAAGGTATTGGTAAATTGATGATGCAATACGCTCAAAAAATCGCTAAAAAAGACAAGCATCAATTAATCTGGCTTGACGCCATGGATACCCACGTACAAGCCCAATCATTTTATAAAAGCTTGGGGTTTGTAAAAACGACATCGCGTGTATTACCCTTTGAATTAATGCGGGATGAACACCGTCAAATATGGTATTTGCATAAAATGCTTTAAGCATTAACCTGTCAAGATGACTATTAGTGCAATAGGCATTATCTTTGCATAGACTTAGTTAAAAAATATGGCATCAATTAAAGAAATACAAGAAGAGATTATCGATGAGTTTTCCATGTTTGATGACTGGATGCAGCGGTATGAATACATGATTGATCTTGGTAAGTCATTACCTTTGATCGATCCTAGTTACAAGACCGAAGAATACATCATTAAAGGATGTCAAAGTAAGGTTTGGGTACATGCCGCTATGGAAGATGGCAAGATACGTTTTACCGCAGATAGTGATGCTATTATTACCAAAGGTATCATCGCTATTTTGATCAGAGCCTTCTCAGGTCAAAACCCACAAGACATCATAGAGGCAGATACCGATTTTATAGACGAAATTGGTTTAAAAGAACATCTCTCTCCTACCCGTGCCAATGGTCTGGTGAGTATGATCAAACAAATAAAATTATATGCTGTTGCCTATCAGACGCAGCTCAATGAATAGGAATAACTTCCGTAAGACTATGATATTATGAGTGAAACAATTAATACTGAAGATTTAGGAGAGAAAATCGTAAGAGTGCTCAAAACCATTTTTGATCCTGAAATACCCGTCGATATTTATGAATTGGGACTGATCTACGATGTTTTTGTAAACGAAGATTACGATACCAAAATCTTAATGACACTGACCACGCCTAATTGCCCTGTGGCCGAAACGCTGCCATTAGAGGTAGAAGAAAAGGTAAAGTCACTTAAAGAAGTAAATGATTGTGAGGTAGAAATCACCTTTGATCCGCCTTGGACACAAGATTTGATGTCTGAAGAGGCCAAACTAGAACTAGGCATGTTATAAGCACATTTTTCTAAAGAATAAAGATGGGAGAAATAGTAAATCGCGTTGCGAACAGCGCACTGATCACCTTTAATCTGGAAGATTATTATCCTGCCGGAGTCAGAGTTGTTTTGGATATTTCGCAATGGCTAGACGGCGGCATTATACTGAGAGAATCAAGCTTTCGCGAAAGCGTAAACACCCATGACTGGCAACAATACCAAGATGCCTATGTGGCGATAAACTGCAGTACCGAGGCCATCATTCCTGCCTGGGCGCATATGTTGGTGGCGACCAAGCTTCAAGGCGTGGCTAAAAAAGCGGTCGCTGGTACTCTTGAAACCTTAGAAACCATTTTATATACGGAGGTATTGACCAAACTCGATACCGCGCCCTTTGAAAATAAACCAATTATTGTAAAAGGATGTGCGCATCTACCTGTGCCCGAGAATGCCTATCTCCTATTGATAGAAAAACTACAACCCATTGCACGCTCGCTTCTTTTTGGTGAGGCATGCTCTTCTGTACCCTTGTACAAACGACCCAAAAAATAAGTAAGGAAACAGCTTTAAATTTTATTCCAGAATTAGCCTAAAATAATATATTTGCGATTTTTTAAAATTGTCGCGATTGCATGCGTTTTTATTGTATTCTCTTCTTCTTATTAGGGGCTCCGGCCGTATTTGCTCAAAAGAAAAACCCTAAAGATTCTATACCAGACGGTTGGAGAAGTGGCGGCGTGATTGCACTGCTTTTTAATCAAAGTGCCTTTAATGCCGAATGGCAAGGAGGAGGAACTTCTAATATTGCTGGTAGTCTTAATGCTTCCTATGACCTTAACTACAAAAAGAAAAGTTTTAGCTGGGACACCAAGGTAATCGTAGATTATGGGCAAACCAAGATCAAAGACCAAGCCTTTTCTCGCAAGACCAGTGATCGCTTTGAAATTAACTCTACCGTAGGTTCGCGTATCAAAAACACCAACTGGAATTACTCGGTCTTTATCAACTTTACCACGCAACTTGGAAAGGGATTTGTCTTTTTTGAAAAAGAAGTTTTTGACGATCAAGGCGAATTGATAGAAGAAGTACCTGCGCGCCGTGAAGTAACACGATTTTTCTCTCCTGCCTATTTGCAAGGGGGGCCTGGTTTTTTATGGAAAAAAAGTAATAATTACAAGATCAATATCGCTCCAGCCTCTGCACGTCTTATTATGGTCAATAAAATGTTTACCAGGGTAGATCGGTCTGACCCTGAAGCCTTGGCCGCCTATACACCTTACTTTGGGGTTGAGGCCAATGAGAGTTTACGATTTGAACTTGGAGCTTCGATGAGAGCCTACGCCAAATTTGAGCTCATGGAAAACATTCTCATGGAAAACATCTTGAGTTTATACAGTGACTATATCGAATCACCCGAAAATGTAGATGTAGATTACACCTTAAATTTGGCACTTACTGTAAATAAATTTGTCACGGCCAATTTTACCTTTCAAGCTATTTATGATGACAACGCAGTTAATGGCTTACAGGTTAGAGAAGTCATCGGGCTAGGATTTAAATACACCATCCCTTAAGCTACTGTATGACAGCTTTCTAGGGGGCAGTCAAATTCACTTGTTTTTTCTGAGATCTCTTGTATTTCTGCTATCTTTGATATAAACTATAACATATCAAACTATGAGAAAAATTGTTATTCTGGCCATCTGTGCTTGCTTCTCCTTAAGCACATTTGCCCAAACCAAAGAAGAATTAGAAGCAGAAAAAGCACCTAAAAAAGCAGAAATTGCAAAACTTAAGGGTGAGGTTGATGCTATACAGGCAAAAATTGATGCCTTACCAGGATGGCGCACAGGAGCTTTTGGAACTATTGGAGGTAGCCTATCAGAATTTAATAAATGGTACAGTCAAGGTACACCCAACTTGTCATCTGGAAACATTGGTGTAACTGTCAATGGTTTTGCCAACCTAAAACAAGAGAAGTTTTTCTGGCGCAATGCGCTCAATGTTAATCTCGGGTGGGTAAAATTTGATGATGAAGATAATCCTACCGATAATTCTGATTTTCAGGAAGGAACAGATGTTTTTAATATTTCGTCGCTCTACGGTAGAAACATCGCCAAAAATCTCGCTGCATCTGCCTTAGCCGAGTACAGAACTACCCTACTTAATAACTTTAATGACCCCGGTTATTTGGACCTTGGTGTGGGTGCTACTTGGACACCTATCGAGAATTTGGTCGTTGTGGTACATCCGTTAAACTACAACTTCGTATTTGCCGATAATGATGCCATTTTTGAGTCTTCATTAGGCGCAAAGATTTTAGTAGATTATACGCGTCAAATCGGAGCGATTAACTTTAAATCCAACCTATCTACTTTTCAAAGTTATGAGAGTAGCGATTTGTCCAATTGGACCTGGATCAACTCCTTTGGATATACCCTGTGGAAAAATATTGGGGTAGGTTTTGAATTTGGTTTGAGAAGTAACAAACAAGAAACGCTCAATTTTGAAACAATGAATCTTGCCGAAGGAGCAGACCCTCTCACCTTTGACGATGTAGATAATGAATTACAATCGTACTGGCTATTAGGACTTAATTATTCCTTTTAATGCTCTGAGAATGACCTAATTTTATCGATCAACGTTAGTTTAAATCAAGGTGTGTTTTAACGAATAGTTAAATATTACTTTAGGCTTTGTTATAAACTAACAATTGTTCATATTTACATCAGATTATTTTATAATCTTATTAAGTTGGGGGACTTAATATAAAAAAGCTGCATATAGTGCAGCTTTTTTTATGGAAGAAATATGCTGTAATTTCTCAGTATTTACTCTTCTGTATATTCTTCGTATTCTGGATATAAAAAAGAGTTATACGGGAAGCGTGTAATGTGGATTTCGCGGACACGCTCATACACCTTTTTTCGAAAAGCCTCCATATTACCCTTATTGATGGCCGAGATAAATATAGAATCGCCATTGGTGCGAGACATCCATGTTTTTTTCCATTCATCTAGTGAATAATGTGCTGCTGTGCGCTCTACCATGAGATCTTCCTCATCATAGGCCTCTGGGGTATAAGCGTCTATTTTATTAAACACCATGAGCACAGGCTTGTCGGCGCTTTCGATTTCGTCAAGAATTTGATTGACCGATGCGATGTGATCTTCAAATTGAGGATGCGAAATATCGACTACATGAAGTAATAAATCAGCCT